>JACMQD010000211.1 GCA_014377155.1 Herminiimonas sp.
CAAGTCGCTTCGCAAGCAAACATACGCCGTCGGTAGTGGCCCACAATACTTTGACCACGTTGCCACGCCGGCCGCGGAAGACAAAGACGTGGCCCGATAAGGGGTCGTCGTCCAGAGTCAGCTGCACCTTCGCGGCGAGACCATTCATGCCAGCACGCATGTCGGTCACGCCTGCCGCAATCCAGATGCGCGTGCCTGCCGGCAGCCCCATCATGCGCGCAGCATCCGCACCACCGCACGCAGCGTCGCCAGGTCGGCGTGACCATCGAAGCGCACGGTCGCCTCGGCGATCTGTATTTCAATGACGCCTTGGCGCGCAATGCTGACATCAGCCAACGGTGCCTTGGCACGGTTGGTCTCGCGTTTCGCCGTTACCACAGGCGATTTAATCGTCGCTGTTTCGACAATCGTAACCGGCAGCATGGCTTGCGCCGGTGAAGGCTTATCGAACAAGCCCGCAACAAGCTGCCGGCGCCATTTGAACAACATGTTGACGTTGACATCGTTGGTCTGCGCCAGCTGCGAAACCGAGACCCCGGGAGCACAAGCCTGCTGCGCCAGCGACTGCCTGAACTCGGATGAAAAATTCGGGCGCCGCTTCTTGCGCTTGGATGAAACTAAAGAATCCATCGTAGCTCCCGCTATTTATTTGACGGGAACTACTGTGGATTCTTTGGACACTTTCGTCCAGACGGTTCAGATGAGGCGCTTACTATGCAGAGCGAAACGATCGAGAAGAATCATATGAGTGCACTAACCTTGCAGCCATAAACCAGAGAGCAATTTTATGCTGCACTATAACAGGGATAAGATGCCAAATTTTGATGCAAAAAGGAAACATCATTGCTAGGTGAACCCAATAAATATATAAGATATACGGTTATTGAATGACGGTTATACGAAATAAAAATTAGGGGGTCGTTGTGCGGTGCAGTATTATGGAAATGTCTCCTCCAATCCTTCTAGGAATGGATTTAGCCCGCTACCGCAAGGTTAGCGGGCTTTTTTATGGGCGGTGATCGGGACGTGTGCCGAAAGCTTATTAAGCAGATTGTTGGCCGTTTAGGAGTAGAGCTAAATTTGATGGCTAGTAGCGTCAGATGACCACGGCAGGTATCTAAATCGGGGCAAGATAGCAGATCGTTGAGACCATGGCATCAAAATTTGGGTATGCGCACGGTTTTGCTAATCATCAGCGTTCCTGACAAAACGAAAAGCAGCGAAAAAGGGTGTAACACCCACGACCCCATTGCCCACGCGCCGCCGACCAAATTGCTGCCTACCCGGTCATGCCAAGCCGCCAATGCGAGTAGTCCAGTGAGGATAACGCTGGTAGGAATCGGTGTGCCCTCGAAATAGGCAACCTTGCCACCATCATCCGACATGCTTTCCGCTGTCACATTAAAACGCGCCAGACGGCTTACGCCACAGCAGACAAAATATATAAGGGCAATCCAGTCAAGTTTGCCCTGCATACCCGCAGCAAATGCGAGCGCTGCGGGCGCAACGCCGAAAGAAATAACGTCGGACAGCGAATCAAGTTCACGTCCAAGCGCAGAGTGTTGATTACGCCAGCGTGCCACGCGTCCATCAAGCACATCGAAAATGAACGCTGCAGGCGCCATTGCCGCAGCATACAAAAGATGGATAGGTGACGGCTGCATCGCATAAAGCATAGCGAAAAATATTCCGGCCAAACCGCACGCGGCATTGCCGAGTGTCAAAAAATCCGCAAGATGAAAACCGCGGATCATGGAAAAATGTTTCGGCGATTTTTTAAGTTCGGTCATGGCTTCCTGTATGGTCGGCGGGGACGCAAAATTCAGTTCGGGCGTCGCGGCCCTGCCAAGACGCCGGCACCACCACAACTGTAGGGTATCGCGCGATGGTGGTGGTAAGAACCCGCTCCGAAAGATAAAAGCGGTTATCTGTACGATTATGCTCTGTGAACTAACAAGTCAAGTTCTTCGACATTCTTCTGCTTTAAACTAATTTTTTACCGGCGTCACGACTTCACGCAGCAAGCCACCACTGCCGACACTACCGGACGTCGTACCTTCGCCGTCGATGCGGCGCTGACATGCATCGCGCTCTTCGGAAGGCAGCGCTTCACAGCGTGTCATGGCGTTTTGTTTGAATGATCCCTTGCCCTCGTCGAGGCGACCTTTTTTTGATTCATCCAGTGCTGCACCAGCCTCTTTCAGACAGGTCGCGCGATCCTGGTTCGATTGGCCGTTGTTGCAGACTGCGCTTTCAGCCTGGAAGCGCGCGCTCGCGTCACTGGTATGTCCGGCGGCACCTGCAGAAACGACAGCGAGCGAACCCACACCGACGACTAAGGCCACCGAAATACGACGGACAGATGTTCGAGCCACGTCGGTCGCCGCAAGGGTAGGGCGCAAGAGGATAGGTCGCATGAAGATCTCCGTTATTAAAACCTCAATCTATCCAAGTTCGATGCGCAATGTCTGTACGCTAACCGACTTAGCTTGCCCCCGATTATTCGATGGCCTGAGTCGACTTCATCTGTTCCCGCAACGTAAATTTTTGAATCTTGCCTGTCGAAGTCTTCGGCAATTCTCCGAAAAAGACGATCTTGGGAATCTTGAAACCCGCCAAGTGCTTTTTGCAGTGTGCAATGATCTCTTCTTGTGTCAACGATGCGCCTGCTTTCAATTCGATGAAGGCACACGGCGTCTCTCCCCATTTTGGATCGGGTCTTGCAACGACCGCGGCAGCAATCACGGCGGGATGGCGGTACAACACGTCCTCGACTTCGATACTGCTTATATTTTCTCCTCCTGAAATGATGATGTCCTTGCTACGATCCTTGATCTTGATGTATCCATCCGGATTCAACACCGCCAAATCGCCCGTATGAAACCACCCTCCCGCGAACGCTTCGGCAGTGGCGTCCTTGTTCTTAAGATAGCCTTTCATGGTGATGTTCCCACGAAACATTATTTCGCCCATGGTTTCGCCGTCCGCAGGGACTGCCTGAAGCGTGTCTGGGTCGCGTACAGTAACCGCTTGCTGGAGGTGGTACCGAACACCTTGTTGCGCATTGAGGCGCGCGCGCTCTCCGATATCGAGACTGTTCCATGCAGCGTGTTTCACGCATACCGCTGCTGGACCGTAAGTTTCTGTCAATCCGTAAACATGCGTAATGTCGAAGCCAAGCTGCTCCATGCCTTCGATCATGGCCGCTGGTGGCGCGGCGCCGGCCACCATGGCCTTGACGCTATGCAGAATACCTGCCTTCAATTCGTCAGGCGCATTCAGCAACATGCTATGCACGATGGGCGCCGCGCAGTAATGCGAAACATTGTGCTCCTTGATCGCGCCGAAAATTGCAATGGCGTCGACTTTGCGCAGACAGATATTGACCCCCGCGCGTGCGGCGACGGTCCACGCGAAACACCAGCCGTTGCAGTGGAATAGTGGCAGGGTCCATAGGTAAGCGGGATGCTTCGGCATGTCCCATTCTAGGACATTCGAAATCGCGTTCAGGAATGCGCCGCGATGGTGGTACACGACGCCTTTCGGGCTGCCGGTCGTTCCCGACGTGTAGTTAAGGCAGATTGCCTGCCATTCATCCGCGGGCAACGCCCAGTCAAATTCGGCGTTTCCACCCGCAACGAATTCATCGTATTCGGCAATACCAAGTGATTCGCCAGCGCCTGCATACACTGGATCATCGACATCGATGACGACTGGCTTTACGACGCACAAAGCAAGTGCTGCTTTCATCACGCCGGAAAATTCACGGTCGACGATGACCACCCGGGCCTCGGCGTGGTCCAGCATGAAGGCAACTGCCGATGGATCCAAACGCGTGTTGAGCGCGTTGAGTACACCACCCATCATGGGCACGCCAAAATGTGCCTCGATCATGGGCGGTGTATTTGGCAGCATGACCGCAATCGTGTCGCCGACACCAATACCAAGCGACTGCAGCGCCGACGCCAGTTGTCGGCAGCGGGCATAGGTCTCGGCCCAGTTCCGACGCACGTCGCCATGGATAATCGCTGGATGGTTTGGATAGACTGCAGCGGCGCGCTCGATAAATGTCAACGGTGACAGCGACGTGTAATTTGCCTCGTTGCGTTCCAGGCCTGCATCGAAAATAGCGGTCATTGCGTTCTCCATAATTGTCTCGTGCATCCGATGCTACGTGAAAAAAATAGTCAGGCACAGATGTAAAAAATACTAGTTGTGTCGCAATGACCACCGTAGAAATACTGATAAGTAAGGCATGCGAGGCAAACGGACTCTCTATTGTTTGGTTTGAGAAACATTAGTGCTATTGTTGCTGAGAATCGGTTGCAGTACGAGATCAACCCTAGAACGTTGGCAAACCGACCCGCTCGATAATATGATGGAGACAATATGAAATTACGGAATGTAAAGATCGGCGCACGTCTGAGCATCGGCTTCGGCATCATCCTCGCCCTAGTGGTGTGCGTGCTGGTAGCGGACATCCTCATCAGTTCCAGTGCACGGTCCACGCAAAACCAGGGTGTCCAACGTGCCAACAGCAAGGCACTCGCCGCACATACGTTGAAAAGTGCGATTCTCGAAGGCGCCATCGCCATGCGAAATGTCGGTCTGCAGTACACCACGCCCGACATGCAGCGCGAAGAAGCCAAGCTCGCTATCCAGCAAAAACGTTTTCTCGCCGCGCAACAGCAACTTGCGGCACTTGGCCTAGACGAATCGGAAAAAGCGATCGTTGCCAATATTGTAAGGCTGAACAAAAAGACCGACGAGCCATTCCAGGAAGCGATCAAGCTGGTAAAGGACTACGCCAACGAACGTGCCGGTAAACTCATTTCAAGCGTCGTCGATCAGCTCAACCAGCAGACCATCGCCGAAATTGACAAGCTGATCGCCGTTCAGCAAGGTGCCGTCAGTGCACTGCTCGTCGGTTCCGAAGCGGCTGGCCAACGTCTTTCGATGCTGCTCGGTTTCATGGGCCTGGTCACCGTTGTAACCGGCGGTGCGCTCTCCTGGGCCACGACGCGTAGCATAACGCGCCCGCTGCGGGATGCAGTCGATGTTGCCGAACGCGTTGCTGCCGGGCGGCTCGGCATGGCGGTTACCGTGACAGGGCGGGATGAGCTCAGCGATTTGCTGACCGCTCTCAGTGAGATGGACCAGAATTTAATGCGCATCGTCAGCGAAGTACGCTACGGCACGGTTGAAATCGAGTCGGTCTGCAATGAGATTGCCGCCGGCAATGCCGATTTGTCTTCGCGTACCGAGATGCAAGCCGGCGCACTCGAAGAAACTGCATCTTCGATGGAGCAGATTACCGCGACGGTCAAGCACAACGCCGACAACGCACACGAAGCCAATGTCCTGGTCCGCTCGGCATCCGACAGTGCGATTTTGGGCGGCGAGGTCGTCAGTCGCGTGGTAACGACCATGTCGTCGATAAAGGAAAGCTCGCGCAAGATTACCGACATCATCGGCGTCATCGATAGCATTGCATTTCAAACGAATATTCTTGCGTTGAATGCGGCCGTCGAAGCTGCGAGGGCTGGGGAACAAGGGCGCGGATTTGCAGTGGTCGCATCGGAAGTGCGTAACCTTGCCCATCGATCGGCGCAAGCTGCCAAGGAGATCAAGGAACTCATCGGTGACTCGGTTAAGAAAGTAGATGCCGGAAATATTCTGGTGAATGACGCCGGTAAGCAGATGGAAGCTATTGTCAAATCTGTCATGCATGTGGCCCAGATCATGAGCGAAATCACCTCTGCAAGCCAGGAACAACGAGCCGGCATCGAAGAAGTCAATCGTGCAATTTCGACGATGGACGAAATGACGCAGCACAATGCGGCACTGGTGGAAGAGGCTGCGGCGTCAGCAGAGTCCATGCAGGCAAAAGCCGTACGACTTGGTGCGACGGTGGCGGTCTTCGACCTGAATACGGCGAATCCGCAACATCTGGCGTCAACGCCTGCGCTAGCTATCGCCAGATAGGCTGAACAAAGTCGCCTGCGTAGGGAAGCGGGTCAGAGGCACAATCAGCCAATGCGGCCCTGATCATGTCGGCAACCGGCAGGGCGCCTGGCGGGGAGGGCGCCGCCCTTCTTGTTCTTTAGCGAGTCTGCCGGGTTAGCGAATTTAATTTGCTAACGCGCCGAAATTTTTCATTTCTTGCGCCGTCTTGTGCTCGCCATAGTCCCTGCCTTCGCGCCCACCGAGCGCTGCGGTAACTTCGACTGGGTTACTGACTGCAGTAGTCTGGTGGAGGAAAGCTCAGTTTCCAGTGAAGCAATGCGTTGCTTGCCCGATTCCATCGATTCTTCCAGTGCACTCATTCGACCTCGTACTTCGGCCAATTCCGTTTCCAGCGCGGAGGTTGTTTGTCGACGTTGTTCCAGTGCGAAATGGGCCGCTTCGGTGGTCTTGACCGACTCGGCTTTATATTGACGTAACGCTGCTCGTGCCTGATCGATTTGCAGTAAGCCATGCTTACGGTTAGCCTCCATTT
Source organism: Herminiimonas sp. (assembly GCA_014377155.1). Next base: position 6,500 of record JACMQD010000211.1, read on the forward strand.
CGACGAGCAGAATTGCACCTTCTTCGCCAAGGCGAGCGATATTCGCTGCTTGCGCTTCGATTCGGTCGTTTCTGGATTCGATCTGCTTTTGCTGCTCCAAAACGACCGATTCCAGGCGACCGATGGTTTGATCGCGACCGCCGATCGCTTCATTGGCAATCGCAATTTTTCCCTTCAAAAGATTTGCGATCTCGACTGCTGCAACCGTGTCTTCCTGCGCAAGATCAATCAATTTTTCCATCTCTGTTTTTTCGGCATCTAGCTTCGTGCGCTCATGCGCAATGGACTCGTTCGCGGCGTCTACCGCCAGTCGCCAAAAATCACGTGCAAGCGCGGCGACCGGATCAGGCAGGTCGGCAATGCTTTTGTCCTTTTTTAGTTTCAGCAGATCGCCAAACCAGGCATTGATATCTTTTTGAACGTCGCCATCGCTGCCTTTCTTGGCACCACCGGTAGCTAACGTCCAGTCTCGAACCAAACCGATAGAAGGCTTACGACCGTCGGCCGCGAGGGCGTCACAAGCGGACCAAGTGAGATTTTGGCGGGTAAGTATCAAGTCTGAGGTCCATTCAAGATTAATTAATAATTAAAATTACGTAAATAAAGCGTAATTTTATTTACGCTTTACATATACTAATCGAGATTACGCGAATAATCACGAGTTTATCGAAATTGGTTATATAATTTAGCGATATCGCTGCTTCTCGAATAAATACATCAAGGCAGACCATGCAGAGATTCGAAATAATTGATCTCGAACCGTTAAATCCATCAACCAATGGTTCGATTGCAGAGCGTTTTTACGACTCCACCTCTCCGAGGCATGACAGGTTAGTATCAGCGGAAACGGATTCTGAGCTGGCTCGCGCATTCCTATACAGCAATGAATTATCCGAAAACTCGATCAGAACGACTAAAAAAGACCTTAGTCGGTTCTTGCTGTGGTGTCGATTTCAGTCCAAAACGCTGAGTCAATTAAGGATCGAAGACCTGATAGCCTACAAAGGTTTTCTCAAGGATCCGCAACCTGAGGAGACCTGGATTTGTACGACGAAGTGGCCGCGCGGCGACGGCCGCTGGCGGCCTTTTTCCGGCCCCTTATCCGAACCGAGCGTTCGCCAGGCTTTCCAAGTCGTCAAGGCCTTGCTTGAATTCGGCACCAATGCCGGTTACCTGCAACGCAATGCGGGCGCGCTCGTCAAAAACATCAAAACGGCACGTAATGCCCGCGTCACCCGCTACCTGAACGAACCGGCCATCGATCATGTCTATGTGGCACTCGATCAACGACGTGCCGCGACGCCAACTGCCGTCAAGGCGCAGGCGCGCGACCGCTTCCTTTTCGAAAGCTACATCACTACTGGCGCCCGACTGGCCGAATTGACCGCAGCATCTATGGGCGCAATCTATGTGGAAGGGGACAAGCGCTGGTGGTTCGACGTCATGGGCAAAGGTGCCAAGCCCCGACGTTTGCCGGTCGCACCGCAAATGTTGGCGGCCCTGCGAAACTATCGAAGCGCGTTCGGATTATTGCCGCATGCGACCCGTGACGATGCCACGCCACTGGTGCTGTCGACTCGCTCTGCGGCGCTCTCGTCGGTAACCGATGAGGCGGCTTCGAACGCGATGAAGGCGCTTTTTTCCAAAGCGGCCGATCTGGCAGAAGCCGAAAACGACTTCGACTCGGCGGCGTCACTGCGGCGCGCATCGGCGCATTGGCTACGCCATACGATGCTGACAATTCACGCAAACAATGATGTTTCATTGAAAACGCTGCAGGACACTGCGGGCCACGCCAATATTTCTACGACCGCGACGTATCTGCATAAGGACGACAGAGAGCGGCACGACGAGCTTACGGAATCACTCGTTCGAGATTCATGACAGCGTTAGTGCAAGGTCACAGCTTGAATGAAAAAGTGCTTTCGGAAGCTGCCTAGTGAGGAATGGCTTGTCAGAACATTGATTTGGCAGCACTGATGTTTTCGCTACGATTGTCGGAAGAATCATGATGATCAGGAAAGGTATCCACCTAACGATAAACTTGATATTTTACATAACGATGATTATGCGTAATTAATAAGCGAATGAAGCGTATTCGTTTCACGATCGATTTTGCGATCTACACCAGTGTTTAATCAATCCCGCAGTCTGCCTAACCGATCATTGGGGCAAAGCCGATATTTCGACAGATCAATGCCGAAGGCCGGCTTCGCGCTTGGAATGCTGACGCGACCGATTAAACAAACTCTACTTGCGGGTGCCGTTGTCAGACTCTTTAAGCAAAATTCACCTGTTTAGAAGGCAATGGGACACCTCTGCTGTGCGGGACATCGCGACCGATCATTGCCATTAATCCGCTATTGACCGCGTTTACCCTGCTAATGGATTGAACCGCGCCATAACTTTGAATTTGACGCCCTTGAACTTGGTGACGATGATTTTGCCCGTTGCAACTGAAAAACCAATCAACGCCTGAATATTTGAGGCATGCGTAACGAACACGAGGTTGCCAGCATCAGCTCGGCTAGCGGTATACGATTTGACTTCGCGTATTTCTTTTGATAGAGCTTGGTCGTATCGTTGTACATGGAATCGAACATTCTCGATCGTCTGGCTTGACCGAATGCCAAGCCCGCGGTGGCGACGAAACGGCACCACCGACTCGCTATCACTTCGGTTATCGAAGTCCTGCGCACTGAATTCATCTTCGATTTTCCGTGCGTCTGCCCTACCCTGTGCGGACAAATTACGCTGCTTAGGGCAATCGCTGACAACAAAACCCACGCCATTGCCAATGCCGGCGTCCGTTGTGGCATGACCGATGCAGACAACACTCCACGTAATGCATCGAAGCCGGTTGCTACGCACCTTCGCGCGGTGACCACTACCCGCTAAATGACGAACAATAGATCAAGAACAGTATTGTTGAAACAAATTGAATTGTATTTATACAAAACATTGTCTATTGTTTAATAAAATATTAAGTCACTATTTTTTATGAAAAAAATTTACCGATCCCGGCGTTACCGGGAAGCGTCCGCACCGGGACGTGATCACGTTGGCGAAATTCCGGTGAGTTGCACGTAGTCGAGTCCACACGGCACCGAATGGTTTTGGGGCCACTCCTCCATTTTCACTTTTAAGAGAATCATGACCAATAAAAACTACGACCCGAACCATTTGCTCGATCAGCTAATGGCCCAATTCCAGCTGAAAAACGATGCGGCATTGTCACGCGCACTTGAAGTCGCGCCGCCGGTGATCAGCAAAATTCGCCATCGCCGGCTTCCGGTCAGTGCGTCGCTATTATTGCGGATGCACGAAATGAGCGCTTTGTCGATTCGCGACCTGCGCAATATCATGGGTGATCGCCGCCGCAAGTTTCGCATCAGTCCTGAGCAGTTCAAGCCGAAAACCATGCAACTAGCAAGCGTGTAATGTCGCTGGCGATGTCGAATCCTGCATGATTCCGATCATGCAGGATTCGACATCCCTCGCCTGAGCTTTCGGCCGCCGTAAAGCTACACTGACGCGAGTAGCTCGCAGCGAATCGTCGCGGGCGCCCGTCGCAGTGTTTCCACCAAGCCGGGCAATACCTGTGCATCGATATCGGTGACAACGTAGCCGAGTTCGCCACGGGTTTGCAACTGCTGCGCCACGATATTAAGGCCTGCATCGGCGAAGAGCAGGTTCATCCGTGCGATGACGCCGGGTTCGTTGCGGTGAATATGGAGGATCCGGCTACGCGTCTGTTTTTCAAGATGCGCGACTTCGGGAAAATTGACTGCGGATCGTGTGGTGCCGGCGTTGAGAAAGCGCGCGAGTTTATCGGCGACTTCGCGGCCAATATTTTCTTGCGCTTCTTCTGTACTGCCACCGATGTGCGGCGTCAAAATAACGTTATCGAGACCGCGCAGTGGCGACACGAATTCCTCTTTTTCGCCGCTCGGTTCGACCGGGAATACATCCAGTGCCGCGCCGGCGAGCCGATTGCCACGCAGTGCCAAATTCAACGCATCGATGTCGACCACTTTACCGCGCGACGCATTGATCAATACCGCGGATTGTTTCATCAATGCCAGGCGCTCGGCATTGATGATTCTTTCGGTCGTGCTGCCACCGGGGACGTGCAGGGTTACGACGTCGGCCACATGCAGCAACTCTTCAAGCGTCAACTGTGGCTTGGCATTACCGAGCGGTAGCTTATTGTCGACGTCGAAATAGACGACGCGCATGCCCACGCTCTCAGCCAGGATGCCGACCTGCGCTCCGATATTGCCGTAACCTATGATCCCGAGAACCTTGTTACGGACTTCGAATGCGCCTTGCGCGCTTTTGTCCCACAGGCCACGATGAGTTTTGGCATTTTTTTCGGGTATTCGTCGCAATAATAGAATCGCTTGGGCGATCACTAACTCCGCAACCGACCGGGTATTCGAATATGGTGCGTTGAAAACCGGGATACCCATTTCGGCCGCGACATCGAGATCGACCTGATTGGTGCCGATGCAAAAGCAGCCAATGGTTCTTAGGTCTGGTAAAGCCTTGAGGACGCGCGCATCGATCGTGGTGCGGGAGCGGATGCCGACTGCTTGCGCGCCGCCCAATACATCGATCAGGGCGTCGCTCGCCAATGCACCCGCAACTTCCACGATATCGGTGAACCCTTGCGCGGCGAGTAACGCTTTCGCATTCGGATGGATTTTTTCCAGCAAAACGATTTTTGGCATGAGGATGTTGTGTGCATAGTGAATATTTAACTATACAGTGTTTGAACAAACGAGCTCATCGTGGCGTAAAGCAAAGTTGGCAAGAACAAATGCCGGACGTGTAAAGCTGTGATCGAGGTTACGCACGAAACGGTCAGTTAAATCGCCACAATAAAACTCAGTTGTTGAGGATGAGCAGGCTGACACGCCGATTTTCACGGCGACCCTCGACGGTATCGTTGGGACTTTTTGGTCTGGTATCGGCTAGTCCAGACGCGGTCAACCGGGTAGATACGACGCCGCGCTCTTGCAAGGCACGTACGATCGATGCAGCACGCGCCGAGGAGAGTTCCCAGTTGGATGGGAACTGTGGCGTTTTTATCGCAATACTGTCGGTGTGGCCTTCTACGACGACGAGATTGTTTCCGGTTTCAAGCACTTCGGAAATCTTGGCAATGATGGCGCCTGCCTTTAACGCATATTGTGCGGTACCGCTCGCGAACAGCGCGGTATCTTTTATTTCCAGCAGTACGCCGTCGGGGCGCATGACGAGTGTCAGATCACCCGCTTCCACCAGATCACCGAGACTTCGCGCCAGGTCTTCCAGTACGCCTTGTTGCTTGACTGAAGCCACGACCGGAGTGGCCGCAGCTACTTTCGCCTGAGGTTGTGGCGGACGCGCCCGAATTCCCGGGATCATGCCGGTTTCTTTGGTTGGCATCCTTGGAAAAGGCGCTTCCGGTTGTTTAGGCAGCTTTGCATAGAGCACAAGAAACAGGACGAACAGCAACGTCATGAAATCGGCGTAGGACACTACCCATCGGTTGGCGCCGGCGCCTTCGACGTGTTCGGTGTCACCCTCGAATGAAATGAACTTGCGCATTACGCTGTGCGTCGGATGCTGATGACATTATCGGCTTTCTCGCCAGCCGCGACCAGCGTGCGTTCGACCAGACGCGGCTGCTTGTTCTGGGCGATCATCGTCAGGCCCTCGATGCGGAGTTCGTCACGCAGTGTGAGTTCAAAAATGATTGCCCGCAGTTTCGCCGCCAACGGCAGGAATACCAGATTGGCCAGCGCCAGGCCGTAGATCGTCGCCACGAAGGCCGACGCAATGCCGGCACCGAGTTTGGAAATATCGCCCAGGCCATTCATCACTTGCAGCAGGCCCATTACGGAACCCAGGATGCCGACGGTGGGTGCATAAGCGCCGGCTGACTCCCACATTTTTGCGGCGTGCCGCACACGCGCATCACGAATGCGCACGTCCATCAGCAAAGTATCGCGGATGTATTCGGGATCGAAATGATCGACGATCATTTCGACGCCACTCTTGAGCAGCGGGTCTTCGATCGCTTCAGCCAGACTGTCGAGCTTTAGCGCGCCATCACGATGCACGATGCGCGACCAGCCGACGATTTCATCGATGTAATGCTGTCGGTCGATAATGGGTGGATGAAATAACCATTGCAGCAGTTTGATGCCCGTCCTGAAGTCCTTAGGTGAACTCTGCGCGACCACCGCACCCAGCGTACCGCCAAAGACGATCAAGAACGCGCCAGGTTGGAACAGCGCCGACAGCGACGCACCTTCCAGCATTTGACCGGAAAAAATCGCGGCAATCGCAAGAAACAGGCCTAAGACTGTCATGTAGAACATGGAACCTCGCAGTGTTGGGATCGACCGTCAGAAATTGAGGGTCACCTCCACGAGGCATTGTCGGTCTCAGGAGTTGGTCATAGTGTTACATGACCGATGCTGTGCCATATCGGCAAACAGGCCATGTTTTACTGTCGAGTTCGCCGGCTACCGGCCTATCGCGCAGTCCTGCCTCACATCCCAACGATATTCGCCGCTCGACTCATGCCGCGTCCGGATCAAGACCGTCGATAAAAGCTGCAATTTCATTCAGTGCACTGACCTTGGAGGCGCATTCGCAGCGTGCTCCGGGCTCCTGCAATCGTGTTGCGCTAAGGCGCTTGACCAGTGTTTTGGTACCAGCAGCAATCAACTTGGCACCGTACTGCTCCGCCTCGTCGCGCAACGGGTCCGTTTCGACGGACAGAATCAGCGCCGCCGGCAAATCCTTGAGCCGGCTCGTCTGCAACGGCGACGCATACGGATGGGCACGATCGGCGGCACGTGGCAGATATCCACGATAACCGGCAGCGCAGGCGTCTGCGACATCGACCGTGCCGGTATCGGCTGTCAGATCGCGCATCGAACAGGTCGTCAGGCCTGGATCGAGCATCGGCATGATCAGAATTTGCGCGGCGAGCGCCGGACCGCCGCGGTCGCGTGCCATTAATGCCGATACGGCGGCCAGATTACCGCCTGCTTCAATGCCGGCGGTAAGGAAAAGCTTGCCGTTCCATCCCAATATCGATGGGTTTTTGGTGCCCCACACCAATATCGCGTGCGAATCTTCGGCTGCCGCAGGAAACGGTTTCTCGCCAGCCAACGTGTAGGTCGGCGCGAGAATTTGATAACCGGTTCGCAATGCCAGTGCCAGCGCGAACTCTTCGCCGTCATCGAGGCCGCCCCCGGTAAATCCGCCTTGATGAAAAAAGATGATCAAGCCTGGTGCGGCGGCTGGCGCTTCTGGCGTGTAAAGACGCGCATCTAGCGGACGCTGCGCACCCTCGACCATTATTTTGCGCACAGCTACTCCGGCGTGCAGCGCGATTAAGTCCGCCGCTGCGGCCATGCTCGACGAACCCGCTTCATCGGGACAAAATTTGGTCATTTGGATGCGACCTCGTCGCTGGTGACAGTGGTGGCACTGGTGAGCACAGGCAGCGTCGTGACGCCACCGAAGACCTGTTGAGCAAGCGCGTCGAAACCGGCAGACTGCGCCTGCAACGGTCCGGTGGCTCGGGATTCGCTATCGAATACCGCCACCGACCCGATCGATACGATCGTCAAGAGAACAGCCGCCAAAGCGGGGGAAAGATTGCGGTAATTCATATAGACTCCGGTGTGCGGGCAGGCCTGCTGCCATGAACCACACTATAAACAGCTTATGCCACAAGATAAATCAGGCGCAAACGAATTGACTGTTCAATG
>JACMQD010000212.1 GCA_014377155.1 Herminiimonas sp.
TCAGGGGAGATTTGTGTGTCGATCACGTGTTGAGTCATGGGAAAGTGAGGCTCCAAAGATCATGCGGAAACTAACTGTACGCGAAACAGGAACCGGATGTCCACCGACCTATCTACCACCGTCTTCTTCTTGCCGAAGTAAGTCGCACGTACTGGCCGGGAATCCCTGGATGAAAGATTATCGCGCTGACACGAGATGTGCTTTCACGCGGCACTAAAACCTGGCGATCGGCATAGGGGGCAGTCCAGATGGACCGCTCCCCTGCCACACCACCCGGCATGCGGGTCCGCACCGGGCGGTTCGAGTAGTTGAGGTCAAGACAGGCGGGGTAAGCCGAGTCGGTCGAAGTGCGCGATAGTGAGCGCGCTGTTGAGAGCAGCTTGGCACTATTGCGCCACCAGCGATGGCTGTTGGCAGCCACTCGGTAGGCGACCGACGGCGTTGCGCCCAATTTGAGCAATTCCCGATACATGGTCGTTCCACGTTTCCAGTGCTTGAGCTGGATAGCTCGCAGCCGGTGACGCAGCCATTCATCAAGTTTCTGCCAGACACTGGGGGTTTGCGCCAGCTGGAAATACCCTTTCCAACCCAGCATATAAGGGCGAAGTCGCCCCACCACATCCGCCATGCTGCGCCCGCCAGATCGGCGGGTCAGCTCGCGGATGCGTTGCTTGAACGTGCTCGGTGGCTTCTCGGCCACCTTGCGTTTGACTTCGCCCCCCACGCGCCACCCACAGACTGTAACCGAGGAACTTGCGGCCGAAGACGCTAGCGACGGCACTTTTGCTTTCGTTGACCACGAGGTGCAACTTGGCATAGCAGCGCCGCAGCAGCGCCATCACCCGCTCACCCGCCCGCACGCTGCGCACGTAGACGTTCGCGTCGTCGGCGTAGCGCGCAAAGCGATGGCCGCGCCGTTCCAGTTCCTTGTCCACTTCATCGAGCATCGCGTTGCCCAGTATCGGGCTGAGAGGACCGCCTTGAGGCGCCCCCTCGTCACGCGCGTGCACAACGCCATGGTCCATGATGCCGCTGTTCAGATAGGCACGGACTAGCCGGATCACTCCGGCATCATCGATGCGTTTGCGTAGGCGGTCGATCAGGATGTCATGGTCAACCCGGTCGAAGAATTTCGACAGGTCAACATCGACCACGATCGTCAAGCCAGACTGGACATACGATTGCGCTGCCAACACCGCATCGTGCGCACGCCTGCCCGGCCGGAAGCCGTAGCTATGTTCGCTGAAGGTGGGATCAAGTATCGGTTGCAGCACCTGTAGCAGTGCTTGCTGGATCAGGCGATCCGTCACCGTCGGGATGCCAAGCTCGCGCTCGCCACCGTCGGGCTTCGGGATCGTTACCCGACGTACCGGGCTGGGCCGGTACGTCCCCGCCAGCAGTTGTTCCCGGATGTGTGGCCACGCGGTCGCCAGATGACGGGAAGTCTGGTTGATATCCAGTCCATCCACGCCAGCAGCTCCCCCGACTCGCGTCGTCGCCCTTTCAGGCACAAGGCGGGGCGTCCCCAGGTAAGGGCCGCACTCCTTCATCACATAACCGCCGCATCTACTCCACCGCTCCTTGACCACAAGAGCTTCGCGGTTTTCGGCCCGCTCGCCCTGGTTGCCAGCGCCTTCTATGCAGTTCTTGTCCATCGGCTCATGATTTATGCTCCGCGCTTCCTTCCCACACTCGGTTGCCCTCATGCAGTTGCGCTTTACTTCGCTCACTGTGGTCAGCTCGCGGTGGGACTTGCACCCACAGGAGTGCGCCCATGCTGGGCGCACCGCACAAAAAAACCCGGCAACACGTTGCCGGGTCTCGATGCAAATCCGCTTTTGTTAGCGTGCGCGCAGGAGTCTTCCGAGAATGAATCCAGCTGCGACAGCGATACCGATTGCCATTGCGGGTTTCTCACGCACTTGCGTCCGACCGTTGGCCATGAGTTTCGCATGCGCCTCCTTGATCTGAGCGCTTTTCTCATTGACCGAGTCCGCAGCTACTGCCGCAAGGCCGGACAATTTGTCAACTGCTTGATGTGCGCCCGTCAGGATACGATCAACCGCTGGGCGGGCGGCATCTGTTGCAGCATCGATTTTGTCGTGCGCGGCACTGGTGCTTCCTTGTACCGAACGGGCAACACTGCCCACGCTGTCGACCGCCTGATGCGCACCACCGGCAACCCGGTCAAGGATCGGACGCGCGATGTCACCGGCCTTGTCGACGGCCGCGTGACCAGACACGCCAACCAGATCGGGACGCGATCCAGGAGTTGCAGAACCATTGGTGCCGGAAGGAAAGTTAGAAGTCGATTCCATGGTGGGATCCTTTGAAGTTGAAGATGAGGTTGTTTCGAAACACAACTTGCTACGGTCGTAGCAATGCAATGGGAGCGCGGGAAACAGCAGCTTGACGCGAAGACATCGCTGCGCCTGAGGCCAATGGCATGACGTCCGGCACTCTCATGATTGTACGAAGATAGTCTAAATGACCACACGTAACAGTTCGGTAACGAACATACGGTAAAAGCTCCAAGGCTGCGGCGATGTTTTCGATGACACCCCGCTTTGAAGTAGTTTTCGGCAGCCGAGATTTATGTCAGCCGCCGGGTCGCTGCGGCCGGGATCGTCCCGGAATCCGCTCTCAAGCCATAGCCTTTACGACTGGCACAGCCGCAGGAAATAACCTCTTTCAGACCATGTCAGCCAAATCAGCTTGATCCTCCGCAATTCTTGTTAGACTTGTGCGGAGTGCACGATGCGTGCGCGGTCAATGGAGCATGAATGAACGATACTTTCACCTGGCCGGTCCCGTCTTATTATGAGCTGCTGGCGGGCGCGGCCGCTGACCAAGCGGGTGCCGACGCACCCGCGGCGGTAGTTACCATGGCAGATGGCCGGTGGCAGGCCGGCCTGGTACTCAATCTAGATACTGCAAACGGCCTCATTGAATTTCTGCCCAAGCGCGGAAAGGATCTGCTCAAGATTCGCTTTGAAACGATCAAGAGTATCCGGCTGACTGACCCAATCCGACTCACTCGCCTTCAGCTTTCACAACGCACGGACGGCACCCGGGATTTGACGACAACGCAAAAATGCACGGTCTATTTCAGGGAGGGTGATCCGATGGTGGCCGATACGGCCGGCTACCTCTCAGAGCCGTATGGATTGTTCCTTTTCTTGATGACGCATGCGAACAATGTGCTGCGTTGGTTCATTCCTACCAGCGCGATGACCGGTTATCAAGTTGGTGAGCACCTTGGCAAACTGCTAGTCGAAGAACAGCTTGTCACACTCGATTCCGTTAATGCAGGATTGGAAATCCAGGACCATCTCCGTACCCAGAAGCTCGGCGATTATCTGAAACGGCAAAACATCGTCAGCCAGTCGCAGCTCGAAGACGTACTGCAAAGACAAAAATCCATGCCCCAAGTCCGGCTTGGAGAAGCGCTTATGCAAGAGCAGCTCATTACCCAAGAGCAGCTGGAAAGCGCGCTCGCATTGCAGGCCAGCGACCGCAAGATGCCGCTCGGCGACATTCTGGTCGAGATGAAAGTGGTCACACTCGACACGATCAAGCGGGTGCTCGCCCAAAAACTCGGCATCCCGTTCGTCGGCTTGCGCACCTTCCAGTTCGAGCCGAACCTGATCAAGTCCGTACCAGCGGAGTTCGTGCGAAAACACCTGGCGATGCCGATGTACCGTACCGAGACACGCATGGTGGTGGCTCTTGAAAACCCGTTGGCCACGCAGACGCTGCAGGCACTCGGCATCCTGACCAAGTTGAAGATTGATCCGGTCATGGCATCGATCGATGATCTGACCTATGTCATCGATCAGTTTTACGGACCGTCCGGTGATGGCGAAAACATTGCAGAACTGGTGTCGGAACTCGGGACGGGCGCCGGCGCAATCGACACGGTGTTGGACAACGCCATTACAGAGTCCGACAACGTTCTGGTGCGGCTGGTGAACAAAATCATTGTCGATGCGTCGGAACAAGGAGTCTCAGACATTCATATCGAGTCGATGAAAGGTAATCGACCAACGCGTGTGCGCTTTCGCAAGGACGGCGTCCTGTCAACCTATTCTGAAATTCCGGCAAATTTCCGGAATGCGTTGATTTCTCGCATCAAGATCATGAGTCGCCTGGATATCTCCGAGAAGCGGCACTCACAGGATGGGAAGATCAACTTCGAGCAATACGGACCCGCGAAAATTGAACTGCGTGTGGTTACCATGCCGACCACGGAGGGCCTCGAAGACGTCGTCATGCGAATTCTCGCCGCGCCGAAGGCCGTTTCGATCGACAGCCTCGGTCTTTCGCAATATGCACTCGATGGTCTGAAGAAGCTGGCGCACAAGCCGCACGGTTTGCTCTTTGTCTGCGGTCCGACTGGTTCGGGGAAAACCACGACCCTGCACGCTTTACTGGCGTACATAAACACGCCTGAACGCAAGATCTGGACAGTGGAAGATCCAATCGAGATCACGCAGGATGGATTACGGCAGGTTCAGGTACAAAGCAAGATCGATTGGACATTCGCAGCTGTCTTACGCAGTTTCATGCGCGCCGATCCCGATGTGATCATGGTCGGTGAAACACGCGATCCCGAAACAGCCAAGACCGTGATCGAGGCATCCCTGACCGGCCATCTGGTATTTTCGACGATGCACACGAACAGTGCCGCAGAAAGTGTGGTGCGGCTGCTGGATTTTGGACTTGATCCGTTTAATTTTGCCGATGCCCTGCAAGGGATCGTAGGGCAGCGCTTGGCGCGCCGCCTGTGCATGCAGTGCCGCACGGTCCACGCGGCCACTGCGGAAGATATCGACAGGCTGGTTTTTGAATACTGTTTCGAAACAGAGCTGAGCCAGGACGCGCTTCGAGAATATTGGTCAGAGCAGTATGGCGGCAAGAGCGGGACAATCAGCCTGTATCGTTCAACCGGCTGCGATCATTGCAATCAAAGCGGCTACAAGGGCCGGGTCGGGGTACATGAGTTGTTGATTTCGACCGCTACCATTCGCAAGAAAATCCACGCACGCGTCACCGCAGCTGAAATTCTGCAAACGGCAACGGCAGAAGGCATGCGGACAATCAAGCAAGATGGCATCGAAAAGATACTTCAAGGAAGTACGGACTGGGATCAGATCAAGGCACTGTGATCAGGCCCTGACCTGATTGCCCGTTTTAATTTTCCGTCGTGTCAGCAGCCGGGCTGCGTCACGTCGCAAATACCCGCGCGTCCGAGTGAATTGACACTGAGCTTTCGTTGCTGCCCATGCATGGAGATAAGCCACCATCCCTGCCGTCCGGCGCCACTATTGGTCGCCTGCCTGATACGGCCGGTTCCGTCGTAAGAAAGTGAAGTCCCGGTTTTAGGTAGAAAAAGCCATTCAATCGTCAAGCCCTTTGGCACCGCAGGCCGCGAATAGACCACTTCAGCCACACTGGCGGCCGTTGGTATGCTGACACTCCAACCTTTGGCCCAATTTGCCGGGTCCAACGGCACCAGATCAACCCGGGTTCCACGCCGGATCGCCTCTGCGCGTGTATAGCTCAGCCTCGCTCCTTTTGCGGATTCGCGAAAGCTTTGCGGCCATCGACAAGACGTATGGTTCGCCACGTCAATGCAGCCAACGATGACGGCACAATTGGTCATGGACGCCTTGCTAATGGCAATCTTCAGACGTGGAAGGCCACAAGCAGTCCTGCATCATTCCGACCAGTTGAATCCGCCCAATACACCAGCGAAGATTTCCAGCGGCTGCTGGATTCACACGGCATCACCTGCAGCATGAGCCGACGTGGAAACTGCTGGGACGACGCGGCAATGGAAAGCTTCTTCTCAACTTTGAAAACCGAGCGACTGAGCAGGAAGCAGTACCGGACCCGCGATGACCTGCGTGCCGATGTCTTTGATTACATTGAAAGGTTCTACAACCCGAAACGCCGCCACTCGACCATCGGCTACATCAGCCCAGTACAATTCGAAAATCTACAGTGCGCTTAACGAATGTGTCCGTGGAGTCGGGGGAAGCCCAGTCCCCAAAGGCGACGAATCGGCAGACCACACTCAATCTTGCCGCTACGTTGATTATTCCCCTAATCGTGTTGCCACCATGGCGCACCCGTCATCCAGGAAGTCGACGCTGGTTGACGCGCATCGGATCAAATGATACTTTAAGCGCGATCAGATGAACTGCCTAAGAAACCTATGCAAACCGTGACCCCCGAAAAAATTGCTGCCGTCATGGCGCTGGTGCCGGCGCCACACAGCTTTTCCGAACTAGACGGCATGGTGCGTTCTGGCCTGCCGAAATCGGCGCTGCGCGTGAGCGTGGCGCATGTGGGGCGCACGGAAGAGGAGCGCAAACGCATTTTGCACAGCATCATTGCTGAAGCGACCTATAAACGTCGTAGCACCCGCTTGACGCCCGGCGAATCGGAACGGGCAGAGCGCCTCGCACGTGTGTTTGCGACGGCGCAGCATGTCTGGGACGACGAAGGCGATGCGCGGGATTTCCTGCATGCCGTCCATCCATTGCTGGAGAATCGCACGCCACTGGCAGTATCGATGAGTGAACTCGGAGCGCGGCGGGTCGAATCGCTGCTCTGGAATTTGTTCTACGGATTACCTGTCTGATGCAGGTTTTTCGGATCGCCGACGGCCGGCATCCGTTGTGGGACGCTACGGGCGCCTTGCGGTTTGGCGGCCGCTGGAACAGTCCCGGATTGGGTGTGATTTATGGTGCCACGACGTATGCTGGGGCAATGCTGGAGGTGTTGGTGCATACCCGGATTGGCAAAGTTCCGAAGACGCACGTATGGGTCGTCGGTACAGTTCCTGACAGCGTAGCCGTGGAGAGGGTCACGCCCAGCCTGCTGCCGGCAGGGTGGGGTAACCAGGAAAGTGTGGCGGCGCGGGAATTTGGCGATCGATGGGTGCGGGAAGGGCGCAGTGCGGTGTTACTTGTGCCCTCTGTTGTAACGGGTGACGAGGGTAACGTGGTGATCAATCCGGCGCATCCCGATGCCGCCAAAATCGCGGTGAGCGCGCCGCGGGCGGTGATATGGGATACGCGGTTATTTTTGCCTTCTCAGCCGAATTGATCAGGGCGGTGCGCCGCGTTTCGACGCCGTCAGCCGTGTCTGTGCCGCACTTGGCGTGTGTCTGGTGGCGCCAGCCATCTTCCCCTAATCAAGCCCAGGAATGCTCTTATTATCGGACGTTGCAGAAACTGACGACAAATAGCATACATGCGGACATGTCCCTCTCCCAAGCCACGCGCCACGCCCGGTGGACGCCCCGCACATGACGGGCCGAATAGACGGCAGCCGCCGCGCCGGCCGGTACGCCGCCGACGATCAGCATGTCGAACGGCGCCTTGGCGTCGATCTTCTTTGCCTCGCGCTCGATGCCGCTGGTGTCGACCTTTGCAAGAATTTCTTCAAGGCTCATGCGGCCTTGGCTGAATTCGGTGCCGTCCAGGAAGACCATCGGCACTGCCATCACCTTGCGCGCCTCGACTTCGTCCTTGAACATCGAGCCATCGATCATGGTGGTGCGGATGCGCGGATTTTGCACCGCCATAAGGTTCAGCGCCTGCACGACATCAGGGCAGCTATGGCAGGTCAGCGAGACATAGATTTATAACTCGAAGTCGCCGTCGAGTGCGCGAATCTGCGCCAGCACATCGTCCTCGACCTTTGGTGGATAACCGCCGATCTGCAACAAGGCCAGGATCAGCGACGTGAATTCATGGCCCACCGGCAAGCCGGCAAAACGCGGGCCGTGATTTTCGCTGGGCCGGTTGACGCAAAACGATGGCTTGCGGTGATTGTCTTCACGGCTCTCCGAAAGGCACACCAGCGGCGGGCACTCGGCCACATCGCGCAAGAGCGACTGCATGCCGGCGCAATGCTTGCTGTCGTCGAGCGAAGCGACGATTTCGATCGGCTGCGTGGCACGTTTCAGATGATAAAAAATAATAGGTATTTTCTATATTTTGAATTGCGCGACGCTGTGCCAGTGGCGGCAATAGCGCGCGTCACGACCAATGCAAGACCGAACTCGACCCTGCAGGCGCGAACAAAAGCCCCGGCACACGCTGCATTAAGTTACCGAAGGTAATGTTTTTGAAGAAGCTGCTTCGTGAAAGAGGCTAAATTCGACTGCAATGCGCCCATTCCTGTTTTACCTGCCCCTGCACCGACCCATGCCACCGATACCCTTCCCCTCTGCCGACCGCCGGACCCGCCGGACCCGCCTGACCCGCCTGACCCGCCTGACCCGCCTGACCCGCCTGACCCGCCTGACCCGCCTGACCCGGCAGCAGGCCGGATTTTCGCTGGTCGAGGTATTGGTGTCGGTATTGGTTCTCGCGGTTGGCCTGATCGGTGCGGCGATGATGCAGCTTAACGCTGCACGCACCACCCAACAGTCGAGTTTGCACGATACCGCACTTAGGCTGGCGGTGCAGATTGCAGATGAAATCCGCGCCAACGACACCCAAGCGCGCCTGGCGCCCGCGGCCAATCCGTTCTTCCAATTGCGGTATGCAACGCCGACAAACCCGCCCGCAGCGGCCACCAATTGCTATTTGCAGACGTGCGACACGGTGCAGGTGGCCCAACAAAGCGTCGCTGAATGGCAGCGACGCGTCTACGAGTTGCTGCCTGGCGGTCGACTCGAGATTTGCCTTGATGCCGCAGTGGTCGATCCGGTAAGCGGCAACCTCAGTTGGTGCGGTGCCGGAACCGGCGCTGCCGGCGCGCCGGTGGCAGTCAAGATCGGCTGGACCGAACGTGATTCCAGCGGCCGCGCGCTGGACGACACGTCGCCGCGCGTTGCAGTCGTTCTGGCGCCTTACTCCCAATGACGCCGCAACGCCTGAACACTGACCACCTGCCGCCGCAATCACGGCGTTCGCTCACCTCCAGAGCGCGCACCGCATCTGGTGCGCTGGCGCAATCGGGCCTGACGCTGATCGAACTGATGATTTCGCTGGCGCTCGGCATGCTGGTCGTGGCGGCGGCACTAATACTTTTACTGACCAGCAAATCGAGCTACGTCATCGAGGATGACAACGCGCGATTGCTCGATAGCGGGCGTTATGCAATCGAGAGCATCGGCCGCGCCGTACGACAAACTGCCTTTGAACAACTGGAAAGCGAAACCGTGCCGGTGGTCGGTCAGCCAACCGACAGCCCGAACATTGTCGGCTTCGATGCCACCACGTTTGGCGGCACGCCA
>JACMQD010000213.1 GCA_014377155.1 Herminiimonas sp.
CACGCTGTACCGCTTTGAATCGAATGTGCGTTCTGCCACCGTGGTCGGCATGGTCGGCGCCGGTGGCATCGGCGTCATCCTGTGGGAAATCATCCGCAGTTTTCAGTACCAGCAGACCGCTGCCGTCCTGCTGTTGATCGTGTTGACCGTCACGCTGATCGACCTGGTGTCCTCGCGTCTTCGCAAGATTTTCATCTAAAACATCATGCTGACCATCGAATCCATTATCGACCGCCTGTCGAACCGCGCCAATGGCCTGTACGGCGGCGAAGCCGTCACCCAGCTGGAACATGCACTGCAATGCGCAAGTCTTGCGGAAGCCGCAGGTGCCTCGGCAGGCCTGATCACCGCCGCCCTGCTGCACGACCTCGGCCACTTGGGCGACGACCACCACCGGCCGCATGAAGAACTGGCTGCGGAACAGCTGGCGAATTTGTTCGATGCAGCTGTGACCGAACCGATCCGTCTGCACGTCGCCGCCAAGCGCTATCTGTGTGCCAGCGATGCCGGGTATTGGGACACCTTGTCACCCGCCTCCAAGGATAGCCTGGAACGTCAGGGTGGTCCTTACACGGTGGCGCAAGCGGCGGATTTCATCCTGCAACCGCATGCCGTCGATGCGGTACGCCTGCGGCAATGGGACGATTTGGCCAAAGTTCCAGGCGCGGCGACGGCTTCGCTGCCGCATTTCGTCGCCATCATGCTAGGTACGGTGATAGCGCGTGCTGCATTACGTGCAGCATGAAGGAATCAGGTCGCCAGGTAAGCAACGATCAAGGTCTTCGCATCGGCATCCAGTGTCTCAAAGATGATCCCGACCTTGAAGCCTGGCGCTGCGGGGACACAGTACGAAATGCTGCCGTCGGTTGTAACCGACTCGAGCTTGCCATCGACCGGGACGTCGAAACGAAGTTGCACGGTCGCGCCGACGGCGAGAGGATGCGCGGCGTTGAGTGCCATACCGGCCAGGCCGACGTCGATGGTATGGACTGCAACTGCCGGTGCGTGCCCGACGTGCAACATAGCGTTGACTCTCAGATACTGCCGCACGACGTGACGCCGTTCTTGGTTCATGTCTCTCCCAGTTTAGTCGGTGCAGCCCTTATCGGCCGCGGTCGCGGGATTGACTTCAGACCCGCTGCGGATCCTGTCGGCCACGCCCGGATCGACGGCTGAGGGTCAAGGGCGCTTAACTATTTTATCTTCAAAGCAACAATTACGAAATTAATTGTAATGTCGCGCCGCCATAAAAAGGAACTCCTCCATGAGTGCATTCCAATCTGCCATCGACATACGCACTGCGCGCATCGATGATGCCGCGACATTGGCGCAGCTCTTGTCCGAAATGGACGACGCCCCAGCTTCACAGGTGACGCCTGAGGCCATCGAGCACATGCGCGCCGTGCTTGCAGACATGGCTGCTTATCCCGATTTTCGCGTTTATCTACTATGTCGCGATGGCGTCCCGGTCGGATCGTTCAGCTTGATGGTCTTTGCCGGTCCTTCGCATCAGGGCACCCCGCAAGCAATGCTCGACGGCGTCGTGGTGGCCCGCTCTGTACGGGGAGCCGGCCTCGGACAACGCATGATCCGACATGCGATGACGCTGGCGGCCGACGCCGGATGTTACAAGATGAGTCTGTCATCGAACTTGAAGCGCACCGATGCGCACCGCTTCTATCAGCAGCTCGGATTCGTGCAGCATGGCGTCAGCTTGAGCATTGCGCTCATGTAAAGAATGATCGCGAACGACGGCCCGCGGCTTTTCGGTGAGGGATTTTCGATGATCAACCGCGCGTCAGGATCTGCATCAGCCGAACCCCGGCCTGTTCGATCGATCCGCTGTTATCGATGCGCAGCACGGTCGGCTCGATCGGCGGCATAAATTGCAGCGCACGGTCGATGCGACGCAACAATGCCGGCCCTGACTCGCGGGCACGTCCGGCAATGCGCTCGGCCAGCAACGCGGCATCGGCCTCGACCCATACCACTTGCGCATCCGGGAAGCGCTCCATCAATTGCGGCACGTATTCGCGTGAGCCATTGATCACCACGTCACGTCCGGCCAGCAGGTCGGCTTCGATGCCCCGGCGAACGCCGTAACAGAGGCCATGCGCCTGCCACATCATCGAAAACTGCCCTGCCTCCGCTTGCTGCCAGAAGATCTCCTGCGTGACCGGCTCATGCCGTTCGCTCGGATGCGCGGCGCGGGTAATGACGCGGCGCGCGAAAACCAGGTCGGCGCTCGCCGGCATGCGGTCGTGCACCCATTCGAGCAGCGAATCCTTGCCCACGCCCGAAGCGCCGACAAAATAAAACAAGCGCCCGGGTGCGGGCATCGCACGGTCCGCGATTACGGCTTGAAACCCGAAGCGGCGCCATAGCTTGAACGGCGCGCCCGGCGACTCTTCCTGGAAGATGGTCAAGGCATCGATCGTCAGCGGCGCCGCCTGCGCATCGGAAAAACAATCTTGCGCTGCCTTGTGAACCGCTTGGCGAATAGCGCCATCGAGGCCGGCTAGCGAATCGGTCAGCGTCATGTGAAAACGAAATTCTTCCTCGGTGTACGGATAGCCCCAGCGCCGCAACAACGCATCCTGGCGCGGGCTCAATGGCGCATTGCGGCGCTTGGCCAGTTCGGCTGCGGTCGGTGTCGCGCGCAGCAGATCGAAAAACGCCACGCAGCGCATCGCCAGCGCGTTGACTGCCTCAAGTGGCAGGGCCGGTCGCAGTGCCAGAAATTCGCCCATCGGCCGCACCTGCACGTCTTGCATCACTATGGGCGTCTGGACCGCCGCGAAAGCGTGCGCCATTGCCACCAGATGCGCTTCCGAAAAGCCTTCTGCCAGCCGAAACGGTGGCTTCAGCGTCGCATGCAAGCCATAACGGCGGGCGTCGGTAGTCAACTTTGCCAGCATCGGGACGGATACGCCGGCGATGGCGCGCTGCGGATATTCGGCGCCCGACGAGGCGTCGCGCCCGAGCCACCTGCAGCCGGCGCTCCACCAGGGCGAATCGTCGGCTGGCGCAAAATACAGCGCGTAACGCGTCATGCTGCCAGCGGATAGGACCGCATCGCGACAAAGCGTTCGGGCTCGGCGCAGTAGACCAGTTTTCCGGCGGCGATGGTCGCCACCAGGCGCACGCCACCGGCTGGCAACGCCTTGACCAGCAGCAAGTCGGCGCGACCACCTTCGACAATTTGGCCGCGATCATCCAGTCCGAGCGCCCGCGCGGGATTGGACGATACCAGCTTCCAGGCGTCGGCCAGCGAACACACACCCTGATGCGCCAGCTTGAACGGCGCATGCAGCAGCGACGGATAGTAATAATCGGACGCGAGGATGTCGCACATGCCGCGACCGATGGTATCTGCCGCGCCCAGGCTGCCGCAGTGGCTCCCACCCAACAGCACATTTGGCGCGCCCATGACGACCAGGTTACGCAGTGCCTTTGCGCTCGCCACGGCTTCCTCGGTGCGCGGAAATTCGCTGACGGTGACGCCGAGCGCCTGGTAGGCCTCACGGTCGGCCCGCGTCTCATCGTCATGCGACGCCATCGGAATGCCATGGCGACGGCATGCGGCGGCAAGCATGGCGATGGCACCCTGGACTTCGTCGCCGCGGGCTTCGGCAGCCTGTAGCCGCGCTTTGAACGCCGCGCCGTCGCAGCGCGCGCGTTCGGCGTAGCTGGCCAGCTTTTCAGGGCGCGCAGCCTTGCGGGCGATTGACGGCAGATGCTCGTTGAAGGCGAAAAAATCGATGCGCCCTTGTTCGATCCAGTCCAGCACATCGCGCAAGCCGTCGACATGATGATTCTCGAAACGCAGGTGAATGCGATGCTCGACATGGGACAGCGCGCGCTGGGCGTCGACTTGGTCCATCAGGGCGATGGCCGATTCGCGGCCGCGCAAGCCGCCTTCCCACGAGTAAGTCACGCCGTGACAGGCGGTAGTGATGCCATTGGCAGCGAGCTGGCGGTCGGTATCGGCCAACGCGATATCGTGGCCGAACACCGTTTCGGGACGTGGCTGGATCTGCCGCTCGAAAGCGTCGCCATGGATGTCGACAATGCCGGGAAGGGCCATCAGTCCGCTGGCATCGAACTGGCTGCCGCCTTTGGACTGACCCTGCGCGCCGGCGGATTCGATGCGTTCGATATGCTGATCGACGATCATGATATCAACTGGCTGGCCAACTGCGCGTGCGTTAGCCATTGGGATAAGGCTGGTACTGCCGTGTACCGTGAATCGCATCATCATGTTTCATCCGAAAGATGGGTTTTTCACCATATTAACCGCTGACTGTGACCGGTTATTGACATTTCCGGCACATTTAGCGTCGCGCGATCGAAATTTTAGAACCCGTGCTAGCTCCGGCAAACCGAAACTTTTATAATTCATTGAGGAAACTTTATATTCGATGCGCATCGCAACAGCCCTCGAAATCCATATCAAAATCGACATCGAAACCCTACCGGATCGGCATATGCATTTTAAAAATCTACACGTAGGTACGCGTCTTGGAATGGGCTTTGCCGCCGTGCTGACTTTGCTGATCTTGGTCGCCGGCACCGGTTTCTGGAGCTTGCACAAGGATGGCGAACTCGCCGACAAACTGGTCAACGATGCACTGGTCAAGGAGCGCCTGATCACCGAATGGCATGATTCGACCCAAGCCAATGGCGTGCGAAGCGTCGCCATCGCGGAGATTGCCAACGGCGATACCCGCGCGCCGATCGAGCAGTCGATGAAAAACGTATCCGGTCGTATTTCGGAGATCCAGAAAACCCTCGCTGGCTTCAAGAATAATGCGCAGGAAACCGCGCTGTATGCCGACATCGCCAGCAAGCGGGCGGTCTACCTGGCCGCGCGCGAACGGGTAGTCAAGGCCAAGAAAGAGGGCAACGAGGACGAGGCGAAGAAACTTAATACCGACAATGTCGCGCCGGCGCTGGCGACTTACCTGCTGGGCATCCGCGCCTTGGTGGAGTATGAAGCGAGTCAGATCAAGTCGATTGCCGCCGATCTGGACAGTCAGAATGACATGGGGAAAATGCTAGTGGGTATCTTCGGTGCCGCAGCACTGCTGGTCGGCATGCTGGCATCGTTTTTTATTACCCGCAGCCTGGTCAAACAATTGGGCGGCGAACCCGGCGCGGCCGCCGACATCGCCACTCGCATCGCCGATGGCGACCTCGGCGTGACGATCGCTCTGAGGGAGAACGACCGCACCAGCCTGATGTATGCGATGAAAGCCATGCGCGACAATCTGGTCTCGATCGTCGGCCAGGTGCGTACCGGCACCGACGCCATCGCCACTGCGTCACGCGAGATCGCCGTCGGCAACCAGGATCTGTCGTCGCGCACTGAAACGCAAGCCAGTTCGCTGGAAAAAACTGCATCGTCGATGGAAGAACTGACCAGCACTGTCAAGCAAAATGCCGACAATGCAAGCCAGGCCAATGAACTGGCACTGTCGGCTTCGCACATTGCCGTGCAAGGCGGCACCGTGGTGGCACACGTGGTGCGTACCATGGAATCGATCAACGACTCGTCGAAAAAGATTGTCGACATCATCAGCGTCATCGACGGCATCGCATTCCAGACTAACATTCTCGCCTTGAATGCTGCGGTGGAAGCGGCGCGCGCCGGCGAAGAAGGCCGCGGCTTCGCAGTGGTCGCTACCGAAGTGCGTAATCTGGCGCAACGCAGCGCCAGCGCCGCGCGCGAAATCAAGGCGCTGATCGGCGATTCGGTCGACAAAGTGGCTACCGGTACCAAGCTGGTCGATCAGGCCGGCGTGACGATGGGCGAGATCGTGGCCAGCGTCAAGCGTGTCACCGACATCATGGCGGAAATCACCATGGCAAGCCGGGAACAGACCGCCGGCATCGAACAGGTCAACGAAGCGATCGCACAAATGGATCAGACGACCCAGCAGAATGCAGCGCTGGTCGAACAGGCCGCCGCCGCCGCCGAGTCGCTGCAGGACCAGGCCGGCAATCTGGCGCAGGTTGTCAGTGTATTCAAGTTCAGCGGCGCACAAGAGACGCCGGTGGCACCACAGGCGGGTAAGCCGCAAAAAGCGAAGACGAGTGCGACGCCGATCGCGAGGAAGGCCATGCCGGCCGGTGCGCCGCGCACCGTGACTGGGCGTGGCAAGCCGGTCGTCGGAGATGAGTGGGAAGAGTTTTAAAGGGTCTGCACGGTCTTTTTTGAATGCGCATGTTGGCTGCTCGACACTACCGAGACAATTTGTCCGCCGTCTTTTAACACCGACTGGCTCCTGCCTGCTGTGACGCGCGCCATCCGCGTGTTCGCATCGCCGTAATCGCACACTGGCGCACCGATCACGTTATCTAATGTCATGAAGATTTCATCTTCCTGTGGTCCAATCCACGTCATGACTACTTCACATTCGAACATCGACAGGGCGCACTGGATGTCGATTCTGGCAAAAGCGCCACCGGCGCTGCTGGCCAATGCGGTCGCTGCATTCGGTACCCTGCCGGACTTTGCCTGGCTGCGCAAACCTGAAACCGGCCTTGCCATGGTGCGGGCAAGAACCGGCGGTACCGGTGCCCAGTTCAACCTCGGCGAAATGTCGGTCACGCGCTGCGCACTGCGACTGGCGTCGGGCGAAATGGGCGTGGCCTACGTTGCCGGACGCGACCTGCGCCATGCGCAATGGGCGGCCCTGTTCGATGCGCTCCTGCAGTCGGATGCCCATGCCACGATCAACTCGACTATCCTGCAACCAATCGAATCCGCCCTGGCTTTACAGCGCGCGCAAACCCAGGCGCAGGCACAGGCCACCAAGGTCGACTTCATGACGATGGTGCGCGGAGAAAACGCATGAATACGGCAACCGATCACGGATTGCTGCCGGCATGGGACGACAATGTTCACGATGCGCAATCGACCTTTCGCAGCATACTGCAGGCGCTGGCCGAACCCGGTCTGCTGCAGACCCTGCCGGTCGCGGTCACCGGCCCGGCGCCGCTGTCGTCAGCGATGACGGCGCTGTGCCTGACGCTAGCCGACTTCGAGACGCCGGTCTGGCTCGACAACGCGGCCCGCGTACCGGCGGTCGAATCCTACCTGCGCTTTCATTGCAGTTGTCCGCTCACCGCGCAACCGTCGCTGGCGCACTTCGCGGTGCTCACGCAGCCTGCGTCGGCCAGTGCCCTTGAAGGATTTGCCGAGGGCACGATGGAATATCCCGACCGTTCGGCAACCCTGTTCATCGAAGTCCCAAGCCTGACCGATGGTCCCACCATGACGTTATCAGGACCCGGCATCGACGGCACCCGGACGTTGCGCGTGAGCGGCCTGCCCGACGATTTTCGCCAATTCTGGGCTGCCAACGGTGCACGCTTTCCGCTCGGCGTCGATATCATTTTTTGCTGCGGTGCCGCGATCGCAGGCTTGCCACGCACCACGCAGATCGCGCCCTGATCACTTCCTTCCGGAGCACACCTCATGTATGTCGCAGTCAAGGGTGGCGAAAAAGCCATCGAACAATCCTATGCAGCACTGGCCCGTATGCGGCGCGGCGACACCGCGGTTCCTGAGCTGAGCGTTGCCCAAATTCGCGAGCAGATGCCGTTAGCTGTGGCGCGCGTGATGAGCGAAGGCTCGCTGTATGACCGTGACCTGGCGGCGCTTGCCATCAAGCAGGCCAGTGGCGATTTGATGGAAGCGATCTTCCTGCTACGCGCCTACCGCACTACCTTGCCGCGCCTGTTGTCGACACTGCCGATCGATACCTCGCACATGGCAATCGAGCGGCGCATCTCAGCCACGTTCAAGGATGTGCCGGGCGGCCAGATACTGGGCGCCACATACGACTACACACAACGCCTGCTGGATTTTTCGCTGGCGGCCGAGGCAACGGCGCGCGGCGAGGATGTCGTCACGCCACAGCCCGACGATGCAGCCCCGACATCGATGCCCTGCGTACTGGATTTCCTCAATGCTGAAGGACTGATCGAAGTCGAGCAGCCAGCCGAGGGTGATCCGGCACCTCCTGACCTGACGCGCGAGCCCTTGCAGTTTCCAGCCGAACGCGCGCTGCGGCTGCAAAACCTGGCACGCGGCGACGAAGGATTTTTGCTGGCGCTGGCCTATTCGACCCAGCGCGGCTATGCCAACAACCATCCGTTTGCCGGTGAGATCCGCTACGGCAAGGTGGCGGTGGAAGTCATGCCCGAAGAACTCGGCTTTGCCATCGACATCGGCGACATCGATGTCACCGAATGCCAGATGGTGAACCAGTTCGCGGGTTCGCATACCGAGCCGGCGCGCTTCACGCGTGGGTATGGCCTGACTTTCGGACAGGGCGAGCGCAAGGCGATGGCGATGGGACTGGTAGACCGTGCATTGCGCGCGCAGGAACTAGGCGAGGAAATCACTTCGCCGGCGCAAATGCCCGAATACGTGTTGTACCACTCCGATAACGTCGAAGCTTCCGGCTTCGTGCAGCATTTGAAGCTGCCGCATTATGTCGATTTCCAGTCAGAGCTGAACCTGATTCGCGCCATGCGCCGCCAGGTCGCCGTTAAACAGGAGGCGGCGACCGATCCCGAGCCCGCCGCTTCACCGAAGCAGAAAGCCGCATGATGCACGCAACCCTTTCCGACACGGCCGCGCAGCAGCAGGAGGCCGGCTACAATTTCGCCTACCTCGACGAGCAGACCAAGCGCATGATTCGCCGTGCGATTCTGAAAGCGGTCGCCATTCCCGGTTATCAGGTACCGTTCGGCGGCCGCGAAATGCCTTTGCCGTATGGCTGGGGTACCGGCGGCATCCAGGTCACCGCCGCGGTGATCGGCCAGGACGATGTGCTGAAAGTCATTGATCAGGGCTCCGACGACACGACCAACGCGGTCAACATCCGGCGCTTCTTCAAACGCACTACCGGCGTTGCCACCACCGAAAAGACTACCGAGGCAACGTTGATCCAGACCCGCCACCGGATTCCGGAAACGCCGCTTTCGGCCGGCCAGACTATCATTTTTCAGGTGCCGATTCCCGAGCCGTTGCGTTGGCTCGAATCGAGCGAAGAACAGACCCGCAAGCTGCATGCGATGGCCGACTATGGCCTGATGAGCGTGAAGATTTACGAAGACATCGCGCGCATGGGCAAGATTGCGACGGCTTACGATTATCCGGTGGTCGTCAATGGCCGTTATCTGATGCGGCCATCACCGATTCCCAAATTCGACAATCCGAAGATGGATTTCAATCCGGCCCTGCAACTGTTCGGTGCGGGCCGTGAAAAACGCATTTACGCCGTGCCGCCTTACACCTCGGTCAAGAGCCTCGACTTCGAGGACTACCCGTTCGAAATCGAAAAATGGGATCACGTCTGCAGCGTCTGCGCGGCCAGCGACAGCTTCCTCGATGAAATCATCATCGACGATGCCGGCCAGCGCCAGTACGTCTGCAGCGATACCGATTATTGCCGCCAGCGGCAACAGGACCAGACTGATGCCGCGCAGGAGAACGCATGATCACGCATGCCACCCCGTTGCTGTGCGCGGAGAACATATCGAAATCGTTCGGCGGTCGCATCGCGTGCGACGACGTGTCGCTGACGCTGCATCCGGGTGAAGTGCTCGGCATCGTCGGCGAGTCCGGCTCCGGCAAGACCACGTTGCTCAACTGCCTGGCCGGGCAACTGGCGCCGGACAGCGGCCGCGTGCTGTTTTCAACCCGCCATGAAGGCATGGTCGACCTGTTCGAGATCAGCGAGGCACGGCGGCGCCTGCTCTCGCGCACTGACTGGGGTTATGTGCATCAAAGCGCGCGCGATGGTTTGCGCAGAGATGTCTCGGCCGGCGCCAACGTCGGCGAAAGGCTGATGGCGGTCGGCGCCCGGCATTACGGCAACATCCGTGAAGAAGCACTCGGCTGGCTGGCGCGCGTCGAGATCGACCAGTCCCGTATCGACGATCTGCCACGCGATTTTTCGGGTGGCATGCAACAGCGGCTGCAGATCGCCCGCAACCTGGTGACCAAGCCGCGGCTGATCTTCATGGATGAGCCGACCGCCAGCCTGGATGTGTCGGTGCAGGCACGCCTGCTGGATCTGCTGCGACAACTGGTGTCACAACTGCAAGTTGCCGCCGTCATCGTCACACATGACCTGGCCGTGGCGCGCCTGCTGGCGCATCGGCTGATGGTCATGCGCGGTGGCCAGGTGGTCGAGCATGGTCTGACCGATCAGGTGCTCGACGATCCTCAACATCCCTACACGCAATTACTGGTGTCCTCGGTACTGCAAGCTTGAAAGAACTGCCATGTCGCGACGTATCGAAGTAAGCAAATTGTCGAAGGATTTCACACTGCATTTGCAGGGCGGCCTGCACATGCCGATCCTGGCCGGGGTGGACATGCAGGTCGATGCCGGCGAATGCGTGGTGATCCATGCGCCGTCCGGCGCCGGCAAGAGTACGCTGTTGCGCTGCCTGTATGGCAACTACCGCGCCACAGGCGGCAGCATCGGGATTCGCCATGGTGACGGTTGGGTCGACTTGGCTTCAGCGCAGCCGCAGCAGATCCATGCGGTGCGGCAGTCGACGCTGGGCTTCGTGACGCAGTTCTTGCGCGTGATCCCGCGCATTTCCACACTCGATCTGGTGGCCGAACCGCTGCTGGGACGCGGCATTGATTCCGCAATTGCGCAGGAGCGGGCAAAGGACTTGCTGGCACGGCTGCGTATCCCGATGCGCCTGTGGCATGTGCCACCGGCGACCTTTTCGGGTGGCGAGCAGCAGCGCGTCAATATTGCGCGCACCCTGATCAGCGATTATCCGGTGCTGTTGCTCGATGAGCCGACCGCCTCGCTCGACGAAGCAAATCGTGATACCGTCATCGCATTGATTAACGATGCGCGTGAGCGCGGCGCAGCGATCGTCGGTATTTTCCATGACGATTACGTGCGGCGCGCGCTGGCCACGCGCCTGTTCCCGATTCCACCGATCCAGCCGGTTTCTCTTGTTCCTTCGCCATGACCCTGATTCGCAATGCCCGTATCGTGACCGCCGCCGACCTGTTTGTCGGCGCAATCGAGATTGACAGCCACATCATTGCCGACGTCGCGCGCGGTGCCACCGCGCTTGCCGGTGACGATTGGGAAGGCGATTTTCTGTTGCCCGGCCTGGTCGAACTGCATACCGACAATCTTGAAAAACATTTGATGCCTCGGCCCAAGGTCAACTGGCCGATCCTGCCGGCGATTATCGCCCATGACGCCCAGATCGCCAGCGCCGGCATCACGACGGTACTCGACGCGGTCGCCGTCGGTGATATCGACTCCGACAGCCTGCGCACACAGACCCTGACGTCCTGCGTGCAGGGGCTGCAACATGCGGCGCGTGCCGGTGTCCTGCGCGCCGATCATTTCCTGCACCTGCGCCTGGAACTGGCAGAAGAAAACCTGCTGGAGCTGCTCGAACCTTTCCTGCACGGCGACGACCTGAAGCTGGTGTCGCTGATGGACCACACGCCCGGGCAACGACAGTGGACCGACATCAGCCATTACAAAACCTATGTCACCGGCAAGCGTGGCTGGAGCGAAGAAAAAGTCGATTCGATGCTGGACCGCTTGCTGGAGCGCCAGCAGATCTTCGCCGCCGCCAACCGCCGCGCGGTGGTCGAACGCTGCACCCGGCGCGCCGTGCCGGTACCGCTGGCCACGCATGACGACACCACGGTGGCGCATGTGGAAGAAGGCGTCACCGACGGCGTCTCGATCTCGGAATTTCCGACCACGCTGGCTGCTGCGGGCGCCGCCCGCGAACGCGGCCTGGGCATCATCATGGGCGCGCCCAACATGGTGCGCGGCGGTTCGCATTCAGGCAATATTTCGGCGGCAGAACTGGCGCGCGCCGACTTGCTCGACTGCCTGTCGTCGGATTACGTGCCGGCCAGTCTGCTGCATGCCGCCTTCCTGCTCCAGCGCGAAGGCTTTTCATTGGCGAAAGCAATCGCCACCGTCAGCAGGACGCCGGCACGTATGGTCGGCTTGCTCGATCGCGGCGAGATTGCACCGGGACTGCGGGCTGACTTCCTGCGGGTGCGGGTCGTCGACGATATTCCGATCGTGATGGGTGTCTGGAAAGCGGGAAACCGCATCGCTTGAGGCTGCCAGTGCAGCAACATCGGTGATAATGGTGGCGGGTTTCCCGTCATCGCACTTTTATTGTCATCGGTCAGATCGCCATGTGCCAACTTCTCGGAATGAACTGCAACGTTCCCACAGATATCGTCTTCAGCTTTACCGGTTTCGCCACCCGTGGTGGCCGCACCGACAACCACAATGACGGCTGGGGCATCGCGTTCTTCGAAGGTGCCGGCGTGCGCCATTTCGTCGATTACGAAGCAGCGGTCGCATCACCGATCGCCGAGCTGATCAAGCGCTGCCCGATCAAGTCCAAGAATGTCATCGCCCATATCCGCAAAGCGACCCAGGGCCGCATCGCGCTGGAAAACTGTCATCCCTTCGTGCGCGAGCTATGGGGACATTACTGGGTTTTTGCCCACAATGGCGACCTTAAAGACTTTGCGCCGATGCTCGACGGCCCGTTCCGGCCGGTCGGCACCACTGATAGCGAACTGGCATTTTGCTATCTGCTGCAGCAGCTGCAGCGCCGCTTCGGCGACACGCTGCCGGCGTTACCCGAACTGACTGCCGCACTGCGCGATCTGACTGCGGAAATCGCTGCCCATGGCACCTTCAACATGATGCTGTCGGACGGCAGCGCGCTGTTCGCGCATTGTTCGACCAAGCTGCACTACCTCGTGCGCCAGTACCCGTTTGCACAGGCCTGTTTGTCGGACGAGGACGTGACAGTCGATTTTTCCCAGGTGACCACGCCCAACGACCGGGTCGCGATCATCGTCACCGAACCGCTCACCACGAACGAACGCTGGACCCAGTTCGGCGTCGGCGAATTGAAGGTGTTCGTCGATGGCGAGGCAATCACCACGACCTGTTGCGTCTGAGTTCCTGCGATGGGACTCCTGTAATCGCGATCGGCATTAATGCGGCTGCTTACCATGGCAGGCCAATGTAAAACAAAGCGACCCAAAGAATTGTTGTCGCAAGAAAAAACGGTATCGAAAATCACTGCCGATTGCGCTTGATAGGGAAAAAATGGCCAGGCACGAGGAAGTATTGGCGCTGCGCCATGGGAAAATCGTACGAACGACGGCCTACCGTCAAGATTATTGCTTCTCTAGTGCAATTGGGTCGGGAGCAGCATCAGACGCGGCTTGCGCCCCCATCACTTTGAGCCAGCCAAAACCAATGATGCCAGCCGTCAGCGAAGCAATGAGAATCGCCATCTTTGACGCATTGATGACATCAGCCTGCCCTGCGAACGCAAGATTGGTAATAAAAATCGACATCGTAAAACCGATACCGCCGAGCAGGCCAGCGCCCAGCACGTGACGCCACGTCAAATCCAGCGGCAGGCGACAGACGCCAAGGGCAACGGCGGTAAAACTAAACAGCACGATGCCGATTGGCTTGCCCGCCACCAGCCCTAAGATGATCCCAAGGCTGTTCGACGTCAGCAACTCCGACGTCCAGTTCGCGCCGATCACGATACCGGTGTTTGCCAGCGCAAAAATGGGCAGGATCAAGAAGGTAACCGGCTTGTGCAGCGCATGCTCCAGTCGGTGCGAGGGCGAATCCGCATCGTCCTGTTTTGCGGAATACGGAATCGCGAAGGCGAGCAGTACGCCGGCGATGGTTGCGTGCACGCCCGACTTGAGCATCAGGAACCACATCAGCGCGCCACCGAGCAGATAAGGTAATAGAGCCATGATGCGCATGATGCGATTCATCGCGACCAACCCGGCGAACACGGCCAGCGCACCGAGAAGATATAAGAACGACAGGTCGCTGGTATAGAACAGCGCGATGACCACGATGGCACCCAGGTCGTCCATGACCGCAAGGGCGGTGAGAAATATCTTCAGCGAGGCAGGCACACGGTTGCCGAGTAAGGCAAGTACGCCGAGGGCGAAGGCAATGTCGGTCGCCATCGGGATGCCGATACCGGCTTGCGTGGGCGTGCCGTTATTCAGGCCGAAGTGAATCAGCGCGGGTACGGCAATACCGCCGGCCGCGGCCATCATCGGCAGCACGGCGTTCTTGATGTCCGACAGTTCGCCGTTATACAGTTCGCGTTCGAGCTCGAGCCCGATCAGCAGGAAAAACACGGCCATCAAGGCATCATTGATCCAGTGCTCGACACTCAGTCCGGCGAAATCCCTATGCCAGAAACCGAGGTAAGCCGCGCTTAGCGGCGAGTTGGCGATCGCCAGCGAAACAAGCGTACACAAGATCAGGATGATGCCACCGGCCTTGCCGGATGCGGCAAACGCCATGAAGGCCCGGGAGACGCTGCGCCCGGTGCGCATCATGCGGCAACCGAGCTGTTTTGTTCAACAAGAGGCGAAATACGGTGGGTGGAACGGATAATTTTCATATTGGTCGCGTGAAAACCGCGTGGCGGCCCGACCAGCGCAAATCCTGTCATACCTGTACGGTACGATCACCCTGGCCGGATTATAGCGCAATGGGTCGACGAGAACGCCCGCTCGGCAAGGCCGTAGCTGCAGCGCCAGAGCTGCTACGATCAAATCTGTCATTCGGCCCAACGGGAATCGGCGATGCGCAGTGCTTTCATTACCAGTTACCGTCAGCAATGCACTTCGGCACAACGCTGATACCGATGATCCTGCAATATCGCACGTAACGCATGTGGGCAAATTCCGTTACGATGCGACAGACGGGACCTCAAACCGTTATCAGCAAAGCGGCATGCAAGCGTCCGTCGCCCGCATGCGTCGATTATTTTTCTCTGACACGATCCATGAATCACACTCCGAACACGACTGACCGCGCGCATGCGCTGGATATTGCCACTGCCCTCACACCGATCGAAAACGATACGTTTCGCGGCGCGACCACTGCCGCCTATGGCAACATGGTCGGTCCCTTCGGCGGCATCATTTCTGCCGCGCTGATCAACGCGATCTGCATCCATCCACGGCGCCTGGGTGATCCGGTCGCACTGACAGTCAATTTTGCGGGACCGGTGATGGATGGCGAATTCACGATCACGACCAAGGTCTTGCGTACCAACCGAACTACCCAGCACTGGTACATGGAACTGGCGCAAGGCGATCAGGTGGGGGCCACCGCCACCGCCGTATTCGCGACCCGGCGTGATACGTGGGCAGCGACCGAAGTGCGTTTCCCACCCGCCGATGCAGCGGCGAACATCGAGCGCGAAGCGCCGATTTTCCATGCGAACTGGACGTCGGCCTATGACATGCGCTTCGCACACGGTCGGCTGGAGATCGGTGACGATGCGGTGGAACGCGCGGATTCGCTTACCCAGGTCTGGCTCCGCGATGCACCGCCGCGGGCGCTGGATTTCGTGTCGCTCACCGCGCTGTGCGATGCCTTTTTTCCGCGCATTCTGATGCGCCGCCCGCGTCGTGTACCGGTCGGCACCGTCTCGCTGACCATCCATTTCCATGCCGACGCCGCCGATCTTGCGTTGCAAGGCGATCGTCACGTGCTGGGTACGGCGCGGGCGCTGCATTTCGGCAAAGGTTATTTCGATCAGACCGCCGAAATCTGGAGCGATCAAAAGACACTTCTGGCCACGAGTCATCAGGTGGTGTATTTCAAGGAATAGCCTGATAAGCACCTTGTTACGGTGTGTCGGGTCTGCACGAGATCACCGCGCACGACTTACATGGAATGCTGGCCGGCGCTGGTGTTTTGACTTAAGCATGTCCTTCGGTGCCCGTCTTGGACTCGCGGTGTATTTTTGCCTGCGCCAATCCGATTTCGTTAATTTATTTGGAACTGCGCAAGTCCCTCGCGTCACTCAGTGAACTGTTTTCCCGCCGCCGTTGCCCCTTCCCGGCAACGGCGGCGCGATCCTTTCCTGAAAGTCGCAATGGACATTCCCTTCGACGGCCGCATCCTGGCCGAGGCACGCTCGGCCCTGGTTCGCGCCGACGCCGACTTGCATTTTCACCTCAAAGGCATGGTCAGTGGCATCCATGCCCGCTATCAAGAGCTCAGCAGCAACAGCCTGAGCTTCGTCGACGACGGCTTTAACCGCCTCGTCCACGATGCGTCGGTACTGGCCGTGGCCCGCCTGGGTGTCCGTGCCGAACGCGTGATCGAGGCCTTGATCGCGTCCTTCACGCTGGCAGGCCAGAAGATCAGTCGCTGCCTGGCGCAATTGCTCAGCCAGGATCTGCGCAGCCTGCTGGAACCGTTGCTGAAGTCGATTTTGGCCGGCTTGGCCGACGCCCTGGCCACCCAGCTGAAGTATGCCGGCAGCGCTGCGGTGGCCGGCGCCATCGGCATGGCCTGGACCGGTCCCGGCGCGCTGGTCGGCGCCGCTGCCGGCTGGAGCTTCGGCATGGGGTTTGCCAGCGCCATGCTCATCGCGCAGGGCTTGATGGCGATGGTCGAGCATGTGGTGCATGCCTATCCGGCCATTTATGCCTGCTACCAGAACGGCATCGCCCTTGCCTGGGGCACTGCCGAAGCCGCACCGCTGGTCGATGTCGGCCGCGCCAGCGAACAATTCGCCAATGGTCATCTGCTGCTGTGCGCCGAACTGCTGAATGCGCTGCCACTGCTGGTCACGCGCGGCAAGGGTGGCCGGCGGGCGCTGATCGATACCGGCAAGAACGGTGCGCTGGCCGGCGTGATGCAACAGATGGAGCGTCATCCGCAAGCCGCTGCTGACCTCACGCACGCAGCCGCATCGCTGAAGCCGCCACCGCGCAGCGGCAATGGCGGCAAGCCCGCCCCCGCAGCGGCAGCGACGGCGCCCCGCAATCCCAAGCCGAAGGAGGACGCACCGAAACAAGTCGATACCGTCCCGGCCAGCAAGAAACAGCCCGAGAACATCAAGTGCAAGGAGTGCCCGACCCGCGGCCATCCGGTCAATCCGATCTTCGGCTGCAAGATTCTCAACGGTGCACCCGAGCTCGACTTTGCCTTGCCCGGAATGCTGCCGTTGCTGTGGCAACGTCAGTACGCCTCCGACAATCCGCGGGTCAGCTGGCTCGGACAAGGCTGGAGCGTGCCGATTTCGCTGGCACTGGAATTAAGCGTCGACAAGGTCATGCTGCTCGATGCGCAGCACCGACGCGTCACCTTTGCGATGCCGCAGGTCGGTCAATCCGACTACTCGCGCCACGAGCAGGTGCGCTTGCATCGTCGCGACGCCACCACTTTCGAGCTGATCGATGCCGACCGGCTGTGCACGCAATTCCGGCTGCCGCATCCGAGCGCCCGGGTGGCGCACCTGACGGCCATTACCGACCGCAACGGCAACACCATTACCGTGCACTACGACAGCCGGCAACGACCGGTGCAGATCACCGACAGCAGCGGCCGCCACTTTGCGCTGCAATTCACGGCCTACGACCGGCTGGAATCGGTCAGCGAACTGTTGGGTCAGCCCGACCGCCATGGGCGTCATGCGGAGCGTCATGCGGAGCGTGAAATCGTGCCGCTGGTGCGGTACGACTACGACGCCGCCGGCGACCTGATCCGGGTACGCAACCGCTGCGACGAAGTTACCCGCGAGTTCGGCTACCGTCATCACATGCTGGTGCGTCATGCGCAGCCGGGCGGGCTGGTGTCGGAATATCAATATAGCGAAGACAACCCGCACGGACGCGTGGTGCGCAGCTGGAGCAACCTCGGCCAGTGGTGGAGCTTCGCTTATGGCAAGCAGCAGACGCTGGTCTCCGACCAACTCGGCCGCACCGAACGTTTTAATTTCGACAGCGAGCAGCGTTTTACCGGGCAGGTCGATGCGCTCGGCGGTGTCACCCAACGCCAACTCGATGCCTTCGGCAATGTGACGGCCATGACGGATGCGGCCGGCGCCACCACGCGCTACGCTTACGATGCGCGCAGCCGCGTGCCGCACGTCGTCGCACCCGATGGCGCGACGACGACGCTGACCTACGATGCCGACGTCGACAAGCCGGCCACGATCACCGATGCGCTGGGCGCGGTGACCACTTTACAGTACGACGCGTGCGTCAATCTGATTGCCATTACCGATGCGCTCGGCCAATGCACCCGCTACGACCATGATGCGCGCGGCCTTGTCGTCACCGTAACAGATGCCCATGGCGGCGTCAAACGGCTGGCCTACAGCGAGGCCGGGTTGTTGACGGCCTACACTGATTGCTCGCAGCGGACCACCCGCCATACCTACGACCGCGAAGGCAATCTGACGGCCACCGACGATGCGCTGGGGCAGCGCACGAGGTTTGCCTATGACGCGCTCAACCGGCTCATCGCCGTCACCCATGCCGACGGCAGCGCCGAACGCACCGACTATGACCGACTCGGTCGCCTGCGCGCTTACACCGATGCGGCAGGCCAGCGCACCACGTATGCGCTCGACCTCGACGGCCAACCGCTCGCGCGCACCGATGCGCTGTCGGCCACGCTGCACTACCGCTACGACACCGCGCGCCGGCTGACGACGCTAGTCAATGAGAACGGTGCAGCCTATGCGTTCGCCTATGACCCGCTCGACAGGCTGGTGCAGGAAACCGGTGTCGATGGCCGCGTGACGCAGTACCGCCATGACAAGGCGG
>JACMQD010000214.1 GCA_014377155.1 Herminiimonas sp.
CACTTATGGACATTCGCTCATTGATTGCTGAAGTTACCCGCCGCCGGCGCGCGCTCGCACTGACGCAAGACGAGCTATCCCGGCGCAGTGGCGTGAGCCGTCGCACGATCATCGCAATGGAGGCCGGGCAGACCGACATCGGGATCTCGCGGCTCGCCCGCCTGCTCGACGCCATGGACCTGGCCTTGGCAGTTGTCCCGAGAACCAACCGTCCGACCGAATCCCAATTGCGCGACATCTTCAAGGATGACGATGAGTAAACTCAAGCTTCTGCACGTGCACACTACCCAGGGGTTCGCTGGAGAGCTCGCACGCGAGTCCCAGTACGTCTTCAACTATCGCACGAACGCATCAAGTCAGGAAATCGGGCTCACCATGCCGCTGACGGCGCAAAGCTACGCGGCCAATATCCTGCCGGGCGCCATCCGGCAAAACCTGCCCGAAGGGTTTTTGCTGGGCTGGATCCGAGAAAATTTTGGCAAGACGATGCCGATGGACGACTTCAACCTCGTTGCCCTGACAGGCCGGCAGACCATCGGGCGTGTGCGTTGCAGCGTGAACAAGGTCGAAACCCCCGAAGTGGTGGCAGGCGAAGACTTGAAGGCGCTCCTGACATGGAAAGGAACCGAGTCGCTCTTCGAGCAGTTGTCGCTGAAATATGCGGCTGCGTCCGGGATCTCCGGGGTCCAGCCCAAAGTGCTCATCCCGACAATACGCTCTGATCACGGCGAGGTCATTGAAAAGACGTCCATAAAGGCGCGGGGCCTGATCGTCAAGGCAGCGGGATTCGATTATGACGGACTGGCCGAAAACGAATTCCACTGCATGTCGATTGCGAAAGCCGCAGGTCTCAACGTGCCGCAGTTTTGGCTATCCGACGACAAGGGGCTTTTCATCATCGAGCGTTTCGATCTCGACGCCGATGGCGGCTATCTGGGCTTCGAAGACATGACTTCGCTGATGGGAAAGCAGAACACGGAAAAGTATGTGGGCAGCTATGAGAACGTCGCCAAGGCAGTCGACATCTTCGCGGCAGCCCACGAACGCACTGCGTCGAAGGTCGCGCTCTTTCGGTCCATCGTGCTCTCCGTTGCTGTACGTAATGGCGACGCGCACCTCAAGAACTTCGGCATGCTCTACACGCACCCGCAAAGCGATGACGCGCGCCTCTCGCCGATCTACGACATCGTCAACACCACAGCTTACTTGCCCAAGGATGCGATGGCGCTAAGCATGAACAAGACGAAGGCCTGGCCAGACCGCGCAACGCTAATCGAATTCGGCATCAAGAATTGCATGATCGGCGATCCTGCCGAAATCATCGACCACGTCCTCGAGGCGGCGATGGGCTACCGTCCGGCCGGCGAGACGGGACCAATCTGGGACGCCATGCGTCCCGGAATAGAGCGGGGTTGCGGCAGCCTTCGCGCCAGCCACGCTTTGATACAGGGTGCCGAAATCATCGGACCCCTAACGCGAAAGCGGTCAAAGCCGTGACGTTTGGCGCCGCGTCGGTGTAAGCGTAGGCTTGGCTGCATGTGCGTCAACTACACCCCAGCCACCCGCAAACACCTAATCGGCGCCTTCAAGGCGCCGGCGCCGGACGGGGTCGACTGGCCAGCGGAAACCTACCAGGATTATCTGGCGCCAATCATACGGGCTGATGACACCGGCGCACGAGAGACGCTGGTGGCCAGCTTCGGGATGATCCCGAAATCGCACATGCCAGCCACCGCCAAACATTTCACGACCATGAATGCCCGCGCCGAGGCGGTTGGGCAGTTGAGGAGTTTTTCTTCAGCCTGGAAGCTTCCAGGCCAAGATGTGCGATCCGCGCGTCGTCGTCGCCCGCGGCGATCGGCCGCAGGCTTTCCAGCAAATGCTTTAAATCGCTCATTGGTTCCCTTGGGCGTCCGAACGCTGCTTAACGTTGCCACAACTCCGCTGGATATTCCGGCGCGTCGCTACCGTAGTCGACGCTGTTCTGCTGATCATCCTGTCCGGCCTTAGTCCCCCTCTTCTCTTTTTGCTGTACCTCATCCGAACATCGGGCATAAAAAAAAGAATGTGGCACGGCATCGGATGGTCTTGCACCGTGCAAGATTTTTCTCGGCTGCCAAGTACGCGGTCGAAAAATTTCTGGCGCCAATTTCCGGGGTGCATCTGCACTGCAATATCAGCCAACAGTGGCGTTACATACCGCACCCTGATCCGGCAAAAAACTGAATGGTCATGGTGAACTGGGCTTCGCAGTGGCCGCAGATGGACATGGTGAATTCTGCGTTGCGCTAGTCAAAGTTAATCACTATGATTAGACATGATTAAATAATCGAGGAACCCTATGACTCAAGCGCAAACCAAGGTATTGACTGCTCACGTCCCCTTACCCTTGGCCACCAAGGTCGACCTGCTCGCCGCGCGAATGGAGCGCTCCCGGGGCTGGATCGTCAAGCAGGCGTTGATGGCCTGGATTGAGCAGGAAGAGGAACGCGACCGCCTCACTCTCGAGGCCATGGCGGACGTCGATGCGGGACGGGTCGCCGATCACGAGGCTGTTCAGGCATGGGCTGATAGTCTGGGAACCGACCGGGTGTTGCAGGTGCCGCGCTGATTCGTCTGCAGTGGACCAGCAAGTCATTATCCGATCCTGCCAGGCTTTACGAATTTCTTTCTCCTCCGAATAAGGCAGCGGCTGCGCGCGTCGTGCAGGCACTTGTTGCAGCCCCAGAACAACTTCTGGCCAATCCCCGAATCGGCGAAAAGCTCGAACAGTTCCAGCCGCGCGAGGTAAGGCGCATCCTGGTCGCCCGGTGCGAG
>JACMQD010000215.1 GCA_014377155.1 Herminiimonas sp.
CACACTATTGCCAATGTCGCGCAAGTGCTTGAGCGTGACAATCAGACGGTCGTTGTCGCGCTGGTGCAGGCCGATCGACGGCTCGTCGAGCACGTACATGACGCCGGTCAGGCCGGAGCCGATCTGCGAGGCCAGCCGGATACGCTGCGCTTCGCCGCCGGACAGCGTATCGGCGCTACGTTCTAGCGACAGATAATCGAGGCCGACATTGTTGAGAAATTTGAGACGCGAGACGATTTCCTTGACCACCCGGTCGGCGATTTCCTTCTTCGATCCGGTCAGCGTCAGGGCCTCGAAAAAAGCCAGTGTCTCGCGCAGCGGTGTGGCTGCGACTTCATAGATGGCGCGTTGCTGGGCGCCGGTGCCGACTTTGACGAAGCGCGCCTCGATGCGAAGCCGCGCGCCGTCGCATGACGGGCAGCATTTTTCGTTAATGAACTTGGCCAGTTCTTCCTTGACCGCCATCGAATCGGTTTCCCGATAGCGGCGTTGCAGGTTGACGATGACGCCCTCGAACACATGTTCGCGCACCACGGCGCGGCCGCGTTCATTGATATAGGTAAACGGAATCGATTGTTTGCCGGAGCCGTAGAGTACGACCTGCTGCGCTTTTTCGGGCAGCTTCTCGAATGGCACGTCGACATCGAAATCGTAGAACGCCGCCAGATTCGACAGCATCTGGAAATAGAACTGGTTGCGGCGATCCCAACCTTTGACGGCGCCGCTGGCCAGCGACAGGTTCGGAAAGGCGACGATGCGTTTCGGATCGAAAAATTCGATATGGCCGAGGCCGTCGCATTCGGGGCAGGCGCCCATCGGATTATTGAACGAAAACAGCCGCGGCTCCAGTTCCTGCAGCGAATAGCCGCATGTGGGGCAGGCAAACTTGTTCGAGTACACATGCTCGACGCCGCTGTCCATTTCGACCACGACAGCGCGGCCGTCGGCCAGGCGCAGCGCGGTTTCGAAACTTTCGGCCAGGCGTTGCTTGATGTCAGCGCTGACCTTAATGCGGTCGATGACGACATCGATCGTATGTTTTTCGGCTTTTTTGAGCGTCGGCAAGTCATCGACCTCGACGATGCGCGCCTTGCCGGTGCCGCTTTGAACCCGAAAGCGCACAAAGCCGTGCGCCTGCATCTGTTCGAACAGGTCGGTATGCTCGCCCTTGCGATTAGCCACTACCGGCGCCATGATCATCAGTTTGGTGTCTTCCGGCATGGCCAGAACCGCATCGACCATTTGCGACACCGATTGCGCTGCAAGCGGATTTTCGGGATGCTGCGGGCAGTAGGGCGTGCCGACGCGGGCATACAACAGACGCAGGTAATCGTGAATTTCGGTGACGGTGCCAACCGTCGAACGCGGGTTGTGCGAGGTGGCTTTCTGTTCGATCGAAATCGCCGGCGACAGGCCTTCGATCAGATCGACGTCGGGCTTTTCCATCAGTTGCAGAAATTGGCGGGCGTATGACGACAGCGATTCGACATAGCGCCGCTGGCCTTCGGCGTACAGGGTATCGAATGCGAGTGACGATTTTCCGGAACCGGACAGGCCGGTGATGACGATAAGCTTGTTGCGCGGCAGATCAAGATTGATGTTCTTCAAATTGTGGGTGCGCGCCCCACGGATACGAATTTCTTCCATGAAATCTTTCTGCGAAGGCTGTGCGTACCCACCGGAATATCAACATGGCAAGCAGGCAGAGCGGGTCAAAACGGGCCAACCTGATACTATAACGGGTTTTGAAGCGCGCCGTAAAACGCCTCTTCCCTCGTCTTAAACTGCCATGTCACCCACATCCTCGTCCAAACCGCACAGTCGCATGACCCGCACGGAAATCCGCGCGAGCGCCTCGCTGGCCGCCATTTTCGCGTTGCGCATGCTCGGCCTGTTTCTGATCCTGCCGGTGTTCGCGGTACACGCCAGAACCATGCCGGGCGGCAATAGCGCATTCCTGATTGGCCTGGCGATGGGCATTTACGGCTTGACGCAGGCATTCGGTCAAATTCCATTCGGCCTGGCATCCGACAAGTACGGCCGCAAGCGGGTCATCATCATCGGCCTGATCCTGTTTGCCGCCGGCTCTTTCATCGCCGCCGTCGCTGATAACCTGCTCTGGATCACCATCGGCCGGGCAGTGCAGGGTGCCGGCGCGATCTCGGCAGCCGTCACGGCATTCATCGCGGATGCGACGCGTGAGGAACATCGCACCAAGGCCATGGCCATGGTCGGCGGCTCGATCGGCCTGACCTTCGCCCGTTCTCTGGTGGCAGCGCCCTTTCTGTATCAGGTGGTCGGCATGGGCGGGATGTTTGCGCTGGCCGGCATC
>JACMQD010000216.1 GCA_014377155.1 Herminiimonas sp.
CGTCACCGACATGGGTACCCAGATTCAGGCCACCCCCGCCGCCGCCCTCGCCGTAGGGGGCCTTGCTGACGCCGCCGCGACGGGTGGTACTCAGCGCACCGATGGCAGCCGGTGCATCTGGCCAGTCAGGAATGATGCACTCGAATGTGGATTCGCCGGTCACGCCATTACCGCAGCCTTGATGCCGGAGCGTTCGATCAGCGACGCCAGATCCGGCGGCACTGCTGCCTGCCACTCGAGCGCCTTTCCGGTAACCGGATGAATCAGACCGAGCCGATAGGCGTGCAATGCCTGGCGCGGGAATACGGTCGTTAGGTGCTGCTTACCGTACAAGGCGTCGCCCACGAGCGCAAAGCCGATCGACTGCATGTGGACCCGGATCTGATGCGTGCGACCGGTTTCGAGCTGACAGCGCACCAGGCTGACCTGGCGGCCATCCAGCACGCCCGGTGCGAGCCGCTCGAAATGCGTCAACGCCGGCTTGGCCGTCATGTTTTCCGATACCGCCATCTTGACGCGGTCGCGTGAATGCCGGCCGATGGCCGCATCGATCTTGCCGCTAGAGACCGGCGTGCCCCATACCAGCGCCAGATATTCGCGCTTGACGGTGCGCGCCTGCAACTGGCGCACCAGATCGGTTTGCGCAATCAGGCTTTTGCCGACTACCATCAGACCACTGGTGTCCTTGTCCAGCCGGTGCACGATGCCGGCGCGCGGCACGCCGGCAATCGCCGGCAAGTAATGCAACAGGCCGTTCAGCAGCGTGCCGGACCAGTTGCCGGCGCCCGGATGCACTACCAGCCCGGCCGGCTTGTTGATCACCAGGATCGAGGCATCTTCATAGACGATATCGAGATCCATCGGCTCGGGAATGAAGGCAAGCTCATCAGGCGCAGCCTGCGGCAGGATGACGACCTGTTCGTCGCCGAACGATGTCACTTTGCCGACCGCGGTCTTGCCGTCGATGGTAACGAACCCGGCTTCGATCCATTGCTGTATCCTGCTGCGAGAGTACTGCGGAACGAGTTTGGACAGTACCTTGTCCAAACGCACACCGCACGCATCCGGCGTCAGGCTCAAGGTAATGGGAGATAATTCCGGCAGAGCCTCATCGCTGTCGTCGATATCGTTGATATCGCTGTCAGGCAAGGCATTAGCCTCGTACGGTAGTTCGGTTGACATCACTGCAAGTCCCATCGGCTATAATCATTCATTGTTCAGATGCATTCCCGCTAACCGTCATGCAAAAAAAATTGTTAAAACACTCCACTCTCGCCCTCGCCATCCTCCTGTCCGCATGCGGCCTGTTACCTGAGAAAATCGACGAGACCCAAGCATGGTCCGCGTCCAAATTATACTCGGAGGCACGCGACGAAATGAACGCAGGTGGCTACGACAAGGCGATTCAGTACTTTGAAAAGCTTGAATCGCGTTATCCATTCGGCACTTACGCGCAGCA
Source organism: Herminiimonas sp. (assembly GCA_014377155.1). The sequence continues at coordinate 1,460 of JACMQD010000216.1, forward strand.
GGCGCAGATGGAAATTGCATACGGACACTATCGGCAAGGCGATCAGGCCGAAGCCCTGGCAGCCGCCGAACGCTTCATCAAGCTCCACCCTGATCATCCCAACCTCGACTACATGTTCTATCTGCGTGGCCTGATCAACTTCAACGATCGTGTCAGCCCTTTCAACTTCCTGGCACCGCAAGATCCAACGGAACGTGACCCCAAGGCGACGCGGGAGGCATTCGATGCGTTCAAGCAGCTGGTCGACCGGTTTCCGAATAGCATTTATGCAAAAGATTCGTACGACCGGCTTAAATATCTGGTCAATGCAATGGCCCAGTACGATGTCCACGTCGCCAATTATTATTATCGGCGCGGTGCTTACCTTGCCGCAGCCAACCGCGCACAATCGGCGGTAACAGAATACCGCGACGCCCCGGCTATCGAAGAAGCACTATTTTTGATGGTCCGTTCGTACGACGCGCTAGGCATGCCGGATTTGCGCGACGACGCCGAACGCATCATGCGCAAGAACTTCCCGAACAGTCCTTATTTCAGTGGTGGTCGCGGCTCTGGCCGACCTTGGTGGAAATTCTGGGCCTAAGTGCAAGAATGGTTCAAAAGCCCCGTTTCGACGGGGCTTTTTTCATGCGCGCGGCAAGGTCAGGTTTCCAGCCTGCGCTTGAAAAACCATTTGTCTTGTGTTGAATTTTCGGCATCGAACGCATAGCCTTCATAATCGAACGCTTTCAGTTTTTGCGGCTGCGTGATCCGTTTTACCGCTGCATACCGCGCCATTAATCCACGCGCTCGTTTGGCATAAAACGAGATAACTTTGTAACGGCCGTTTTTCCAGTCCTCGAAAACCGGCGTAATCACTGGCGCATCGAGTAGCGATGGCTTGACCACCTTGAAATACTCTTCGGACGCGAGATTGATCAGCGCCTTGGATTTATTGACCGCAATCGATGCATTCAGCGTCCGCGTCACCCTGTCGCCCCAGAATGCATACAAATTTTTGCCCCGCGCATTGGCAAGACCCGTACCCATTTCGAGGCGATAGGCCTGCATCAGGTCGAGCGGTCGCAACACGCCGTACAGACCCGACAGGATGCGCAGATGTGCTTGGGTATAATCGAGCTGCTTGGCCGTGAGCGACGACGCATCCAGCCCTTCATAGACATCACCGTTGAACGTCAATACTGCCTGTCGGGCATTTTTCACCGTGAATTTAGGCGACCAGTCGGCGAAGCGACCGGCGTTCAGTTGGGCCAAAGGATCGGAAATGCGCATCATGCCGCCGATCTGCGCTGGCGACAAGCGGCGCAGCGTGTCGATCAGTTCAGCCGAGTCGCCGATAAAGTCGGGTTGGGTATGGATCGCAGTGGCCGGCGGCGTGTCGAAATCGAGCGTCTTGGCAGGCGACAGAACAAACAGCATCACTTTCTCCAGAAAAAATATTCCTCACATGATACCGAAGCGCATCGTCATCGACACCAACGTTTGCCTCGATCTGTTTGTCTTTCGCGATCCGCGATGGACACCGCTGCTCACCGCACTGCAGGACGGCTCCGTGGAAGCCGTGACGCGCGCCGATTGCCGCATGGAGTGGCAGATCGTGCTGGGCTATGCGCACCTGCCGCTGGACCTGCAATCGAGGGCGCGCAGCACGATCGAATTCGACGCATTGATCACCTGCCTTGCCACGGTGGGGCCTTCCGATAACGCGTTGCGACTGCCGATTTGCAAGGATCGCGACGATCAGAAATTCCTTGAACTGGCACGCGACTCGGACGCTTCGATCCTGATCACCAAGGACAAAGCCTTGCTGAAGCTTGCGCGCAAGACCGCACGCGATGGGATGTTTCGCATCATGCTGCCGGAAACATGGGTGCGACTTGGCCAGAGCGAAGAGTGATGGTCGACCGACTAGCATTTTGGCGCCCGCCTGACCTGATCGCAGCGGACAAACGCTACAATGACCTCCAACCAACTTCCTTCGACATGCCATGAACCCGTCTCCGTTTCCTGCCACGCCTGCGGTCAGTATCGAATCCAAGCTGCCCACCATCGGCCTGACCATTTTCACCGTCATGTCCAACCTCGCTGCGGAAAAAAAAGCGGTAAATCTGGGGCAGGGCTTTCCTGATTTCGATTGTGATCCGGCTCTGGTGGATGCGGTTACGGCCGCCATGAAAAGCGGCTTCAATCAATATCCTCCGATGACCGGCGTACCTGGACTTCGTGCAGCCATCGCATCCAAGGTCGAAACACTATACGGCCGTGCCTACGACGCCGAAAGCGAGATCACGGTCACAGCCGGCGCTACCCAGGCGCTGCTGACCGCAATCATGTGCAGCGTGCATGCGGGCGATGAAGTGATCGTCATCGAACCGGCCTTTGACAGCTATGTGCCGGCAATTGAACTGGCTGGCGGCAAGCCGGTGTTTGTTCAGATGACCGTCGGACCAGACGGTTATGCCGTGCCATGGCGCGAGGTAGCGGCGGCGGTCAGCCCACGCACGCGGCTGATCATCATCAATTCGCCGCATAACCCCACCGGTAGCATTTTACGCGCGGCAGATATCGCGGCGCTGGCCGACATCGTGCGTGGTACCGATTTGCTGATTATTTCAGATGAAGTCTACGAACACATGGTGTACGACGGCGCCCGGCATGAGTCGATCTGCCGTCATCCTGATCTGGCTTCACGGGCATTCGTCATTTCCAGCTTCGGCAAAACCTTTCATGTGACAGGCTGGAAAGTGGGTTACGTCGCTGCGCCGGCGGCGCTGACTGCCGAATTCAGAAAAGTGCATCAATTTAATGTATTCACGGTCAATACGCCAGCCCAGCATGGCATCGCCGGATACATGGCCGACCCGGTACCGTATCTGGGCTTGTCGGCGTTCTATCAGCGCAAGCGAGACCTGTTTCGAAGCGGCCTGGCCAAGACGCGCTTTCGCCTGCTGCCGTCCGATGGTACGTATTTTCAGTGCGTTGACTATTCCGGCGTATCGTCGTTGCCAGAAAACGAGTTTGCGACTTGGCTGACGAGCGAGATCGGCGTGGCGGCCATTCCGGTATCTGCTTTTTATAATCAACCCAGGCAGTCCGGTGTGGTCCGATTCTGTTTCGCAAAAAAAGAGCACACGCTGCAGACTGCGCTGGATCGCTTGGCAAGTCTGTAACGTTACGGACAAGACGGGTCTGAGGTGAATTATCTGCAGAGGCAGGAACCGATTACCGTTTATTAAAACGTTCTGATTTCCCTGTGTTCTTGAGCACATGAGTCAGAAGAAGTATCCGTGAATGGGATCGGCGTCCTGCACGCTTCGACATCGGGCATCTGCGGATCGGCCCGCTGGCGAAAGACCCAGTTGGCCGAAACACTGGCATTTACTTTGTCAGAAAAAACATCTCGGGCACGCAGGGAACGAAGTCCATCTGGTCAATGCGCATTTGGATGCAGGTGCAGACAAAAACGCCACGATGCAATCCGGTCAAACAGCACGACAACTGGCGAAGCAGTCCAGGCAATCGAAGGGAATAGTCGATCCGCTAAAAACAAATTCCGATTAAATCCCTGATCGCGGATTTTTTAAGAACGTATTGAACTGTTTTGGCAATCGGTAACCGCGCATTCTCGGCGCCACCCGATGCCTTGCAACAACGGGCCGGAATAAGCCCCAGCAGTTCGGCACACAGACAGGCTGTGCTATTTCGATCGAGCCGCCATGACTTCCATGTTGGCTTTGCGGTCGGCATTAACCTTCTGGACCGTCGGCCGTTCACCCAAAAGCTTCATGTAGGTTTTGACAGGCAGATTCGCCAGCACGTCTTCGCCATAAATCGCCTTAGATGCCATGGTGACCAGCGGCAAATGCGAGGCCGCCACGCAGTCGGCCATCGTGAATGTGTCGCCGGCGACAAAGGGGCTAAATTTGACGATCGTGCCGAATGCCTTGGCATTGCGTGTCAACAGCTTTTGTACTCGTGCCTTGACCTCTTCGCTTACCTTGCCACCAAAAAATGCTTCGGCATACAAATCGCGGGCGACCAGTTCAAGATGCAATTCCATAAAAACAATTAGCTCGCGAATCTTGCCGGCTTCAAACGCGTCAGCGGGCAACAGCGGATGTTGCGGGTACTGGCTTTCGACATATTCGAGCATCGCTTGCGATTCACACATGGACTTGCCGTCCACCTCGAGAAATGGGACTTTTCCGAGCGGCGAGCGCGCGAGCATTTCGGCTGAGTTACCGGTCCAGACCAATTCCTCTTCGAATTCGACGCCTTTTTCAAGCAGCGCCAGTTTTACCTTGTTATAGTAATTGCTTACTGCAAATCCGCATAATTTCAACATGTTCGTCTCCATTGATTTTTTAATTTCTACATCGGTCAGCCATCTGGTTCAACGCAGATGCCTGCTATTTTTTGACAAGGCAGTCTCTCAGCGCCCAAGTTGCACCAGCTTTTGATCGACGAAGGCGACCAGATCCGGTGACAAGGTACTCGTCGCCTTTGCGCGAAGAAAGGCTTCAAGCGCCTCGCCACTGCGGTTATCCGCCTGTAGCGAGATCGCCATGCCCATCCACCAGACGCCGTTTTGCGGCGCCTTGCCAAGCGCTACAAGGTATTTCTCCACCGCCTCCTTGTGCCGGCCCTCGCGCTGCAGCAGCGCTGCCAGAAACGACTGGTAATCTGCCCGGTCTGTAGCATACGGTAAAGTCCGCTGCAATGTGCTGACAGCCTGCGCCTGTTCGCCACGCTCGACCTGTAATCTTGCGAGAATCATGGCAGCGCCGGGCTGTGTCGAATCCAGGCGAAGGCCCTCTTGTAACCTGCGTACAGCATCGTCCTGGCGTTTTGTTTGGACCAGCAAGCCTACCAAAGTCTGGCGCGCCGTGCCATGCAATGGATCAATCTGCAGTACTTGTTCCAGCGTCACGATCGCGTCGCCGGTGCGGCCATCGTCAATTTGCGCGGTTGCCTTGCGAAATTCATTATCGGCCCGTTGCGCGGGCGTTGCTTCGCTGACTTGCCTGACAACGGGGCTTGGGCTTTCTGAAAGTCCGTTGCCCGGACTATCCACGGTGCTGTTGCCCAGCACACCGGCCGCTTTGGCGGGCCGGCTTTGGGCGGCAAGCACGGGACGCGGTGGCGCCAAAGACAGTAATGCGGTTGACTTGGGCGGCGTAATCAAACCTGTCCGTGCTAGCATTTCCGTTAGCGGTTTTTTTGCGTCACTTGGTCTTTCAGCGGGCTTGTCGTTCGCTTTGTCGTTCGCTTTACCTTTCGCCTTGTCGCCCGCTTCTTCTCTCGCCTCGTCATTCGAATTTTCAAGATTTTTGTTATTGGAGACGATAACCAGCGGTGCTTCCACTACCGCAGGCTTTGAAACCTCAACTAGCACCGGCGCTGCCACAACGGTTGCCGGCGCGACCGGTGGTGTATCGACCGCCATCTTCAATCCCGGCGCACGAGTGGGTGCTGTAACGGCAGACGCCATAACTGCAGGCGGAACAATCCGATGTCCCCGCAGCAGCCATGCACCGGCACCCGCGCTTGCCAGCACCAGTGCAGCCGCCAGACTCCAGATCGCATAGGACCTGTGTCGCTGCGGCACGGCCCTGACCGGCCCCGTGGCGAAGCCTGTATTGATCCCTTGGGGACTGCGGGCCTCGAGGTCCTGCAACATTTTATTGATCAGGCTCATTGCAAATAAGTCCATCCGATTACGGAACCGGCCACGATTGCTGTCACGCCAGCTAGCAAGTAGAGTGCTGCGAACCGGTTACCGATACCAACCGTATCTTTGGCAGCAGCCCGGACATGACGTTGGCTCACCTGCTGCTTGCCTTCGCCATAAGCAAGCATGAGGGCTTTGTGCGCCAGTATATTGACCAGGCGCGGAATACCGCCGCTTGCGCTACCGAGCCCGCGCAAAGCACCACGCCCAAACAGCCTGCTGCCGCTGTAGCCAGCGACATTCAAACGATGCGAAACATAGTATTCCAGATCGTCACGTGACAACGGTTCGAGATTGTAGTGAAAGGTAATCCGCTGACTAAGCTGGCGGATATGGTTTTGTTCAAGATTACGGTTCAGTTCCGGTTGACCGAACAGCACGATTTGCAAAAGCTTGCGCTTTTCGGTTTCGAGATTGGTAAGCAGCCTTAATGCTTCAAGACTTTCGATCGGGATCGCCTGTGCTTCATCGAGACACAGCACCACCCGTTTTCCGTCGCGTGCCAGGATCAGCAGTCGATGATTGATTGCTTTTAAAAGCTGGTGCTGGTCGATATCCTTGTCGAAACTGATCTCGAGCTCATCGGCCAGCGCCAGCATCAGCGTGCGGGGCTCGAGATAAGGATTCGGGATGTAGGCAGTGACAAAACTGTCGTCCAGCGTTGCCATGAATTTGCGGCATAACAGCGTCTTGCCGGTGCCGACTTCGCCGGTGATTTTTATGAATCCTTCACCATTGCCTGTCGCCACCAGCAGCGTATTGAGCGCTTGCTGATAATTCGAGCAGGCGAAAAAAAAGCTGGTATCTGGAGTGATCCCAAACGGAAGTTCACGCAAGCCAAAGTGACTCTCATACATGCCTATCGAAACTCCGTCGTGCCCCGCGGATCCAGGTCTTGAATACGCCGCTGGCTTTCGAGGATATCTTGCGACCAGGCCGCGTCACCCTGGACGATGGTGGGCTTTAACAGGATCACGAGTTCCCTTTTCTGGGAAAGGCGATTCGTATTGCCCAGCAACGCGCCTATTACCGGCGTATTGGCTATCCCCGGAAGCTGCGCGCGATCCGATACGGCAGACTGGCGCATCAATCCACCGATAGCGACGATCTGGCCATCGCGTCCGCGCACGATACTGTCGGTCTCGGACGTATTGCTCGATGCCAGCGGCAGATTGAATGCTCCGCCGCCGACATTGACCGATTTGTTGACGGTCGTGACTTCGCTTACCGATGGATGGACATGCAAAATGATATTGCCGCGATCATCGATTTGCGGTGTGACGTCGAGAACCACGCCAGAAAAAAATGGTTGCAAGGTCACTGTTGGCGTTGTCACGGCATTGTTGCCGGTTGCCGTCGTTGTCGTGCTGATGCCTGTTACAAAAAACTCATCCGTGCCCACTTTCAGGATCGCCTTTTGATTGTTCAAGGTAGCGATACGCGGGCTGGACAGCACATGGACATTGCCTTGCGACTCCAGAAATGAAATGAGCGCTGCAAAGTTACTGGTCTGAAAAGCCAGCCCGAAAAGCCCGCCAAGCTTCGCCGCACCATTCGAAATAATATCCTGACCCGGCACTGCCTTGATATTACCATCCGATATCGACACGCCGCCCGTTGCGCTACCCGGACTGAGCGCCGAATTCTGGCCCAGCAAACCAGCCGACACGCGGCTGTTTCCGCGATTGCCGAATGCGGCCCAATTGATGCCGGATTGGTAGCTATCATTGAGCTGGACTTCCAGGATCTTCGCTTCAAGGATGACCTGACGGTCGACCGACAATTGCATCGCCTTCAGATACGATGACACACTGCGCAGTTCATCCGGCAACGCACGTACCACGACAACGCCTGACTGCGGGCTGATGACAATGCTGCGCCCGTCCTTGCCGGTGCCGACGATGGTTTCCAGGGCGACCTTCAGCTCCGACCAGAAATCGCTGTTGGAAGATGTACTGATCTTGCTGCTTTCGATCGAACGCTGATTCGATGACGGTGTATTCGGATTGCTGCCGTTGTTATTGTTATTATTGTTGGACTGGTTGTTGCCCGATCCGTTATTGCTGCCTTGCGAGTCGGTGATGGATCCGCCGCTCACGCGTGTCTCCGAGCTGCCCCGGCGATTGCCGGTCAGGTAATTGACCTGGAAGACACTGGTCTGCATCGTCAGCGGTTTGATGACGATGCGGTTGCCTTCGACCTTGTAATCGTAACCATACAGTTCGCGTACCGCATCAAGCGCTTCGAAAATCGTCACGTCTTTCAGGTTCGCCGAAATATTGCCGGCCACTTCCGGATGCACCAGCATGTTATAGCGGGTGCCGTCGACAATCGACATGAAAAACTGCGGCGCCGGCACATTGTTGAATGCCAGGCTGAACCGCTCTTCACGCGGTGGCTGGCGTTTCGGCATTTCGATGGTGATCGGCGGAAGGAGCGCTGCAGCAACGGCTTCGGGCCGCGCAGGTTCGGTGCGTATTGCAGCCCTGCTCATTTCAGCACTGATTGCATCGTAAGCGTCTCGATTGGGCGCAGGCGCCGCACAGGCTGCGAGGCTCATCACGACGACTGCGGATATGATTTTTTGCACGCTTTACCTACTCTTTTCGATCGATTCGTGCCGGTTGCGATAACGTCTTGCCTGGCTCTCGCTTGTCGATGGCGGGAAACAACTTCAGCGTCTGCAGATTTTTTCCACTGCGCAGTACGACTTCGTTTTCGCTGATTCTCATCACCGTCGCGTCGCCGACCTTCTCACCGAGCATGACGGTTTGCCCGCTGATCGTGGCCACCGTCCGGCGTGGGGAAATGTACACCGATTGCAGTACCGGGCCCGATGCCGACAAGCTTGATGCTGTCGATGGCGTACTGGCCTGAATGAACGTCGTCGGCGGTCGCATCGGGTCGGCAAATCCTTCCGCAAAACCAATCAGTGGCAGCGTCAATGCCAATACTCCGATGGCACCGCGCATTACGAAGCCTGCGCTACTTATTATCAAAGATTCAACCATGCCTTGTCCAGGCTGAGTGTGAACAGTGTCAGCGTCAATGTGTTGTCAGGATAGTCCTCGCTTGCCAGTTGCGCCCTGCCCCAGAACAGTTGCCAGGGCATGCTTTCGAGTTTGCTCAGATATTCCATCATGTCGAGATAATTGCCGCGTAAGGTAATTTCGACGCCATGTTTGTAGATTGCTCGCACTGCCGGCTGTACGTCTACTTTTGCCGCGCCGGTTGCCGGCGCATTAGCCGCGATGCCCGCCTTGTTCTCCACTTGACCTTCGTTCAGATTCGCAACCGGAAGCGTCTTGAGCGACATCAGTTTGAGCCTGCCATTTTGCTTGAGAATACTCTCAAGCAACGCAGCCATTCTATCAGGTGAAACCAGACCTTTTTGCATATCCCGCATCGACGCCTGCAATGCTGTTGTTTGGTCGTCCACTTCCTTCAGGCGCGCCTTGGCCGGCGCGTCCTTGTCGACAGATCGCGCGTTCACGACTTGCTGGATTTGCTGTTGTAGTGCGGTGATGGCCGCCTGATCCTGCTTGATGCTGTTCGATAGCTTTTTCTGGGACGCGTAAAGCGGATCGAGCAGGAACATGTTGACCAGGGTGACGACCATCAGCGCCGCACTCGCAAAACTGATAATGCGTTCACGTGACGTGAGCCGATCGATTCTGGTGGCGAGTCGCTGCCAGTTTTGCCTGATCATTTCGCGGCTCCCGACTGAACCGGCGATGCCGCAGTACCTGACGATTGCAAATTGAACTCGACAAATGAAGGCAGCGCCCTGCCCGGACCTGCAGTCCCCGCTGCCCGGGGCAATCCGGTCTCTCCTGCAGGAAGCCGCACATCCAGTTTTGCAAACGACTTTCCGTGCATGAGGGGTTCACGCGTAAGGCGCCCGATATAAGCCGGCACCATCTCGGGTTGCAAAGCGCGGCCCTGAATGCTGATATCGTTGCCGGCCCCGACAAGCGTAAAGCCAGTCAGCCAGACGCCTTCGACACTCTGCCGTGAAAACACACGAAAATATTTTGCATAGCCCTGGGTGTTGCCAAAATCACCCTTGTCGAGCACACCAAAGACGTAGCGCAGAGATGCGAGCTCTGTCTCTTTCTTCCGGATGTCGCTGGCAATGGCCTGGCTTTTGTCATTCGTGGCCTTGTCGTTCAATGCCGACTGCGCAGCGCTTTGTGCCAGGTCGGCTTTTGCTTGGGTCAACCGCTTGCTGGTCGTTGCGGCTTGTGCCGTCAGATCGGTAAGCTGATAACGCGCAAAGGCGCCAAGCAATAATGATCCGACAAGAATCAGACAAAGCGCTTGCAGCATCGCCACTGCGGAGAACAGCTTTTTCTGTTTGAGGAATACCGGATTGAAGAGATTGACTTGCTGGCTCACAGCGCCGTCTCCTCATACCGCAACGCCGTACCCAGCGCCATGAAGCAGCGTTGCTGCATATCCAGCGCCTTCAGTTCCGGCACTTTTGTCAAATCCAGCACCGTTTCCAGATCCAATTCCTCGACCGGCACATACATATTGGTCGCAAGATAATCGCGTAGTCCAGCCGCAGCGTCGCCGACTGGCGCCAGAATCAGTTTGGACAG
>JACMQD010000217.1 GCA_014377155.1 Herminiimonas sp.
ACCGGAGGCCTCGGCTGCAAGCGCCACGGCCGGCGCGATCTTCATCATCAGACGCGGATCGAATGGTTTCGGAATCAGATATTCGGGACCGAAGCTCAGGTTGGTGATGCCGTAGGTAGTCGCGACAATATCGGACTGCTCGGCCTGCGCCAGGTCGGCAATCGCCCGCACGGCGGCGATTTCCATCTCGCGCGTGATGGTGGTCGCGCCGCAATCGAGCGCACCACGGAAAATATATGGAAAGCACAGCACGTTGTTGACCTGATTCGGATAATCCGAGCGGCCGGTAGCGATGATGGCGTCGGCACGCACAGCCATGACTTCTTCGGGTAGGATTTCCGGGGTCGGGTTGGCCAGCGCCAGCACCAGCGGCCGGTCCGCCATGGTCTGCACCATCTCGGGTTTCAGCACACCGCCGGCCGACAGTCCAAGGAAAATGTCAGCGCCGGGAATGACTTCGGCCAGCGTACGGGCATCGGTCTTGCGCGCGAAGCGCTCCTTGTCCGGGTCCATCAGTTCGACCCGTCCTTCATACACCACGCCGGCCAGGTCGGTGACGAAGATGTTTTCGATCGGAAAGCCAAGGTCGACGATCAAATCGAGGCAGGCCAACGCTGCGGCACCCGCGCCACTGACGACCAGCTTGCATTCGGTCAGGCGTTTGCCGACGACTTGCAAGCCATTCAGGATCGCCGCACCGACGATGATCGCGGTACCGTGCTGGTCGTCGTGAAACACCGGAATCTTCATGCGGTCGCGCAGCTTGCGCTCGATGTAGAAGCATTCCGGCGCCTTGATGTCTTCGAGGTTGATACCGCCGAAAGTCGGCTCCAGCGAAGCGATGATGTCGCACAGCTTGTCAGGATCGAGTTCGTTGATTTCGATATCGAAGACATCGATGCCGGCGAATTTCTTGAACAGGACGCCCTTGCCTTCCATGACCGGCTTGGACGCGAGCGGACCGATGTTGCCCAGTCCCAGCACCGCGGTGCCGTTGGTGATGACCGCAACCAGGTTGCCGCGTGCGGTGTACTTGAACGCATTAGCAGGATCGATCACGATCTCTTCGCAGGCGGCGGCCACGCCCGGCGAATAGGCAAGTGCCAGGTCGCGCTGATTGGTCAGTTGCTTGGTGGGGGTGACGCTGATTTTTCCGGGAGTCGGGAATTCATGGTATTCGAGTGCGGCCTGGCGCAATTGCTGACGTAGTTCTTCTTTTTGGCTGATAAGCGAATCCATCGGTGCGGCCTTCCTTTTGAGCTTTCGGAAAGCTTACGATTTTAGCAGACGCACTCTGGCAACTTTATACGTATTTGTACGTGTGCCATGCGTTTTTGGCATAGTTTGCATGCCCTTTCGATGGTAATTAATTTTTAATTATGGCAATGCTATGAGCGCTATAAAAACAATTGTTTTCCATTATTCATCTAAAAAAACTATCATTCCGTACATACCGATTAGCAAAAGCCAATCGACATTCAATTTACCAGGAGCTAATTATGACAAGCCAGAATCCGAAGTCCATCACGATCGAGAACCTCGAGTCGGCTTTTGCCGGCGAATCGATGGCGCACATCAAGTATCGCTATTTTGCCAAACTGGCGCGTGAATCAGGTGCCGACGACGTCGCTAAAATTTTCGAAGATACGGCCGATCAGGAAATCATGCACGCGTTTGGCCACCTCGACTTGCTGTATCCCAAAGCTAAGCTGACACCGGCGAAATCGCTGGAAATCGCCATCGAAGGCGAGACTTACGAATATACCGAGATGTATCCGAAGTTCCGTCATTTGGCAGTCGAAGAAGGCAATATGGCGGCTGTGGCCGAATTCGATGATCAGATCGCCGAGTCGAAGGAACACGCAGCGGCATTTCGTCGCACACTGGAAATCGCCGCCAAACGCTTCGCTGCACTGGCCAAGGTCGAGGAGCGCCATGCCAACCATTACCGTGCCGCCCTGGTAGCAGAACGTCAAAAAGCGTAAGTTTTTGGCGCGGGCGCTGACTCAGTGGTATCGACTCACTTTCAAGAAAACAATCAAGGATCAACATGAATACGTATCAATGCATCGTTTGTGGTTTCATCTATGACGAAGCGGTCGGCATGCCGGAAGACGGGATTGCCGCGGGGACCCGCTGGAGCGATGTACCGGCCGACTGGGAATGCCCCGATTGTGGCGTCGCCAAGGCCGACTTCGACATGGTGCAACTGTAAAACCGATGAAACCGATCATCGTCATCGGCACCGGGCTGGCAGGTTATACGGTGGCCCGAGAATTTCGTAAGCTCGACAAGATCACGCCGCTCGTCCTCATCACGGGCGATGCCGGCGGCTTTTACTCCAAGCCGATGTTGTCGAATGCTTTTGCCCAAGGCAAGCAGGCGGCGCAGCTCATCACCCAGACCGCAGAACAGATGGCGGCGCAGCTCGATGCCCGCATCGTCACCCGCACACGCGTGACGCGCATCGACAGCACCGCCAGGACGGTCGATACGACGGCCGGTCACTTCGATTACGACAAGCTGGTTATTGCTGTCGGCGCGCAACCGATTCGCCTGGCAATCGCTGGGGATGCCGCAGATCAGGTGCTGTCGGTTAATAACATCGACGATTACGTAGCGTTTCGGGCGCGGCTGGCGATGCCGGATCTGCGTGCTGCCCGGGTCACGATTCTGGGTGCGGGATTGATCGGTTGCGAATTCGCCGATGATCTGGCCGGTGGCGGCCATGCTGTCACGCTGGTCGATCCGAATGCGCTGCCGCTGGCGGCGCTGGCGTCGCCGGCGTTGTCGTCAGGCTTGCATGCGGCACTGACGGCGCGTGGTGTTGCGCTCAGACTTGGCACCACCGCGGCGACCATCAACCGTACCGACGCCGGCTTGCATATAACGCTGGCTGACGGCAGCGCGGTCGACACCGATATCATCCTGTCGGCGGTAGGGCTGCGTCCCGATACGACCCTGGCACAAGCGGCGCAACTCAAGACCGGACGCGGCATCGTGGTCGACGCCAGCGGCGAAACCAGCGCGCCAGCGATCTATGCGGTAGGGGACTGTGCCGAATACACGATGGATGGTGATGGCACGACGCGCATTCTGCCCTACATCGCGCCGCTGATGGCCGCTGCGCGGGCGATTGCCAAGACACTGACCGGCGTCAAGACGGTCATCGACATGAAGCATGCGCCGGTCATCGTCAAGACGCCGAGCTACCCGCTGGCACTGGTCGCGCCGGCACCACATCTGGTTGCTGGCGGCACCTGGCACGAAGTCGAAGAAGACGGACGCACCATTGCCCGGTTTTATGATGCACAGGGGATGCTGTTGGGTTTCGGTGTGGCACCGCATGAATCCGGGGTGCGCCAGGGATTGCTCTCGGCACTGGGGTCCATTTCGCTCGATCGGGTCAAGGTATTCTGAACGTTGGTGGCAATCGTGCCGGGCTGGTTGATTTGTTTCATCGCCAAGAGGGCGCATTCGGTACAATCGCGGCATGCTCTCCGAATTCGATCTCATCAACCGTTACTTTGTCCGTCCCGGCCATTCCTCTGCGCATGCCGACCTCGGCATCGGCGACGATTGTGCACTCGTCATGCCCGCGCCCGGCATGCAGCTGGCCATCTCGACCGACATGCTGGTCGAAGGCCGGCACTTCTTCGCCGATGCCGATCCCCGACCGTTAGGCCACAAGTGCCTTGCAGTCAATCTTTCGGACCTCGCGGCAATGGGTGCACGCCCGGTCGCGTTTACGCTGGCGCTGGCCCTGCCCGATGCCCAAGCGCCGTGGCTCTCTGAATTTTCCGCCGGCCTGTTCGCGTTGGCCGACGAGCACGGCTGCGAGCTGATCGGGGGCGACACTACCAAAGGACCGTTGACTATTTGCATCACGGTTTTTGGCGAATTGCCGCCCGGTCAGGCGCTGCGGCGGGACGCCGCCGTAGCCGGCGACGACATCTGGATTTCAGGAACACTGGGCGATTCGCGACTGGCACTGGCTGGCTACCGAGACGAACTGACGCTCGACCCCTACGCGCAGGAAGTCGCAGGCACACGCATGCACCTGCCGACGCCACGCAATGCGCTTGGCGTCGCCTTGCGCGACATTGCACATGCGGCCGTCGATATTTCCGATGGCTTGAGCGGCGACCTGGGACATATCCTGAAGCGCTCCGGCGTCGGCGCCACGCTTGACGTCGACGCCCTGCCGGCCGGGCTGATGCTGTCGCGCCAATCGGCCGAGCTGCGCAGGCGCTTCACGCTGGCCGGCGGTGACGATTATGAACTCTGCTTTACCGCGCCGGTGGCGTGCCGCGAGGCGGTCTTGTCGGCCGCGCGCGGGGCATCGACGCCAGTCAAGCGCGTCGGCACCATCGATGCCGAGCCGGGGCTGCGCATTATCGACGCCAATGCGATGCCGCTCGATTTGAATCTCCCTTCCTTTGACCAGTTCCTCTCCCCATGATGACTCTCGAACCCGGCCAGACTGCCCGCATCAGCAAGCCCACTGCCCGCTTCATGCTGTCGCATCCCGCGCACATCCTGTCGCAAGGTTTCGGCAGCGGCCTTTCGCCGGTCATGCCCGGCACCAGCGGCACGCTGTTCGCATGGCTGTCGTTCGCTATCCTGTCGTCGCGCTGGCCGGATATTTTCACGCCGCTGAACTGGGGCATCATCATCGCGGTCGGCTTCATTATCGGCGTGGTGGCATGTTCGAAGACCGGGCGCGATCTCGGTTTTCCGGATCATGGCAGCATGGTGTGGGATGAGATCATCGCTTTCTGGCTGGTATTGCTGTTGGTGACGCCGGCGGGACCGTGGACGCAGTTCTGGGCATTCGTCTGGTTTCGTTTCTTCGACATGGTCAAGCCACCGCCGATCGGCTATTTCGACCGGCATTTAAAGGGCGGCTTCGGGGTGATGTGGGATGACATCCTGGCGGCTTTTTACACGCTGCTGGTATTTGCCGTATGGCGGGTAATGTGAGCATTGCCGACGACGCCTCCGGTCAACGCTGGCAATTCTGGATCGACCGTGGCGGCACCTTTACCGATATCGTCGGGCGCCGGCCGGATGGCACACTGCTGACGCACAAGCTGCTGTCGGAAAACCCCGAGCAGTACGCAGATGCAGCCATTGCCGGCATCCGTCACATGCTGGACCTGGCGCCGGACCAAGCCATTTCGCCCGAGCTGGTCGAAGTCGTGAAGATGGGCACGACGGTGGCCACCAATGCACTGCTCGAACGCAAGGGCGACCCGACCGCGCTGCTGATCACCAAGGGCTTCGGTGACGCACTGCGGATTGCCTATCAAAACCGGCCGCGCCTGTTCGACCGCCATATCGTTCTGCCCGAGATGCTGTATCAGTCAGTGGTCGAGGTCGACGAACGGATCGGCGCCCGTGGTGAACTGATCCGACCGCTCGATGAAGCAGCCGTCGCCCAGACGCTACAGGCGCTGTACCGGCAAGGACTTCGCGCCATTGCGGTCGTGCTGATGCACGCCTATCGCCATACGCACCATGAAGAAACGATCGGCCGTATTGCTGCCGGGATCGGCTTCACGCAGATTTCGCTGTCGCACCAAGTCAGTCCGCTGATGAAGCTGGTGTCGCGCGGCGACACCACCGTGGTCGACGCCTACCTGTCGCCGATCCTGCGCCGCTATGTCGACCAGGTGGCCAGCCAGATGCCGGGTGTTCGACTGCTGTTCATGCAAAGCAATGGCGGACTGACCGATGCCCATCGCTTCCAGGGCAAGGATTCGATCTTGTCCGGACCGGCGGGTGGCATCGTCGGGATGGCGCGCACCGCCGAGACGGCCGGCTTTGACCGCGTCATCGGCTTCGACATGGGCGGCACCTCGACGGATGTGTCGCACTATGCCGGCGAGTTCGAGCGACAGTTCGACACGCAGGTCGCCGGCGTGCGCATACGCGCGCCGATGATGAGCATCCACACGGTGGCAGCTGGTGGCGGATCGGTGCTGCACTTCGACGGCACGCGCTTGCGGGTCGGCCCTGACAGTGCCGGCGCCAATCCGGGGCCGGCCAGTTATCGGCGCGGCGGGCCGCTGACAGTTACCGACTGTAACGTAATGCTGGGCAAAATCCAGCCGGATCATTTTCCGCGTGTGTTCGGTGCGCAGGCCGACCAGCCTATCGACCGCGACATCGTGCAGCAGGAATTCAACGCATTGTCGCAACGCATATTCGATGCCACTGGCACGCGCCGCAGCGCGGAAGAAATCGCCGAAGGCTTCCTGGATATCGCAGTCGGCAACATGGCCAATGCCATCAAGTTCATTTCGGTGCAACGCGGACACGATGTGAGCGACTATACGCTGGCGACCTTCGGTGGCGCCGGCGGGCAGCATGCGTGCATGGTGGCCGATTCGCTAGGTATGACGCGGGTGTTCGCGCATCCGCTGGCGGGCGTGCTGTCTGCTTATGGCATGGGACTGGCGGACCAGACGACCATGCGCGAGCAGGCGCTGGAAATCGCGCTGTCGCAAACCGCGATGACAACGCTTGCCGCCGAACTGACGCGACTGGTACGCGCCGGCTGTGACGAACTCGAACGGCAAGGTGTCGAGCATAGCCGTATCCGTATCGTCGAACGCGTCCATCTGCGCTATGAAGGCAGCGATTCGATCATCGTGGTCGGCCTCGACACCGTTGCCGCAATGACAGCGCAATTCGAGCAAACCTATCGCAAGCGCTATGCATTTCTGATGCCCGACAAGCCGTTGGTGGTCGAAGCGATTTCTGTCGAAGCGATCGGCATGGCAGACGATGCGGGCAGCAAGCAAGACCGGCCGACGCCACGCGCTGCGCCGCTGCAACCGGCCGAAACCGTGCGCTTCTTTTCCGGCGGGCGCTGGCATGACAGCGCGCTGTACCGGCGCGAGGACATGCGCCCCGGCGATACCGTGCACGGTCCGGCGATCATTGTCGAAAAAAACGCCACCAACGTCATCGAACCCGGCTGGATGGCGCAGGTCACGCCGCTGGACCATTTGCTGCTCACGCGGGTCGCACCGCGCCAGCAGAGCCAGGCGATTGGTACCTCTGCCGATCCGGCCATGCTGGAAGTATTCAACAACCTGTTCATGAGCATTGCCGAACAGATGGGATTGCGGCTGCAAAATACCGCCGTGTCGGTCAACATCAAGGAGCGGCTCGATTTTTCGTGTGCGCTGTTCGACGGCGACGGCAACCTGATCGCCAATGCACCGCATATTCCGGTGCACCTGGGGTCGATGGGCGACAGCATCCGCACCGTCATCCGCGAGAATGCCGGCCACATCCTGCCGGGCGACGTGTACATGCTTAACGACCCCTATCACGGCGGCACGCATTTGCCGGACATTACGGTCATCACGCCGGTATTCGACGCCGCCGGCATCGAGATCCTGTTCTATGTCGGGTCGCGCGGTCATCACGCCGATATCGGCGGCGTCACGCCGGGTTCGATGCCGGCCAGCAGCACCGTGATCGAAGAAGAAGGCGTTCTGATCGATAATTTCCAGTTGGTGCGGGCAGGACGGTTCCGCGAACAGGAAACCATTGCGCTACTGTCGTCGGGGCGTTACCCGGCACGCAATATCGGCCAAAACCTGGCCGACCTGCAAGCCCAGGTCGCCGCCAATCAAAAAGGCGTCGACGAACTTCTGAAGATGGTTGCACACTTCGGCCTCGACGTCGTGCGCGCTTACATGGCGCACGTACAAGACAATGCCGAGGAAGCGGTCCGGCGCGTCATTGCTACACTGCAGGACAGCAGCTTCGACTATGCGCTCGATAACGGCGCCGTGATCCGGGTCGCCATTCGCATCGATCGCCGGGCGCGCGCTGCGGTAATCGACTTTACCGGCACTTCGCCGCAATTACCGGGCAATTTCAATGCCCCCAGCGCAATCTGCACGGCGGCGGTGCTATATGTGTTCCGTACGCTGGTCGATGACGACATTCCGCTCAATGCAGGATGTCTGAAACCGCTCCACATCATCATTCCAGATGACTCGATGCTCAAGCCGCGCTATCCGGCCGCAGTCGTGTCCGGCAATGTCGAGACCTCCAGCTGCATTACCAATGCGTTGTACGGCGCACTCGGCGTGCTGGCGTCGGCGCCTGGAACCATGAACAATTTTACCTTCGGCAACGCGCGCTATCAGTATTACGAAACCATCGCCGGCGGCTCGGGTGCCGGCGATGGTTTCGACGGCACCGACGCAGTCCAGACCCACATGACCAATTCCCGCCTGACCGACCCGGAAGTGCTGGAATGGCGCTATCCGGTGCGTATCGACAGCCATCGAATCCGCCACGGATCGGGCGGCGAAGGCAAATGGCATGGCGGCAACGGCGCCATTCGCAAGGTGCGTTTCCTCGAGGCGATGACCGCGTCAATCCTGTCCAACAACCGCATCGTGCCACCGTTCGGTATGGCAGGCGGCGGTCGCGGCCAGTGCGGACGCAATCACGTCGAGCGTGTGGACGGGCGGGACGAAGAGCTGTCCTTTATCGCCAGCACCGAGATGCAGCCTGGCGACGTGTTCGTGATCGAAACACCAGGTGGCGGCGGCTATGGCAAGGACGATTCATAGCAGTGGCGTCAATCGAACCCGCTATTCAAATGCACCAACAAGATGTAAAGTTATCGAATTTCCATTCAGGCACAGTGCAATCGACAGACGCGAAAAGGAACACGAACCATGAATGACATCATTGAACTGGCTACCCGGGTCGGTCGCGCACTGCAGCACAAGAATTTGCTGCTTACCACAGCCGAATCCTGTACCGGCGGCGGCGTTGCCCACGCGATTACCGAAATCGCCGGCTCCTCCGACTGGTTCGACTGCGGTTTGATTACTTATTCGAATGCGTCGAAAACCGACCTGCTCGATGTGCCGGCCACACTGATTGCCCAGCATGGCACAGTCAGCGAAGAAGTTGCCGCCGCCATGGCCGAAGGCGCCCTTGCGAACAGCAATGCGCACATTACGCTGTCGACCACGGGCATCGCCGGGCCGGGCGGTGCGGTGCCGGGCAAACCGGTCGGTACCGTGTGCTTTGCGTGGGCCATGGGCCACATGACGACGCACACCGAACGGCTGGTGTTCGCCGGCGACCGCCAGTCCGTGCGCGAACAGACGGTGGCACATGCATTGCAGGGATTGCTGCGGATTCTGGATCAGGCCTGACCGTTCTTCGAATACCCGCCCTTTGACTCTTCGCTGATGCGCCGCTCGCCTTCGGTGAAGTCAGGCGGCTTGCCTGAACTGATTAATGGCGTCGCGCGTTTCGAGCGCGACCTGCCGTGCCGCACTAGCGAATCCTTCATCCGCCGAAGCATACAGAATCGCCCGCGACGAGTTGATCATCATGCCGGTGCCGCTGGCAGTGCGCCCTGCCCCGACGGTCGCGGCGATGTCGCCGCCCTGTGCGCCGATGCCGGGCACCAGCAGCGGCATGTCGCCGACGATGGCGCGCACCTGTTGCAACTCTTGCGGGAAGGTAGCGCCGACCACCAGCGCGCATTGGCCGTTGGTGTTCCATTTGTCGGCGACCAGTTGCGCCACGTGCTGATAAAGCGGCTTGCCGTCCACCTGCATGAATTGCAGGTCCGATCCGCCGGGATTCGAGGTACGGCACAAGATGATGGCACTGCGATCCTTCCATTCCAGGTAGGGTGCGACCGAATCGAAACCCATGTACGGATTGACCGTGACGGCGTCGACGTCGTAGCGTTCGAACGCCTCGCGGGCATATTGCTCGGCAGTGGCGCCGATGTCGCCCCGCTTGGCGTCGAGGATGATGGGGATATGCGGATAGCGCTCGCGCAGGTAAGCGCACACTGCTTCGAGCTGGTCTTCTGCGCGCAACGCAGCAAAGTAAGCAATTTGCGGTTTGAAGGCACAGGCCAGATCAGCCGTGGCGTCGATGATTGCCTTGCAAAAAGCAAAGATGGCATCGGGCTTCTGTTGAAGGTGGGGTGGAAATCGAGCTACGTCCGGGTCCAGCCCGACGCACAGCAGGGAATCGTTCGCGCTCCACGCGGCGGAAAGTTTTTCGATGAAAGTCACAGGCAGCTCCAGCAAGGAAAACCCCGGCATTATACCGCCGTGTGTTAGCTACCCAGCATCGCGCCGCGCCGCGCACCCGTATAGTTCGGGACACAATCGGCATTGTCGAATCTACACCGATGAATTGATCAGCGTGTATAGTGCCTTGCATTGCCAATCCAACAATCAAAGAGGAACTTGTATGAAGACATGGCTGAAATGGTGTGCAATCGCGTTGTTTGCATCGATGATGAGCGCATGCGGCTATAACGATTTCCAGACCAAGGACGAAGCGACCAAAGCGGCATGGGGCGAAGTAGTCAATCAGTACCAGCGTCGGTCCGATCTGATTCCGAACCTGGTCAATACGGTTAAGGGCTATGCCTCGCATGAACGCGAAACACTTGAAGCGGTGGTCAAGGCGCGCGCTGCGGCAACCAGCTTTCAGATCACGCCGGAAGTCTTGAACAATCCGGAAGCGCTGGCGAAATTCCAGAAAGTGCAAGGCGACCTGTCGTCGGCATTGTCGCGATTGCTGGTGGTGACCGAAAATTATCCGCAGTTGAAGGCAGATACGATTTTCCGCGATCTGCAGTCCCAGCTGGAAGGCACCGAAAACCGCATCACCGTTGCGCGACAGCGTTATATCGTGACGGTTCAGGAATACAACGTGCTCACCCGCAGCTTTCCAACCAACCTGACGGCCATGATTTTCAAGTATCCGGTAAAGCCATCGTTTACGGTCGAGAACGAGAAAGCGATTTCGAATGCGCCGACCGTCGATTTCGGCAAGAAGTGATCGATTGACATGAATCGCTTTCGCGTCTTGCTGGCAGTCGGACTGGCGTTTTTCCTGTCATTGGCCCAGGCACAGGATCTGGCACCAGTGCCGGCATTAAGCGCGAGGGTGACAGATAGCATCGGGTTGCTTAAACCTGACCAGCGCGCTGCACTGGAAAATACGCTGACCGAGTACGAAACCCGTACCGGCAGCCAGATCGCGGTACTACTGATCGCCAGCACCAGTCCGGAAGCCATCGAGCAGTACAGCATCCGCGTCTTCGATGCGTGGAAAGTCGGCCGTAAGGGGATCGATGATGGCGTACTGCTGATAGTCGCCAAGGATAATCCCAAAGCATTGCGGCGACTGCGCATCGAAGCCGGGCGCGGCGTTCAGGGTTCGTTGACCGATGCCCAATCAAAACGCGTGCTGCAGGATGTGATCGCACCCTTTTTCGTCAAGGAAGATTATTACGGTGGTTTGGTCGCGGGGGTATCGGCGATTGCGGCATTGCTCGACAAGGAACAATTTGCAGCACCGGCACAACGCCCTGATGGCCGTCAGCAGTCCCGAGATGGCGGACTGGGCAGTCTGTTGCCGCTACTGATGCTGGGGATTTTTGTTCTTATTTCCTTCATGTCGCGTGGTCGTGGCGGACGTGGGCGTGCGCATGGCAATGGTTGGGGGAATGCCGCCGGTGTCATCCTCGGCAGTGCGATCGGCAGTGGCCT
Organism: Herminiimonas sp.; assembly: GCA_014377155.1. The sequence goes on from JACMQD010000217.1 coordinate 11,577, forward strand.
CGGCCGCTCGGGCGGTGGCGGCTTTGGCGGTGGCGGGTTCGGCGGCGGTGGCGGATTTTCAGGTGGCGGCGGCGGTGCCGATGGCGGCGGCGCGTCAGGAGACTGGTGATGAATAAATTCAAGCGCACGGTTCGGCACCTGATGACCACGACGGCTGCAGGGAAAAAGGCTTTTCCCGACGCGGCCCTGAAAGCAATTCAAAAAGCCATTGCCGAAGGTGAACAGCAACATCGCGCGGAAATGCGACTGATTATCGAACCGGCACTTGACTTCGACACCGCATGGGCCGGCATCACATCGCGTCAGCGCGCACGCGAATTATTTTCGCAATACGGGATATGGGATACTGAAGAGAACTGCGGCATCCTGGTCTACATTAATCTGGCCGACCACAAGGTCGAAATCATTGCCGACCGAGGGGTTGACCGGGTATTGGAAAAACATGACTGGGCCAGCGTTTGCCAAACTATGACACAAGGTTTTGCGCGCGGTGAATTCGGCACAAGCGCCGTGGCGGGTATCGAGCAACTTAACGTCTTGCTCAAAAACCGTTTTGCAACCGATGGAAGCCGGGATAACCAGCTTTCCAACCGACCGCTGGTGTTATAACGCCTTACACCAAAGGGTAGATTCCTATCCTTTTTCGTAAATCCACTGCAGCAGCGCATCATGAGCATCTTGCCCACGCGCAGCGTTGGCATGATTGATCAGGCATACCACTACGTAGCGTTTTCCCGATGCTGCGAGCACGTACCCGGCGATCGCTCGCACGTCGCTTAGCGATCCCGTCTTGATATGCGCGCTGCCTGCCACGCTGCGGTCTTTCAGGCGACGGCGCATGGTGCCGTCGTAACCTACCAGCGGCAATGACGAAATGAATTCCGGCATGGTCGGAGCATCGTACGCAGCCACCAGCATGCGTCCCATGGTACTGGCCGAAATACGCTCGATCCGGGACAGCCCCGAGCCATTTTCAATGATCAGCTCCGGCGATTCGACACTCTTGCCTGCGAGCCAGTTCTTGACGACGATGGCGCCACGTTCCGGGTTGCCGGGTACCTTGGATATAGTAGCGGCCATGGTCAGGAGCAACTGACGCGCCATGACATTGTTGCTAAATTTATTGATGTCGCGAATGATTTCCGGCAAGCTCGGCGACTCCCATTCTGTAAGCAGGCGAGCCTGCGGCGGCACCACGCCATTGCGGACTTCACCGCTGAAGACGCCACCCAGATCGATCCACATTTGCCGGAACACCGCACCGAAGTACTGGGTGTGCGACATTCTGGCCGGATGCACGTACCAGGTTTTTTCGCCGCAGGCCGCAGAAAATGTGCCGCCGAAGCCAGCGCTGCGTTGATCGAATACACCACCAAGTCGTTCCTGCCAGGCGCCGCATTCGTCGTTGGCAAGGCGCGGCGCGGCAATGGCAAAACCAGCCAGCGGCGGACTGACCTGGACCTCGACGACACCGCTGGCAGGGTCCGGCACGAAGCGGAACTGCAGCGATTTGTAGTTCAGCAGCAGCGCGTCGGGACCAGCGTTATAGGATTTGAGCGGATCACCATCGAACCGCGCCGCATCGAATGGCATTTCTTCAAATGCGCTACGGTCGAGCACCAGACTACCGCGAATTTCGCGGATGCCTTTGGCGCGGATCTGGCGCAGGAACAGCCAGAAATTTTCCAGTACCAGTTTGGGGTCGCCGCTACCTTTGACGATGAGGTCGCCGATAAGCACATCGCCGACCTGGCGACCGTCGGCATAGGCCTGCGTCTTCCAGGTAAATGTCGGACCGAGCAGTTCCAGCGCCGCGTCGGTCGTGACGAGCTTCATGGTCGATGCGGGATTCAACGGCGTCATTGAATTGGACGCAACCAACACGTTCGGACTGGCGATTTGCTGGACGTATGTGCCCACGGCAGCGGCGGGAATCTGCGCGCGTTTCAGCGCCAGGGCCACCGTCGCCGGCAGCTCCTGCGCGCCGGCGTTACCAGTTGTCAAGCCGATCAGAAACAACGCGAAAAAACACGGCGCTTGGAGTATGTTGAAAATTCGCATAGCATGGATGATGTTGAAGGCTAAAGATTATCCCATGTGCCATCACATCGTCGGCATGACTTTCAAGGCCTTTGTTGAATGTCTAGGACTTGGCGGGCCCACGCCGCTAATACGCCTCGAGGGCAAGGTGGGGGGTTGCAACATCAACATTTTTTTAGACGTTTTTATCAGAAAATCAAGACCGTGACCGCGCTGCCACAAGGGGCCGGCAAGACCGCAAGCAAGGAACATGATGTCAAAAAATCCCGTCACGCCGCCCATCCTCGATCCGCTGGCACTGGACAACCAATTCTGTTTTGCGCTGTACTCCGCGTCGCTGGCCATGACCAAAACCTACAAGCCTTTTCTCGACAAGATGGGGCTCACCTATCCACAATATCTGGTCATGCTGGTGCTGTGGCAGCGCGATGACGTGCTCGTCAAGGCGATCGGCGAATTGTTGTTTCTAGATTCGGGAACATTGACGCCTTTGCTTAAGCGTCTGGAAGCCTCGTCACTGATTTTGCGCACGCGCGATGAAGCTGACGAACGCCAGGTACGCATCACGCTGACCAAGGAAGGCCGCGCGCTCAAGCGCCGGGCTCAGTCCATCCCGCATCAGGTACTGTGCGCCAGCGGCCAGGCACCTGAGACTCTGATGCGACTGCGTTCGGAACTTTCCGACATTCGCAGCGACCTGGTGAGCGCCAAAACCTGATGATGTGAAACAAGACCGCGAACGTCTGATCGAATAATTAGGTTGCACACAATTAAATAGCACGATATATTGATGAGGACAGTGACAATCATGTCGCTCAACTTACCGGAGATTTCTATGCAAATTCTTTACACCGCGCACGCAACGGCAACCGGCGGTCGCGATGGCCGCGTCGCAACTGATGACAAGCAGCTCGACGTCACGCTCACGACACCGAAGGCACTTGGCGGCGGTGGCGGCGACGGCACCAACCCTGAACAACTTTTTGCCGCCGGCTATTCGGCCTGCTTTTTGTCCGCGTTGAAGTTTGTCGCGCTGCACACCAAAGCGACCTTGCCGACCGACGCTGCCGTCACCGCAGAAGTCGGCATCGGCCCTAATGGCCAGGGCGGCTTCGGGCTGGCCGCAGAGTTGCACGTCTCACTGCCAGGCATGGAGCCGGCTGCGGCCCAGGCGCTCGTTGCGAAGGCACATGAAGTTTGTCCCTATTCGAACGCCACGCGCGGCAATATCGACGTCGCCGTATCGGTCATCTAACGCGTCTTATAGGCACCGCCTCGCGCTTGCGCGCGAGGTCGTCTCGCCTGTCGGCAAGCCTTGTCCAGACCCGCGCAGGCCGCATCAACCATCGCCAGTCAGATTACTACCTGCTATCCGGCGCGTAGCAGGCCGGCGCCGCTGTGTAGCAATGCTTCGAATGCTTTGGCGTCGAGTGGCCGGCTGAAATAATAGCCCTGCATCTCGTCGCACGCATGGTCGTGCAGGAAGGTCAGTTGTTCGATAGTTTCCACACCTTCGGCAATGACCTGCAAGCGCAAGTTATGCGCCAGCGAAATGATTGATACGACAATTGCTGCATCGTCGCGGTCGACGGTAATGTCGCGCACGAACGATTGGTCGATTTTCAGGACATCGATCGGAAAGCGTTTTAGATAGGATAAGCTTGAATACCCCGTTCCGAAATCGTCGATCGACAGCTTGACGCCGAGCGCTTTGAGCTCGCCGAGAATCGACACCGCATGATCGACATCGGTCATGACCAGGCTTTCGGTCAGTTCTATGCCGAGCAAGCGTGGTGACAAATGCGTTTCCCGAAGCATGGCAGCGACCGACTGCACCAGGTCTTTTTGATAGAACTGGCGCGCGGACAAGTTGACCGATATCCGCAGGTCACCCAGGCCTGCCTGTTGCCAGGCGCGGTTTTGCCGGCAGGCGGTACGAATGACCCAGGCGCCAATCGGCACGATCAAACCGGTTTCTTCTGCCAGGCCGATAAAGCGTAATGGCGGCACCATGCCAAGGTGCGGATGATTCCAGCGGATCAACGCTTCCATGCCGACTACCTTGCCAGTTCGAATATTCACCTGCGGCTGATAATGCAATACGAATTCCTCGCGTTCGATCGCATTGCGCAGATCGCCCTCGAGACGCAGGCGCTCCAGCGCCCGTTCGTTCATGGCCGAGGTATAGAACTGGAAGTTGTTTCGGCCTGTTTCCTTGGCGCGGTACATCGCGATGTCGGCATGCTTGACCAGCGCCTCGGGATCGGCCCCATCGGCAGGATAGACTGCCACGCCAATACTACAGGTCGGGAAAAATTCATGACCGCCGATATTGAACGGCATTGCCACGAGGTCCATGATGCGCTGCACGACTGCGGTCGCCAAGATGCCATCGGTGCGCTCTGGCAGTACCAGCACGAATTCGTCGCCGCCGATCCTTGATACCGTGTCGGTGTCGCGCACCGCACTGAGCAGACGCACCGAGACTTCCTTGAGCATGGCGTCACCGGCTGCATGGCCGAGCGTGTCGTTGATGAATTTGAAGCGGTCCAGGTCGACGAAGACAGTCCAGATCGGATGGCCGTAGCGGTCTGCATAGGCAATCGCCTGACTGAGCCGGTCACGCAGCAGGTTGCGATTGGCAAGGCCCGTCAACGCATCGCGATTGGTCTGGAATTCAAGCTCGCTCTCATAATGCTTGGTGGCTGTGATGTCGTATTGGGCAACCACAAAATGGTTGATTTCGCCGAGCTCATCTTTCACCGGTGCGATGTAGATATCGCTCCAGAACAGCGTGCCGTCCTTGCGGTAGTTGCGTAAGGTAGCGTTGCCTTCGCGCTTCTCGCTTACCGCAGCATGCACTTCGTCCAGTCCTGGCTGGTTGAGGTCACTGCCCCACAGTATCGCGGAGTCGCGACCGACCACTTCTTTACTGGTGTAACCGGTCATGCGTTCGAACGCCGGATTGACATATTCGATCGCAAAGCCGGGTCGGCACGCCGAGGTGATGATGATGGCGTTGGCGCTTGCATCGATTGCACGCTGGCGCAATAGCAAGCCACGCTCGGCCACCTGGCGTGCGGCAATGTCCTCGGTCAGCATTTCATTGGCTTGCTGAAGCTCGGCCGTGCGTTGCGCCACCAGGTTTTGCACGCGTTTGGAATGCGATATCAGGCGATGCAGATACAGGGTCGCGAAGACACTCAGCAAGAGCGTAGAAATCAGTACAAGCAACGATGCGCCATCGGCTGCAGGAGACCATTTGGGTACGGAAGATACAGCGATATGCCACGGTTTGCCGGCAACGTCGATTGTCCGACTGGCCATAAACGGTTGGCTGCCACGCATCCATTCTTGTAGTGCGCCTCCCGTGGCAATGCGGCCGTACTCGAAGGCCAGATTATCCTTGTCAGGGGCTGCGCTTGCATGGACACTGATTTTTATATCCTCATCGTTGAGCAAGGTGCGTGCTGCCAGGATCTTCTCGATCAGGTTGGAAGCATTGAACACGGTGGCAGTGTCGCCAATTGCAGCGTCGCGCCGGGCCGCCGCATCCTGCAGCGGCGCCCCGGGACGGTACACAGGCATGAGCACCACGAACCCGCGGCTTCCGTCACCTTGCGCGAGTTTCAGCAAGCGCGTCGATGACGGTCGCCCGGTTTCGATCGACTGCTGCATGCTGCGTTGTTCCTCGATGTTATTGAAAACATCGAGGCCGAACGCCGCCTCATTGCCTTCGACCGGCTCGAGGTAATCGACGATGTTATGGATCGGCTTGGGGAGAACCGGTACGACCTTGCCGGCGACCATTTCCGTTACGGCAAATCCTGGAAAAAGTGCGCGCGTGCGCGCGACATACTCTGGCAAATCATCACTGGCTATCACCCGGTGGTAATTAAATGCCTGAATGAATGGATAACGTGCCAGTAATGGCTTTGTAAACGAATGGAACTGCTCCCGCGACACCGGCCCTACGCTGACGAATAACTGGTTTGTTACGGTGAGAACATGGACCGCCTCATTGAGCCCCTGTTGAATCGCGTCGATGCGTAAATTTGCTTGCTGCTTGAAATCGACTTCCCATTTTTCATGTTCGAGCCTGCGTGCACCGCCGTAAAGCAACATGCTGACGACAATGCCGATTAAAAATACGAGCATGGAGATGCGCGGCAGAGTAGACAGCAACGGACTGCGAAACATCGGCACTCCTGGTGCAGCGGTTTGATTGAGCATGGCGGGAGAATTTTGCGCTTTGCACCACGATGCAAATGTGACACGCGGAGCGCAATGCATTGTTATCTCCCATAGCCTATCGTATTTATTTAGGTTTGATAAGAGCGAGGTTGCATCGCGTTACAGCTCAATAGGCTGAAATAGTGCCACTTGTATTGTTGGCGGGTCCAGACTGACACAATCTCGCGCAGGCATACGCCTTTTTATGTCACACATGACAACGCGTTTTTGCATTAAATGTGCCATTTTGCGTTCGGCAGAGACACCGGCGGAAATACCTATCAGGACGTTTCACCCGGCTCTGGCAGCAAGCAAGCGTCGATGGTTTGGAGATTATTATCCTTGGCAAAGTTGATCACGAAATGATAGGCAAGCGGCTCGATGGCGCGCAGGTCTTCACTCATGACGACCGACTTGACGCCCGCGAGGACGGTTGGACGTACGTAAGGAGAATACTGCAAATGTGCGTGACGTCCACCGGTACCTTCAGGACGGAAGCACGACATCACGCCGCACAGGCGTTCGGCCCAGTCGCTGGGGCGGAACTGACTACCGTCCTTGGTGATGCCTTGAATAATGATTTCACGCGCTGGCGCTTTGGGATTTCGAATCGGATCGGCCATGTGTGCGGCTTCGGTGATGTGCGCAGGATAACTGCCGAATGACCTGCATGCGACAGCGACCAGTGCGCCGGGTTAGCCCGCTGCCATTATGTAGCAGCAAACCTAGGAAATTCTTGCATAGTATATCTTATATAAGACCTGTACCAATATTGCGCTTAGCGGGAGTCGTGTCGATCGCATCGTACCGCGAAATCAACCAGCGTTTTCACCATGATTGCCACAGAGTAGAACGAACCAACTCCGGCAAACGACATTGACCGGCATTAACCGAGCCAGACAGCGATCGATAGCAGCAGCAGCACAAGCATCCACAGCAGCAGCGCGCGCCACACCAGCCCTACCGTGCTTTGCAATGCACGCACGGTCGATTCTTCCCCCGGTAAGGCGTCGGATTCCATGCCGAACGAGTCACCCAGCGTAGGATCGTTCGCTGGCATGACATTGTTTGCCACTTCTGCCGGCGTACCAAGGCGCACGCCCATCGCGCCACCGCCTGCCGAAAGAATGATTCCGACCGCCTCGTCCTGCCACCGTGCAGCAAAATTGCGCCAGGCGAAAATGGCATCTTCGAAATTACCGACGATTGCAAAAGCGATCGCCGTCAGTCTGGCCGGAATCCAGTCGATCCAGTAAAACGCGCGCGCGGCGAAATGGCCGAATACTTCACGTTGCATGTGATCCGGCTCATTCCAGACACGCGCCAGATATTCGGTTACCCGATAAAGCACTGCGCCCGCGGGCCCGAGCGGGGTCAGAAACCAGAAGAACACGCCGAACACATTTCGATGGGTAGCAATCAAGGCACTTTCGACTGCGATCCGTGAGATTTCGCCGGCATCCATGGCGCTTGTATCGAGCAGGGTCCATTCGGCAAGCAGGACGCGCGCTGCGGCCTCATCGCCGGCATTGAGGGCAAGCTGAATTGAATTGAAAAAGTGGCTGTAATGCCGAAAACCCAAAGTAAGATAGACCATCAAAATGTTCAACGCAAGGGCGGCAAATGGACTGAGCCGGTAACAGAGCCAATAAACCAGTGCCGTAGGAATGGTCAGCGCACCCACCATGACGATCCAGGCCAGGCGGCCTTGGCTGACTTGTCCAGCATTGAACGAGGTTTCCATTTTGAGAGCGAGCGCGCGCACTGCTGCGTAGACCGGATTTTCCGCTCGCAGCGGCTTCAATTGTTCGATCAACAATGCAAAAAGAATGGAAATGAATGTCATTGACCTGCCTTATTAACATGAAAGACGCGCAGCGATTCGCCGGGGCGCTGACTACTCTTTGCAGGAAGCGCCGATGCAAAGCAGTGCTACCCGACACTGCCGACCGCGCAACGATCATTGACTGCGGGCCCGCAACGAATACGCTTCGCGAGGTGTTCCTTATCACCGGCGAAGCATTGTCGCTCTGCCGAAAGTCAGCCAGCCCACACGATAACCCAGCCCATCGTCTTAATCAAACCCGCATCTGAAACGCCAGCCTTGCACCTAGCCTGACGATCATGCCGACAGCATCGCCATAAAATTCTGCTGGGGTCTCAGGCCTTCAAAAAATGAAACAGGTTACGCAACATGCCGGCGGTCGCACCCCAGATAAAAAACCGATCATAAGGGATGGCATAAAACGACCGTCGTCCGAAGCCGTTCGGAAATTCGGCCGTGCGGCGCTGGTGGTTCATGCCATCCATCAGAAAGTCGAAAGGCACTTCGAATATTTCCGCAACTTCGGAGGGATCGGCCTTCAAATCGAAAGGTGGATGCACGAGTGCCACCACCGGGGTTACCTGATAACCGGTACCGGTAAAATAATCGGGCAAGGTGCCGATAATTTCGACATGGCGCCGATCGAGTCCGATCTCTTCCTCGGTTTCGCGTAACGCCGTCTCCAACGCCGATACGTCTTCGGTTTCGAAGCGTCCGCCTGGAAAACTCACTTGCCCGGCGTGATTGGTAAGATGGTCGGTGCGCAGCGTCAGGAGCAGCGTCATTCCCTCTGCACGATCGACAATCGGAATCAGAACCGATGCCGGGCGCGGTACGTCGCTGCTGCTGTGCCGCAGTCCTTCGTCCGCGCGCTCCGGCGTCCACACCGGTTGGTCGATGAAATGCCGGCGCAGGCCAGCAACCGTCAAACGGTCTGCGGCGACAGCAGATTCACCCGCCACCGATTCGACGGGAATGATTAATGGATCGAAAAAGAGTTTTGCCACTACAATTCCTCAGGCACATGCATCGCAATGGCTACCATGATGCCATCGATACGAGGTTTTGCGCTAATGCAAAAGGGGCACCGTGGTGCCCCTTTTTGTTTGCGAACCTTTTGCCTGCTTAACTAGCGGCTTTCGCGCTGTTAGCGCGACGGTTCGGCAATTTTTCCTTGATACGCGCCGATTTACCCGAACGCTCACGGAGGTAGTACAGTTTTGCACGACGAACATCACCGCGACGCTTGACTTCGATCGATGCAATCAAAGGCGAGTACAACTGGAATGTACGCTCAACGCCTTCGCCGGACGAAATCTTTCGAACGATGAAGTTCGAGTTCAGACCACGATTGCGACGGGAAATGACGACGCCCTCGTAAGCCTGAGCCCGCTTGCGTGTTCCTTCGACGACGTTGACGCTAACGATGACGGTATCGCCAGGGGCGAAATCGGGAATGCTTTTGCTGAGACGAGCAATTTCTTCTTGCTCGAGGATCTGGATCAGGTTCATTGTAAACTCCAAATACCATCATGCTGGCGCAGGGTGTTTGTACACCCGAATGCCCAGTAGAGGATGGGGTTAAACATGCAAGCGGAAAACTCCACCTGCTCGGTACTGCGTGTTACATCAATCATGCTGCAATACGCTGTCTGCCTACGGCAAATCACGCAAAAATTTCTCATCGGCTTTCGTCAGCAATCCTGCCTGCCGAGCCTTGACCAACAAATCTGGCCGCTTGGTAACGGTTGCTTCCAACGCGCGCATACGACGCCATTTCTCTATTTCGGCATGGTGCCCACCAAGCAATATGGATGGTACAGCCACGCCTTCATGGACTTCTGGCCGCGTGTAATGGGGACAATCGAGCAAACCGTTGACGAAACTGTCTTCGACTGCTGATGCACCGTCATTGAGTACACCCGGCAACTGCCGAATGACCGCATCCATTAGTGCCATTGCCGGCAATTCGCCGCCGGACAATACAAAATCGCCAAGACTGATTTCCTCATCTACGCAACGCTCCAGCAAGCGCTGATCGACTGCTTCGTACCGGCCGCACAACAGCACCATGCCCGACTCACCGGCAAGCGCCATCACACGTTCGTGCGTCAGCGGCCGACCTTGCGGCGACAAGTAAACTACCCTAGGCGTGGCAAGGCCTGACGCCGACTGCCGGCTTTTGGCCGCTTCGATCGCAGCTTCAAGCGGTTTGGCCAACATCACCATTCCGGGCCCGCCGCCATAGGGCCGATCATCGACGGTACGATGATTGTCGACGGTGAAATCGCGCGGATTCCACAATGTCAGATCACACTTGCGCTGCTCGAATGCACGTCGCGTGATACCCGACTGGGTCAACGCAATAAACATTTCAGGAAACAACGTGACGGCATCAAACTGCATAGCGCGCGATCCTCAAACCGTTTTCTCGACATGCCGCCTGGACCAAATACTAGTAATCCAGACCCCAGTCCACGGTAATTTTCTTCGCTGCCTGATCCACGGTCTTGACGAACCGGTCGACGAAAGGAATCAGAATTTCCTGGGCCTTCCCGTCGTCAGCAGCGTTCGCTGCTGCCACGCGAAGAATCGGATGCGCACCGTTGTCCATCATGTCCGCAACCTGTCCGAGCAATTCGCCCTGCAGGTTTTCAACCGCCAGACCGATCAGATCGACCCAGTAGAATTCATCACCTGACAATGCCGGAAAATGGCTGCGCGGGATTTTTACCGCAGCGCCCTTGAGTGCCTCGGCACCCTCCCGCCCTGCCACTCCCATCAGCTTTGCCACAACGTCACCGCTGTGCATCTTCGCCTGCATCATATCGACGTCGTGCAGGTCAGGCTTGTCGAGCCACCAGGTCTTGGCATGCAACAGTGCGTCGGCGTCGTTGGAATAAGGTTTAATTCTTACCCAGCCATTCAAACCATACGCGCCGGATACATAACCGACCATTACCAGATCTTCAGGGATGACGATCCCTGATGCAGTCTTCTGAGGCAAAACTTACGCGGCAGCTTTCTTGCCAGCAGCGCTGACCAGACGAGCTACTGTCGGCGACAGTTGCGCGCCCACGCCTTGCCAGTAGGCCAGACGATCCTGAACGATACGGAAGCTTTCGTCGGCTCCCGACGCTACCGGGTTGTAGAACCCGATACGCTCGATGAAGCGACCGTCACGGCGATTGCGCGAATCAGTTGCTACGATGTTGAAAAAAGGGCGCTTCTTGGCGCCTCCACGTGCTAAACGAATAACGACCATAATATTTCCAAAAAGTGTTTCAAACGCGGAAAAAGCCGCAAATTATAGCTTAGTTCAGCGGCGCGCGGCAAGCTTATCCAAAGCAGATCAGGCATGACGCGGTAAGCGGCCATGCAATGCCTGCCAAATGGCACCCTACCGACCAAATCCGTTAATTAATGTAACGAAAGGCAACCGCGTGCGCAAGCCGTCTCGACACTTTCTGTAGAATGACAGGGGATTGATGATGCAATTGCGTCATCCTACTTTTATTGAAATGACTTTCCACTCCATGCCAGCTACGCACAAGAACAAAACGCTCGCCGCTCTCCTCGCTTCGCTGCTCGGCGGAGTTGGTGCACACCGGTTTTACCTGAACGGCAAGAAAGACCTTTGGGCATGGGTGCACGTGCTCTTGTTTCCACTGTCGATTTTTGCGGGCTTCATTGGCGCCTTGGTCATTGGCTTGACACCCGATGAGAAATGGGATGCCGAAAAGAATCCGGCCTCTGGCAAACAGTCAGATTCTGGCTGGCCTGTCATTTTTATCGTGGTACTGACGTTCGGCTTTGGTGCCACGGCGCTCATTGCCACAATTGCGCGGGTGTTCGATCTTCTTTATAC
>JACMQD010000218.1 GCA_014377155.1 Herminiimonas sp.
AGTTGCTCGGCGTTGGCTGCCTGTGCTGGAATCAACTCAATTAGCATTCAATGCACTTTCGCCCATTGTCCATCGTGCCTTAACCGGACGGATAAACAGCTTATCCGGTCTTTTCATATCGCGCCGTGTCGTCATTCCACTCCAAGTCATATAACTCGAACAGGTAAAAACCGAGCATGCCCAGCGAGGCTCAGGAACCCTTCTGGGCTGCCTTTCCCATCTGCCACAACAAAAAGCTGTAAATATCCGCGGACAACGCATCGCGTTGGGAGGCGGTGCTGCCGATGCCGTGACCGGCCTGCATGTCCAGCCGCAACAGTACGGGTTTGCCGCTGGTGCTTGCTGTTTGCAGGCGTGCCGCCGCTTTGGCGCTGTGCCAGACATCGACGCGCGGATCGTTCATGCCATGTACCAGCATCACGGCAGGATACGGCGTGTTGTCGCGGATGTTGTGATACGTGCTCATTTCCAGCAAGGCAGGAAATTCCGCCGGATTTCTGGCGCTGCCGAACTCGGAAATATTGGTGATGCCGTTAGCACTTTCCTCGGCGCGCACTGCATCCATGATGCCGACATTGAAGATGGCGGCGGCAAACAACTGCGGCGCCGCCGTCACGCTGCGGCCGACGAAAATGCCGCCGGCGCTGGTGCCGCTGATAGCGAGCGTTTTCGGCGAGGCATAACCTTGCGCGATCAAATATTCGGCGCAAGCGATGCCGTCTTTCCAGGTATTGGATTTGGTCGCCTTGAAGCCAGCGCGATACCAGTCGTCGCCATAGACGCCGCTGCCACGCACGTTGGCATAGGCCAGTACGCCGCCCTGCTCGATCCACACCATGCTGGCCGGCGAAAAACCGGCAGTCTGTGAAAAACCGTACGCTGCGTAACCAGTGAGCAGGGTCGGATTGCTGCCATCGCGCTGCAAACCTTTTTTGTAAAGCAGCGTCATCGGCACCAGCGCCCCGTCATGGCTGGGCACCGTCACATCGACAACCTCGATTTCGGGCAGGGCCGGCATCGGTGGATTGGCGCGCAGCTGGGAATCCACCGACACGTTACCTTTGAGCAGCAGGGTACGCGGCAATTCAGCCCAGCCGCTAAGCGTGTAGAGCAGGTCGGCATGGGCATGCGCCGGATCGTCGTGCACACTGGCCGCGCCCTTGAATGGCAACACGATCGCACGCCCGCGCGTATCGCCGGCGACATAACGCCGCAGTCCGATCGACGTGCCTTCCCGTACTGATCCGATCAGCGCGTCGCGCGTTAGCGAAAAACTTTCGAGCACGGCATCCGGCGGCGCAGTGGCAACTTCGCGCGCGCGCATCAGCGCAGGCTGGCGCAAGTCCAGTTTCATGACGCGATTGCGCGGCGCACTGGCATGGGTTAAAAGATAGAGATCGTTACCCTTCAATTCGACTGCGGTGATCTGATCGGCGAATGCGGAGATTTTTTTCCAGGGCACGACGGCTTTGTTCAGATCGGCCACGGCCGCGACGAACAGAAAGCCCGCCGGCAGCGTAGTGTCGGTGGTACGCGCAATCATCCACGGGCTGCCCGGCGTGAACATGATCTTGCCGACGTCCAGCCGTGCCAGGCCAAGGCCGGTGGTGACCGTGGGGCCGAATACGGCTTTCGCGGGCGCGCCGATTTTCTGCCACATCACCACACTGTCGAGGTAAGTTTCGGATTCCGCCTCGCCTGGCTTGAGCGCCTTGAGCTGGTTGTAGGTCAGCGATTTGCTGTCCGGCAGCCAAGTGACCAGTGCTTCATGCACGCGCGGCACGGGCTGACCGATGGTCTTGCCGGTTCTCACATCGAGAATGTGCAGCGACGCATTTTCCGAACCGCCCGCCGACATGCCATAGGCGACATGCCTGCCATCCCAGGCCGGCACAAAATAATTGATCGCATGCGGCACGCCGGTACGTGTGCTGTCGGCCTGTGGGTCGACCAGCACGCGTTCAGGCGCGCGCAAATTGTCGCGTACCACCAGCTTGAACTGCTTTTCGTCCTTGCCGCGCTTGAGATAATAGATACCTTCGCCCGGCATGCGCACCACGCCGCGAATGACATCACCGGTGGCAGCCGATACGGTGGCGATGCGCTGTTCGAGGCGATCACGCAGTTCGATGCGGTCCAGTTGCCGGCGCGCGATATCGCCCTGCTCCATCAGCCACGCGTGCACTTCGGGATTCTTGACGTTTTCGAAATTACGATAAGGGTCGTTGACAATTACGCCGTGCAGGACGTCGGTGGCCGGCGCGGACGGTGCCACCGAGTCAGCGCGTGCGGAGGGAACGATAAAAACGATGGCAAGCGCAAGTGCCCTTGCTGCAATCCCCATATCATGCGGCAATTTCAAAAAAACTTGCTGCCCCAGGTGTGTCCTCATGTGCGTCAATCGCATCGTGTGTCTCCAATAAGATTGATTGATGTGCGACGCCATTGCTTTTGACAAAGGTCGCCGTGTCTGGCGCATTCTACCGACTCACACTGGTTACGCAACCTGGCCTTAAAGATCGGATAGGCCGCCCATTGGCATTCCGCGTCGACATGCCCGATAATCGACGTTTTTCACGATCGACGACATCATGGCCATCCGCCTCATTGCCGGCCTAGGCAATCCCGGTCCCGAATACGAACAGACGCGGCATAATGCCGGCTTCTGGCTGATCGACAATCTCGCTAACCGGGTGCCGCGCGGCGGGCTGGTGCGGGAGTCGCGCTTTCAGGCGCTGGCGGCCAAGGCCAGCATCGGCGGCCAGGAAGTGTGGCTGCTGGAACCGCAGACCTTCATGAATCGCTCCGGTCAGTCGGTCGGCGCGATTGCACGTTTTTACAAGATCGCCGCCGAAGAAATCCTGGTGGTGCATGACGAACTCGACCTGGCACCCGGCGTGGCACGACTCAAGAAAGGCGGCTCTTCCGGCGGGCATAACGGCTTGAAAGACATCACTGCCGCGCTGGGCACGCAGGACTATTGGCGCATGCGCATCGGCATCGGCCATCCGCGCACCCTTAACCTGCAGCAGGGTGTGGCCGACTTCGTGCTGCATCGGGCGCGCAAGGAAGAGCAGCCACTGATCGACGAGGCGATTGCCAAATGTCTGGATGCGATACCGCTTTTGTGCGAAGGTAAGTTCGAGGCAGCGACCATGCAGCTGCATACCGTCAAGTGAGCGCGCCGCACGCCAGACACGTCGCAGCAGCGCTCAACATCCATGCCGGTCCGAAGGCACTGGCGCACTTGCGGCAGCACGGCTTGCGGCCACAGGACATTTCGATCGTGGCCGGCGCTGCGGGCGGACCCAAAGGCTTAATACTGCAAGCGCTGGATCAGTGGCTGTTCGGCACCTGGCTGCCGTCGGCGCCGCGCGAGCGCATGCTGATCGGCGCGTCGATCGGTGCCTGGCGCATGGCGGCGGCGTGCCATATCGATCCGGTCGCCGCGTTCCAGCGATTG
>JACMQD010000219.1 GCA_014377155.1 Herminiimonas sp.
CGTTTCCTTGGCGCTCTCCGGTGTCCAGTCCTTGCCCTGCCAGTCGGTCAGATGCGCCGGCGCCTGTTTGGTCATGCCTTCCCACCAGACGTCGCCGTCATCGGTCAGGGCGACATTGGTGAAAATCGCATTGGCGCCAGGCGAGGCCATGCAAATCGAATTGGTCGCCGTGTTGGTGCCGGGGGCCACGCCGAAATAGCCAGCTTCCGGATTGATCGCATACAGGCGGCCATCGGCGCCCGGCTTGATCCAGGCAATGTCGTCGCCGACGGTGGTGACTTTCCAGCCGTCGAACGACTGGGGCGGGATCAGCATTGCAAAATTGGTCTTGCCGCACGCCGACGGGAATGCCGCCGCGACATAATGCTTCTTGCCTTGCGGCGATTCGACGCCGAGGATCAGCATGTGTTCGGCCAGCCAGCCCTGATCGCGGCCCATGGTCGAGGCGATGCGTAGCGCGAAGCATTTCTTGCCGAGCAGCGCATTGCCGCCGTAGCCGGAGCCATACGACCAGATTTCGCGGGTTTCAGGATAGTGGACGATGTATTTGGTCGGGTTGCATGGCCATGCAACATCTTGCTGCCCAGCCTGCAACGGCGCGCCGACCGTATGCACGCACGGCACGAAATCACCGTTCGCGCCGAGTACCTCGAATACCGCCTTGCCCATGCGCGTCATGATGCGCATGTTGACGGCGACGTACGGCGAGTCCGACAGTTCGACCCCGATATGGGCGATCGGCGAACCCAGCGGGCCCATCGAGAATGGCACGACATACATCGTGCGACCGCGCATACAACCGTCGAACAGGCCGTTGAGGGTGTTGCGCATTTCGGCTGGCGCCATCCAGTTGTTGGTAGGGCCGGCATCTTCTTCACGGGCCGAACAGATATAGGTGCGGTCTTCGACGCGCGCTACGTCCGACGGATCGGAACAGGCCAGGTAACTATTGGGGCGCTTGGCTTCGTTGAGCTTGGTAAGGGTACCGGCGGCGACCATTTCGGCGCACAGGCGATCGTATTCGGATTGCGAGCCGTCGCACCAGTAGATGTTGTCCGGCTTGGTCAGGGCAGCGATTTCAGCGACCCAGTTGACCAGTTTCTGTTGCTTGACGTACGTCGGGACGTTCAATGCCGCGACACCACCCATGACAGGCTGATTCATAAAATACCTCCAATGCCAATAAAGAATTCTTTGTCTTGTCCCGGCACGGCAGGATCGTCGTCAGCTTGTGGCTCGCGGCGCAGGCCAGCGATACGGCGGTCTTGTCGAATGGCAGTCGGATTGGCAACTGCCAAGCCCGATCAATGGAATCATGTCGGGCTTTTGGGGCTACTATTCAATGTAATTGCAGTGCCAGAAACGGTTTCAAATTGCTAAAATCAGGTCAGGGATTGTACACCGCTGACCTTTGCCACCTCAATGATTTGCAACAAATTTGTAATAAAAATGGTTGACTAATGTAGTGGGCTATTCGATGTTACAAAATATCCGTAATTTTCTAACTAGCGACCTCCCGCTTCGCAGATTTCTTACTTGATGGCATTGATCATTTGTCACCTTTAACACTTTCTTTCAATCCATGAAAATAGCGATTCTCGACGACTATCAAGACTGTGTTCGCCACCTGGACTGCTTCAAGTTATTAGACGGTCATGCGGTCAAGGTGTTCACCAACGGTGCGCGCGGTGTCGGTCAGCTTGCCGTCCGACTGGCCGATTTCGATGCGCTGGTGCTGATCCGCGAGCGCACCGAACTGACCCGTGCGCTGCTGGAAAAATTACCGAAGCTAAAACTGATTTCGCAAACCGGCAAGGTCAGCGGACACATCGATCTCGCCGCCGCCGCGGCGCGCGGCATCTGCATCGTCGAAGGCACAGGGGACCCGACCGCGCCAGCCGAACTGACGTGGGCACTGGTCATGGCGGCGAGCCGCCGCCTTCCGCAGTATGTGGCCAATTTGCGGGATGGGCTGTGGCAAATCGTCTCGACCCACGCGGCTGACAATGGACTGGGAACCACCCTGAAGGGCAAGACACTGGGCATTTGGGGCTATGGAAAGATCGGTCGTTTGGTGGCAGGGTATGGCAAGGCGTTCGGCATGCAGGTCGTGGTGTGGGGCAGGCAGCCCAGCCTGGACCTGGCGGTGGCCGACGGTTTTCAGGCTGCCTCGTCGAAGCAGGCATTTTTCCGGCAGGCCGACGTGCTGAGTCTGCATTTGCGTCTCAATGACGCCACGCGCGCCATCGTCACCGCGGCCGACCTTGCAGCGATGCAACCTACCGCCTTGTTCGTCAATACCAGCCGTGCCGAGCTGGTCGAAGATGGCGCTTTGGAAACCGCCCTGCAACAACGCGTGCCGGGGTTTGCGGCGCTCGATGTGTTCGAGTCCGAGCCGCTCGATGTGCGCTCATCGCTCTTGCGCATGGACAACGTGGTGGCGACCCCGCACCTCGGCTATGTCGAGAAGAATAGCTATGAACTGTATTTTTCGGCAGCTTTCAACAACATCGTCGCGTTCGCCAATGGCACGCCGACCAACGTGCTCAAGCCGCAGGCGTCCTGAAGTCTTAAAGTCCAGAAGTCGAAGACCGCGTCGCCACGGACGTCGCGCGCTTTGTTTTACACTGTGGACCTTTCCTTTCGATCGCAACGCCATGCGCACCCAACTGTGGTCCCTCACCCTCGGCAATTTTGCCATCGGCACCGGTGCGCTGATCGTGCCGGGCATGCTCAATGAATTGACCGCCGATCTGCATGTCAGCGCGGCCGCTGTCGGCATGCTGATTTCGGCATTTGCGCTCACGGTCTGCATCGGTGGGCCGTTTCTTGCCAGTTGGACCACCGCCATCGAACGTCGAAAACTGCTGACCGCAGCGTTGGTGCTGTATGCCGTGGCGCATGTCGCGGCCGCTTTCGTGCCGGGTTATGAGAGCCTGCTTGCGGTGCGCGTGGTGACCGCCATCGGCGCGGCGATCTTCACCGCGCAGGCGGCGGCCACCGCCGGCCTGATCGTGCCGCCGGACCAGCGCGGCAAGGCGATCGGCCTGGTGTTTCTGGGGTGGTCGATTGCCGCCGTAGTCGGCGTTCCACTGGGTGCTTACCTCGGGGCGCACATCGGCTGGCGCCTGACCATCGCTCTGGTTGGCGCGATGTCGGCGCTGCTGGCCGTGTGGGTGTGGATTCAGATCCCGCCCAGGCTATTCGTGGCGCCGATGGATCGCGCCGCATGGCAATCCCTGTTCGGCAACCGGCCGTTGCTGCTGGCGATTGCCTCGACGGCCTTGCAGGCGATCGGGCAATTCACCATTTTCTCCTACATGGCACGGGTGCTGAAGGACTTCATCGCTGCCTCGCCGACCACCATCAGCTTGATGTTTCTGTGTTTCGGCATGACTGGCGTGCTCGGCAACGTCATCGGCACCCGTGTGATGGACCGCGTCGGCGCGGCGCGGGTGAGCCTGGTGGCGATGGGATGCATGGCAACGGCGCTGGTATTTTGGCCTTTGACACGGGACTCGCTGGCGGTGACAGTGGCAATGATCCTGTTATGGGGATTAGGTTGTTTCGCCGTCAACAGTGCCCAGCAAACCCGGCTAGTCGGCCTGGCGCCGAACTTGGCCAGCGCATCGGTGGCGCTCAATTCTTCGGCGCTGTATTTCGGCCAAGCGCTGGGCGCGTTCATCGGTGGCATCATCATCACTGCCGAAGGTACCTCCCGCCTGTCGATCATCGGCGCGGTACTGGTCGTCATTGCGATGGCGGTGTCGCATCTGGCAGCCTCCATGTCGTCGCGCGCGCTATGCGTCAAGCCTGCGTGAAACTGCTCAGCGTCAACGTCGCCAAGGTCGGCCACTTGTTCATCGGGCCCTCGCGTAATACGCCGCGCATTGCCAGCGCCATCCACAAGCAGCCGGTGTCCGGTCCGGTGATGGTGGACAGGCTCGGCCTGGCAGGCGAT
The DNA here is from genome assembly GCA_014377155.1 of Herminiimonas sp. The sequence continues at coordinate 3,962 of JACMQD010000219.1, forward strand.
GAACAGGCCGACCGTAGCATCCACGGCGGATTGCACAAGGCCGTGTATGCGTACCCGGCAGAACACTATCCATTCTGGCGCGTGCAGCGGCTAGCCGTACTCAAGCGCGACGATCCGCTTCCTTTCGGGTCGATGGGAGAAAACCTGACGATCGAAGGATTGCCGGAAATCGATGTCTGGATCGGCGACCGCGTGCAGGTCGGCGCTACCTTGCTGGAAGTGACCGAGCCGCGGCCACCGTGCTTCAAGCTGGCCGCGAAAATGGGCTTCAGCCATGCGCTGAAAATGATGGTGCAAAGCGGCTACACCGGTTTTTACCTGCGTGTGCTGAAAACCGGGATGCTCCAGACGGGCGACAACCTGACGTTGATTCCCGGTCCGCGCCAGGTATCGGTAGCCATGATCAACGCACAACGTTGGAACGGCTGCCAGCAGGACCTGTTTTGACTGCATCCCGAAAAGTCGTCTGCAGTGCGCCGCCGCCGTTGCTCCAAAGCCGCGCCCAGCCCGGCGGCCACGGCAACGGCGGTCCCGCATACGGTGGCACACCGCTGCGTACCGCGATGATCGGCACGCTTTCAGGTTGCGGACCCGAGCGGTGATCGGCACTGAGACTGAACGCATAATCCGGCAACAGTGCATCGCACATTGCCGCGAACCAGTCGGTATGGTCTTCGTCCCGTCCAAGTGCACGCGCTAGCCCCTGTGGATCGAATTTTGCCAGTGCGCTGGCCAGCTCAGGCGTGGTGGCGCCGGGATTTTCCCCCCAGCCCATGACCGGATTGAAATTGTAATCCGCGCCCGAGCCGTACCAACCTTCCCGCCACGGCCGTTCCATCCAGTTGCGCTGGCCGCTGAAAAGATGCCAGCGCCAGTGCAGGCCGGACGTCTTCGGCCAGCTATACAGGTACAGCCGCTGGTAGCCGGCGGCATGCAGTTCGCGCACCATCGCCATCAACCGCGCATGTGGCATGCGGTCGGGCGGTGCGCGGCGAAACCGGATCGGCTCGCCATCGGCATGTTGGACGTCGTCGGTCGACAGGTTCAGGTCGAGCGTGCGCGACTCGCTGCCGAAGCGGGCGGCAATCCAGCCAGTGAGCAAATTGACGGCAGTGATGACGCCGTAGCCGCGATAACGATGAAAGATGACAGTGCCGGGAGCGACGGGTTTCATGGAAAAATTACCTGCGTTGACAGGCGGCGCGATGGTCCTGAATCGATCATCTCAGCCGCACGAAGGTATTTAGTTTAGCCGCAAATGCCCGCGGTTTGCCACCGTTTTACGCATCACTATCGCGACAATGCCGTGTTAGTCTTGTCGCAGCCGGTCCTGCGCATAAAGAAAAATGTTGATACGGCAAGTCTGAAGAAATTTTTCGGGTGTGTCCGGCTCAGTTGCCGGAGGGTTGATTTTTTCGTCAATTCGCCCACAGTTTTCTGGCCAACCGGAACAGCGGCCCGATACCCATTACCAGCGCCGCCATGCGCGTGACATGAAAAGCGGTCACGATCGGCACCCCTAGTTGCAGGTTTCTAGCTGTCAGACTCATTTCGGCAATGCCGCCAGGCGACGTCGCCAGAATTGCAGTCGCCGGATTGATGCTGCTCACGTGCGCCAGACCAAGTCCGAACCCGGTCGCCAGCAACATCGCGAGCGCGGAACACGCGGCCACGCTCAACAGATAGCGCGGCGCGGTGTGCAGGAATCCAGGCGTGAATCGCGTACCAAGTGACACACCGATGAATAGCTGGCCCAGATGCACCATCCATTCCGGCAACGCCGACAGGTTGATGCTGTTGGCAGTCAAGGCGACCGTCACCAGCAACGGACCGATAACCCAGGCATTAGGCACGTCCATCCGCTTCAGCAACCAGGCGCCGATACCGGTTGCCACCAGCAGCACGGCCAGCCCGCCATACTCGATAGTGCGCGCGCCGGGCACGAAGACATCGATCCCATGGACATCGGCGAACCGGAAAGCAAACGGGATCACCGCCACCACCATCATGATGCGCAGGCTGTGAGCGGCGGCGACCCGTTCCACCGACGCGCCGTGACGCTCGCCCTGACTGGCCATCTCCGAGGCGCCGCCAATGGCCATGGCAAAGAATGCGGTGGTACGATCGACGCCCGACAGTTTGTACAGCAACCAGCCGCACAGCATGCCCAGCGCTAGCGCAAATATCACGGCTGCGGCCACAAAGCCGATATAGGACGCCAGCACGCCCACCACGTACGGCGTGAAATATAAGCCGAGTGCAGTGCCGATTGCCCACTGCCCGGCTTCGCGTAATGGTACCGGTGCGCGCAGCGCGACACCGGCCATGCGCGCTGCAGCTGTGGCGAACAGCGGGCCGATCATCCATGGCAGCGGCGTGTCGATCCGGATGCAAACGAATGCGGCAAGCAGGCCGATTGTCAGCGTCAGCGCAACAGGGCGAAAGGATGAACGCATCACCATGATCCTATGACAAGAATGGCCGGGGCGGAACGACACCTGCGTACTGCATGGCTAGGCCTCGCCGCTGAACAACAAACAACGACCTGTGCCTTAAAATACCCAGAGTTTGTCCTGCGGCAGTTGCACCCAGTATTCCCCTGCATCGAGCCGGCGCGGCGCGTAGGCGCGCAATCCGGTTTCGGTCGAGCCTGGGCGATGGAACAAGCATTCCCAACGGTCGCCCAAGTACATGCAGGTCGACAGCGGCAGACGCACTGAATTGGCGACCTGAGTGTCTGAAATCCGTACTTGCTCCAGTCGGATCAGCGCGGTGACGTCGGGTGCGGTATTTTCGCCGCGTGCTGTCCCGACCATCATCACGCCATCGACGTGCAGCGTCACCTGGCTGCCGTTGCGCTGCACGACCGTGCCGGGCAAGCGGTTATTGCTGCCCATGAATTCCGCCGTGAACAAAGTATCCGGTGTCGCATACATGCTTTCCGGCGACCCCTGCTGCTCGATCTTGCCGTTATTGAGCAGCAAGATGCGGTCCGAGATTGCCATCGCCTCGCTTTGGTCGTGCGTCACCATCAGCGCCGACAAACCCAGCCGCACGATTAGTTCGCGCAAAAACACGCGCGCCTCTTCGCGCAGTTTGGCGTCGAGGTTCGACAGTGGCTCGTCGAGCAGGATCACCGGCGGGTTGTACACCAGCGCACGGGCAATCGCGACGCGTTGCTGCTGGCCGCCGGAAAGCTCATGCGGAAAGCGCGCGCCCAGTTTGCCCAGGCCGAGCTGCGTCAGCACGCCGTTGACGCGCTCGGCGATGTCACTGCTGCCCATCTTGCGCAGCTTCAGACCGTAGGCGACATTGTCGAATACCGTTTTGTGCGGCCATAGCGCATAGGACTGGAACACCAGGCCGAGATTGCGCTGTTCGGCCGGCACTTCGATCTTGGCGGCGCTGTCGAATACTTTGCGCTCGCCAATATGGATTGTGCCGGACTTCGGGCTTTCCAGACCCGCCGCCGCGCGCAGCAAAGTGGTCTTGCCACTGCCCGACGGACCCAGCAGCGCCACCACTTCGCCGCGTTGCAGATCCATCGAGACGCCCTTCAGGATCGCATTGGCGCTGGCGCCGGTGCCATAGTCGAGATGCAGGTTGTTGACGCTCAGTTCTGACATGATATGTTCCTTTTCATGGAGTGCTTGAAGCCGGCGCGATGACTTGTCTCCAGCGCCGTTTCTATAAAGTTAGTCGTGCAGCTTGACGCCGAAACGCAAGGCGATGCCGAGGCCGATGGCCACTAGTGTGATGTTGACGAATGACAGCGCCGCTACCAGATCGACGGCACCCGCTGCCCACAGCGACACCAGCATCGCGCCGATGACTTCGGTACCGGGCGACAGCAGATAGACACCGGTCGAGTATTCGCGCTCGAAGATAAGAAACACCATCAACCAGGCGCCGAGTAAGCCGTGCCGGACCAGCGGCAAGGTGACGTCACGCGTGACCTGACCTCGCGTGGCCCCCACCGCACGCGCGGCTTCTTCGAGTTCCGGCCCGACCTGCAGCATCGCCGTCGAGATCAGGCGAAGGCCATATGCCATCCACACCACCGAGTACGCCAGCCAGACCGAAAAAATCGTCGACCGTAGTGCACGCAATTGCGGAATCAGATTGTCGACCAGCCATTGCGCCACGCCGTTGTCCCAGCTTTTAAGGAGGCTTTCGAGCGCCGCCGGTACGAACAGGAACACCCACAAGAAAGACAGGCCGGCCAGCAAGCCCGGTACCGCACGCGGCACCAGCACGCTGTAGTCCAGGAAGCGGCTCACGCCGTCCTGCTTGCGATGACCGGCCAGTGCGATGCCGGTGTAGCACATGACCGCCAGCGCGCCGCCGATGATCCCGATCAGCACGGTATTGACGATGCCGCGCAGCAGCGACGGTTTTTCGAAAATATCGCGGAAATGTTCAGTCGTGAAGGCGTCCACCAGCGATACGCCGACGCCCCAGTTCGACACGAACGAGCGCAGTACGATGCCCGAAATCGGGATGATGACGGTGAAGATCAGCCAGCCTGCCAGCAGCGCGAAGGCGACCCATTTCCATTTGCCAAGGGGTAGGGCTTTCTGGCGCGCGCCCTTGCCCTTGATCGACACGTATTTATTGGCAGACTTGAGCAGCCAGCGCTGCAGCATCACCAGCGGCATCGTTACTGCCACAAGGCACACCGCCACCGCCGCCATCAGATGATAAGACGGTGTACCGAGCTTGTTGGTTAGCTTGTAGAGGTAGGTCGCCAGCACCAGATGACCTTCCGGATCGCCCAGCACCAGCACCAGTCCGAACACCTCGAAGCCGAGAAAAAACACCAGCACGCCGGCGTAAGCCAGGGCCGGCATGATCATCGGCAGCGACACGTTGAGCGCCACTTGCAGCGGCGATGCACCGGCTACCCGCGCGGCTTCTTCGACGTCCGAGCCGAGGCTCTTGAGCGCGGACGCCGAATACAGGTAGACATGCGGCACGTGCGTCAGTCCGGCGATGATCACGATGCTGGCGAAGGAATAGATATTCCAGGGTTGTACCCCGGTTAATTGCTGCACCCATGCGGTATAGAATCCGACCGGACCCATCGACACCACGTAGCCGAACCCCATCACCATCGGCGACACGAAAATCGGCACCAGCAGCAACGGCGCAATCCACGAGCGGCCCGGCAAATCGGTGCGCACCATCAGGAAGGCCAGCATGGCGCCCAACGGCACCGCAATCAGGGCCAGACCGGAGGCGAGAATGAAACCGTTGACGAACGCTGCGTGGAAATCCGAATCGTCGAAAATGAAACGGTAGGAATCCAGGCTGAACACCTTGTTCGGCATGAAAAACGGCGCCGACAGGAAGCTCTGGTAAAAAATCAGCGTGAGTGGCAGGAAGATGGCGATCGCGGTCAGCGTCACCACGACGCCGCGCGGCCAGTTCAGGCGGGAAGTCATTGTTGTCATGATTGTGGGTTCAGGGAGTCATCCCGGCCAAGGGAGAAGCGACGGCATCGGTTCAATGTATTGGACCGATGTCGCCGCATTACGGCGCAATGCAGCGGCGCAATGCCGCCGCAAGCGGGCAGTCAGGAAGGATGCGAAGTGGCTGTGCGCCGCAGCTGCGCTAGCTGCACCTGCGTCACGCTTGACCGCGCATGGCGACGGC
>JACMQD010000220.1 GCA_014377155.1 Herminiimonas sp.
CAGTGCAGCGAAGCCGAATTTCCCAAGAGAAAATTTTTCCTTCGTGAGTTTGCCGCCATTCGACGACACGCGACCCGCTTCGATCGCACAGTCCTTGCACATGAAATAAATAATGACGCTGTTGCCATCAGAAGGCCCACCGTCCATTTTCACCAGTGCGCCGGAAGCACCGTTGCTATCGTCCATCGGACCGGGAAACGACCACATTTCGATATTTGAATCGGGGCTTTCCAATTTTTCCAATTGCATGGAGAACACCGCTTCGTAAAACGTCTTGGCGCGCGTCATGTCTTGCACATAAATTTCGAACCAACCAACAGGTTTGCTTTGCATTGCATTTCTCCAGGTGACGCAGCGGTTACAGGCAGAACCACGAAACAAAACGCTCCCAACTTATTCGATCTAAGCGCCACCCGCATTGGCGGGATCCATCCAGAAAATCTCCCACACGTGGCCATCGGGGTCTTGTATCGAGCGCCCGAACATAAATCCGTGGTCTTGTTGGGGATTCGGGTCAGCTTGCCCGCCGGCTGCCACTGCACGGTCAATAGTGGCATCGACCTCGTCACGGCTATCGACGCTCATGGTAAGCAGGGCAGCACTGGTCGCATGGGTATCTGCAATCGGCCTGGACGTGAAGCGACGATATTTTTCATGCGTCAGCAGCATGGCATATATCGATTCTGAAAAAACCATGCAGGCGGACGTTTCGTCCGAAAAATTTTCGGTTCTTGGTGCCACCCAGCGCTTGATAAAACGTCGTTGAACGGGCGAGGTCGTAAATGGGTAAATTGACAAATATCATTTTTGGCATGCGAGTCTCTTTAACGTGAATCGGTGACAACAAATGGCACTGGTCTGGATTGCTCGACTGCGGGCCATGCGCCGATGTCGAAAAGGCGTGCATACCACGCGATGTCGATGCGTCTTTGACAAGCATTGCATCATAGGCCAACGTAATCATAGGCCAACGAGCTGAGGTTGCCTACAAAATAAGCCTGACCGCCTTTCGCGGCTTCGCCTCGGGTCGGCACCATCATCCCGTGGCGCATCTGGTAGTTCGAGAGACCGCAGACCCAAGGCAGCATGACCATGTCCTTGCCCGCGCCCGAGCCGCGCGCGTCGGCATGGACGGATCGGATCAGCCCGGCGTCATCGAACTTGAACAGCAAGGTCAACGCGATGGGACCGTCGACCAGCGTGGCGTGCGCCGACCGGTCGTCCACTGCCGTCCAGCGCACGCCCTGGCTGGGCAGCAGCGCCGTCGGATACCACGGCATTTCGGCAAAATAGCGCATCAGTTCACCGCGGGCGATCTCGCCGCCGCCCTGCACCGAAGCCACCGTAAATATGCCGAGCACGGCCGCATGCAGCGCGCCCTCGCCGGCAAGGTAGCTGTCGTGTACGTGGGCGGTCACACCAGGTAACATCGCCACGTGGCCGTTCCACAGAAAGCCAGGGCCGTGGGTAATAGCCCGCTGCGTCGAGGTGAATGGCTTCCAGTTTTCGTTAGTCGACGAATCGGCCGACATGTTGATCTTGCCAGTGAGCGCGAAGGTTGCGACGGCGATCAGTGGCTGGCCGTCCGTCAGTACGGTACGAAAGTAGCGCTGAACAGGCGACGGCAGGTTGTCGATTTCGCATGCGTCGTAGGTATGCGCGAGGCCGGCAGGCGATGGCTTCCGGGTGGCGTCGAGCGCTGCCATTTTTGCCCCGGTCACACTAGCCCAGCGTACGCTGCCGTACGCGGCCAGACCCGCAAAGGCGGCCACCAGGCTGCCAACGACGACGGCCGTCCATTCCAACCAGTTCATGATTATTCTCCGGCACTGCGGGCGTTCAGATCAGCACTGACTGCAACGGGCGCCGCATCGACAGCGGCATGGCGGGTCCGCGTCCGAATCGCACCACCAGGTCGGGTCGCTGCGGGCTGGGGATGCCGAGACAGGCCGCGAACTGCGGCCGGATCGCACGACTTCGACGGGCTGATTCAGGAACGCATTGCGGATTCTCCGAAACGGTCGCTTGCAGCGCGAACCGTTCGTAGCAACGGCCAGTTTCGACCCAGTGCGCCTTGTCACTGCGCGCGGAGACGAACACCGTAATACCGGATCGAACTGCGGTTCGCCGTACCGTCCTTGTGCCAGAGCGGCATGCACCATGTTTTCAGCAGCACAACCGAGCGAGACGAAGAGGTGATGGTCGTCCGGGTCGACGGCCGGGCAGCGGCGACTAAGGTCGGGCGAAATGGCAATGGACTTGTCGGCGATGTGAAAACGCCAGCATTGGGTATTGTGGCTCGATGGTGCCAGGATGGCGCAATGCACCAGATCCTGCGATGCGCTCGCAGCGGTGGCGGACGATCGGTTCCTCGTGGTTCTCAGGGTTTTCGCAGCGCGTTGCTCGGCCTCGCTCGATGAACAAGCCGTCAACGACGGCGTGGCAATGGCGCAGGCCGCCGCGAGAACCAGCTTCCTGCGGTACGGCGATGTGGTCTTCACTGATCTGTCTCACTTATGTCGAACTTCAATGCTACAGAATTACCCAAACCGCTCACGTCCGCGCATCGAACTTTGGACCGCATATCCGGCGTGCGTATCCCTATTATGATCTGGCGAGGCGGGCGGCCTCGGCCAGCCATAAGTTGACAGAAAAGCGATAGCCACGGCGTTTTAGAAGTGTCATTAAAGCGACCAGCCGATCATGTCACAGGCACTACTGTCCACGGCGAGATTAGACACCCGATACCCGGTTAGGAATTTTGATCTATATCAAAGAAATCGCAGACGCTCAGTTTTAGAATCGCGCTCACCATCACGTTCCGAGCAATCAGTTTTGCATCCTGGTTGAAAAATTATCGAACCGCGCCGGATACGGGAAACGCGACGTCATACGGATCTGCCGCAGAGTGCGCTTGCCGCATTCCGCGCATGGATTGATAGACGAGGGAGCATGAATATTGCCGCTCAGCCGTGAGGCAGAATTTTGGCAGGACTGCAGCGAAATTATTTGTCGACACGATTCCAGGCACTGCAAAATTGACCTGATCCAGGTGCCGGCGATCGATCGCGTAAAACATGTGCTGCGCTGGCGAGGACAATCGATTACCTTTATCGTCAAAACGCCAACGACTGAGTTTTCTCATGCGCGGCCGCTTGCAAGAATGCCGTTTGCGTTGTGCGGCAGCTTTCATTTTTCGTTCCCCGCTGTCGCCATTGATCTTGCCAGCTATCGCGCTGGTATTCATGAACGTAATAAAAAAATCGGGTGCGACGAACCCCCGGATCGGTTTCACTATAGATGGATGATTGACGCAAGCGTATTTGCAACGAGGGGTTTCTCATCGTGATGTCCTGCCCATTGAACACTTGTTGGGCCACAGGTTAGGATAATGCCAGGCTTGGGCTGAGGGTGGGATTCGGCGGGCGGGCAGCGCTCCCATCTACAGGGCAGTGCGTTCAAACTTTGCTACCGCGGCTGGCGGTGGCGGTGGCGGTGGATCGGGCCGCCAGATACATGTTCTCCGTGCGCCGCTTCGACCTGGTTTCAGGCTTCTCAAATTACCCGGCCTTGTGCCCTTAATGTGCCCTTAATGAACACTTCGATCAATACCAGCCTCAGCGATCCGCTGATTGCCGTTCGCACCTTGTCCGAACTTTTCGCATGGCGCGTGAAAGAAAGCCCGCTCGCGCCGGCCTACCTGTCGTTCGATGAGACCACTGCGATCTGGATACCGATATCCTGGCAAGCAATCGCGGACCAGGTGGAACGCGTCGCCATCGCACTCGACCGGCAGCGGCTGGAACATGGCGCCCGTATCGCCATCCTGTTGCCAAATGGGATCGATGCAGTCGCCTTCGACCAGGCCGCGCTGGCCAGCGCGTGTGTGCCGGTACCGATGCACGCGCTCGATAATCCAGCGAGCATCGCCTACATCCTTGCGGACAGCGAAGCGTCGCTGCTCGTTGTACAAACCGCCGCGCAATGGCAGGCCATCGTCAGCACGGACACGGCGCTGCCAGCATTGCGCCAAGTCGTCATCCTGGAAAGCTGGTCCGCCGCTCTGCCATCGAGTGGTTCCGGTAGCGTATCGGCATTTCAGGATTGGTTAATCGCGTCGTCAGGCAGCGCGCCAAATGTGCGCCGAGCAGCCAAACCCGACGACTTGGCCGCGCTGGTCTACACGTCAGGTACCACAGGCAAGCCCAAGGGCGTGATGCTGACGCACGATAATGTGCTGCAAAACGTCAAATCCATTTTGCAGCGCGTGACACCGGTGCCGCACGATGTATTCCTGTCGTTCCTTCCTCTGTCGCACACCTTCGAACGCACCGTCGGCTATTATCTGCCGATTGCCGCTGGCTGTTGCGTTGCGCATTCCCGTTCGGCGACGTTGCTGGCCGAAGACATGCAAGTGGTGCGTCCGACGATCCTGGTCTCTGTGCCGCGTATCTATGAACGGGTGTATGCCGCGATCGAGTCGAAGCTGCTCGGCGCGCCGCTGAAGTCGCGCTTGTTCCACGCGACCCATCGGCTTGGCTGGCGCCGCTTTTGCCGTGCGCAGCACCTGCCGGTGCCGGCTGGTGCATTCAGGCTGGTCGATGCGATCTTGTGGCCGCTGCTCGACAGGCTGGTGGCGTCCGGCATCCGGGACCGGTTCGGTGGCCGCTTGCGCGTGGCGGTAAGCGGTGGAGCGGCGCTGTCGCAACCGATCGCACACTGTTTTCTCGGGCTCGGTTTGCCGATCCTGCAGGGCTACGGCATGACGGAAACATCCCCCGTGGTGGCAGCCAACGGCCTTGCCGACAACGATCCCGCTACCATCGGCAGAGTGTTGGCCGGAGTCGAGGTCAGGATCGGCGAGAACCGCGAATTGCAAGTGCGGGGGCGCTTGGTGATGCGCGGATACTGGAAGCGCGAGGCCGATACGGCGGCCGCCTTTATCGATGGCTGGCTACGCACGGGCGATCAGGCCGCAATCGAGGGTGGGCGTCTTCGCATCCTGGGACGTATCAAGGAGATTATCGTCACCTCGACTGGCGAGAAGATCGCGCCCGCCGACCTGGAGCAGGCGATCACCAGCAGCGCCCTGTTCGAGCAGGCCTATGCGTTCGGCGAGAACCGGCCATTCATTGGGTGCGCGGTGGTGCTGAGCGCCGCCGGCTGGACCGCGATGGCGGCCGAACTGACGCTGGACCCTGAAGCCGACGAAAGCCTGCGTGCGCGCAGTGCCGTAACACTGGCCCTGACGCATCTGCACGCACTGACCAAGGGCTTTCCGCGCTATGCCGAGCCACGCGCGGTGATTCTCAGCCGCACGCCCTGGACCAGCGAGAATTCCCTGCTGACCCCGACTCTGAAGCTAAAACGCCTGAATCTGGCTCACCATTTTGCCGCGGACATCGACAGGCTCTACTCGCGCTAAACAGGGTAGTATTACTTTTGTGGTACGACGCCCAGGGACACCGATCGCGGCCGAGCTGTGTTACTGGCCGCGGAGCCCAGGGCAACTGGTGCCCGCCACCGTACCGGCTAGTGGTTTTTGATTGTTTACACTGATAACAGGAGCACTGCCATCACACCATTACACACAAATGCTCACGGTCAAAGTCGCTTTTCGCGTCGCGCCGAGCATCTTACTCAACGTGAGGCGCCATCTCGGCGTCGCCAGTCATGAAGTTCCTGCACACCCTACCGGCCGCGCTGGTGGTGGCCGTCGCGGAGGCTGTCGCAGCAGACGGCCCGGTCTATACGGTTGTCAAGCGCTATCCAGCGTTCGAGGTTCGCCAGTACGCGCCATACATCGTGGCCGAGGTCACGGTGCCCGGACCGGCCAGTGAGGTGGGGAGCCAGGGATTCACGCTGCTGTCGGCCTACATTTTCGGCGGCAACCAAGGTCGACGCCAGCTGGCGATGACTGCGCCGGTGACGAATGCACCTGTTACGACGACACCAGAGCCAGTGCGACTTGCCATGACCGCGCCCGTGACGCAGAGTGCCAGCGCCGCGACAGGCGACGGTAGCGGGTTCATCGTGCAATTCACCATGCCGCGCGGCGAAACACTGGCGACCTTGCCGATCCCGAACAACGCCCGCGTGCGTCTGCGCGAACAGCCGGGTCAGCTTTATGCAGTCATTACCTACAGCGGCCGCTGGACACAGAGCAACGATCAAGAGCACATCGATACCTTGCGGCGGGCGGTTGTCGATGCAGCGTTGACACCCATCGGCGAGCCTGTCATTGCACGCTATGACGCTCCCTTCGTGCCGCCGCCGCTGCGCCACAACGAAGTGTGGTTGAGCCTGGTGCCTTGACGGTGGTACAGGCCATGGCGGCCTTCGAGGTGGCCTGGCGAAATAGTTGCGGTTGACAGTGCATGGCGCATGGCCGATACGGCAATCTGCAAGATATTTTGAATCACCAATGTCGATCGTCAGGGTAGATGATTTTAGAACGAAAAGGCATCCGAATAAACCATCCCCGCTGCGGTGTCCGAGGCCGAGCAGCGCAGCGGGAACGAACGCCGTATTCAGACTCTAGACTTTTCAAAAGCCCAAGGCGACAATGGCCGAACAATTGGCCTCAGTGACACATGAATACCGGGATGGTCATGGAGTTCAGGATCGTATGCGTGACCCCGCCCAATATGACTTCCCTGAAGCGTGAATGACCATATCCGCCCATCACGATCACGTCGGCACCGATGTCGGCCGCGTGGGACAGGAGCGCGTTGCCAATGTCGATGTCGGACGGTAAGGTCTGTTGCAAAACCTCGACGTTGACGCCGTGCCGTGCGAGGCGCAGCGCAATATCCGCGCCGGGCTGCTGGCCATGGGCGCCAACCTGGTGGGCAGTTTTGTAGACTACCAGATGCACGATGTCCGCTTTTTGCAGCAAGGGAATGGCTGCCGCGACCGACCTGCTTGCTTCGATGCTGGCGTCCCACGCGACCAGCACTTTTTTCGCCACGTGATCGAACCGACCGGTGTAAGGAACGATCAATACCGGACAGCCGGAATTCATCAGCACATATTCGGGAAAATCGGCACGCAGATAAGGTGGGAGCGCGTCCAGATTCACTTGACCGATGACTGCCAAATCGCAATAGCGCGCGTGCAGGCTAAGGCCCGCGCCTGCTTCGTCATCGACCACCCGCTTTTCGAATGACTGCACGGCCATGCTGCGAGCCGTTTCTTCGAATGTGGCCAGGCTCAGTTTGGCATGGTCTCGCAGATAATCCAGGGCGCTACTCAAGTAAAGTCCTTCGCCTCCCATGGTGTCGGGCATGTAGGTCTCGGCGGAGATGCCGGTGACGGCCGCGCCGATCAAGTGTGCATCGAATTGTATGGCCAGGTTGGCCGCGAGCTTGAGCTGCTCCGTTGCCCGCTCAGAGCCGTCCAAATGCACGAGTATGGTTTTATAGGACATGTGACACTCCTCGAAAAGACGCGCCAAAGTGACAGGCGACAAAAGATATTGCAGCACGAACGTCAGCGGCGCGCGGTCTGCCGGATGAGTGGCGATGTTCGCTGCCGGTGCCCCATGGTCTGCAGGAAAAGTGACGGGCTTGCGATGAGTGTACGGACTGACCTTTTCGATTTCTTTGAGGTGGATCAAAAATAGCCAAGTGCTAAGAGTCGGAGAAATTGCGCGTCAACGCCGTGATGCGCTCTGTTCTAGTAGCTGCGGACAGGTGATTGCAGTACTGGCGCCATGGCGAGGCACGCCGCATGGCCCGGCCAGAAATCCAGCTCGACAATTCGACAGGGCAGCGCGGCGCCGGTCCATTCCTGCAGAGGAAGGCCGAGCGCCTTGAGCGCTGCTTCGCGTGCGCACCAGGCGCGTGCCAGGGCAGCCATACGCTGCGCCGGCACTGTGGCCTCCAGCTCGGCCAGCACCAGCGGTCCCAGATAATCGGCTGTCACCGCACGCCAGTCGGCCACCTGTTCATGCGCCATCAGATCGATACCCAGCGGGGCGTCGCTACCGAGCGCGGCAACGGACAGGCGCTCCGCATGGCTGATGGATACGTAGAGCGCACAGGCAAGGCCATCGAGAAACAGGCAAGGCCGTGTTCCCGGCACAGCTGACAGGCAGACGCGCTCGCGGGCAACATCCAGTAGCATGGCAGCGGCCTGCTGCACTGCCGAGCGGATGCTGCGCCTTGCTTCTGGCCTGCCAGTGCCCGCGGGGTGTACGACGTCGATCAGCAACTGGCCTTCTATCGGGCCGATCATGCCTTCGCGGGTACCGCGGGACATCCGCTCCAGCGCGAGCCGGCCGGGATGTGTTCGCCTTTCATGACCAAGGTCAGGGGGCCGAGGTAGGCATTGTCGCCGACCTTTGCGCTGTAGAGCACGGCACTGCGGGGTCCCATGTAGACCTTGGCGCCGATCTCGACCCGGTCGATTTTCATGACGCGGTCTTCGAACAGATGGGTCTGTGGACAGGACAGGGCATTGAGCTCGCTATAGTCACCGATGTGCACACAGTCGAACTCGGTGATGTCGGTGGTGTCGAGGTACACGCCGCGTCCCATTTTCGCTCCCAACAGCCGGAATGCTATCGGCAGCCAGGGCGTGCCGCGCAGGTAACGCATGAAATTCGGCACCGCGATACCTTCGTACATGTTCGTCACGCCTTCGGACAGCCACACGAAAGGCGTCCACATCGGCGCGGCGCGTTTGGTATACCGGCCGACCATTACCCATTTCAACATCATTACAAAGATAAAGTTGCCACAGCCATACACTAGCCCGGCCTGGGTCAGGGCGAGCGCGACCTGGCCCCAGCGTCCTGCGCCCGCTACGGGCATGACGTCGAGCACGACTGTGTAGCCTACCGCGATCACCACCGCATGCGGCGCGACGATACGAAACGATTCGATCAGCGTACGTCCCAGACGCCGCAGACGAGAAGGGCGATAGGTAAGCGACTCCGGGTAGCCGGCAACCGTCTCGCGCGCCGGCAGGTGGATCGGGGGCGAACCGAGCCAGGTGTCGCCCGCTGCCATGCGCGCATTGTCCGGCGTATGGGAATGCACGCCGATCAGCACGCCCTCGGGCAGGACCGTGCCATCCGGTACGTAACTGCCGTTGCCGACGAAGCTGCGGTGTGAAATCACGGTGGGCAACATGGTCATCCAGCCACGGTCGATCTGCTCGTCGCCGAGCATGACGGCATCGGCAATGAACGTCTCATCGCCCAGGGTCAGCATGTCGGGCACGACGCCCAGTGCAGTGGAAATTTCGGCGTCACGACCGACCTTCGCACCCAGCAGGCGATACCAGTAGGGCGCGAACACCGTGGCGTAAATGCCGTGGAGGACGTTCAGGCTCGACTCCTGGATCTGGCCCACCAGCCATTTGGCGCAATAGGTATTGCTGTGAATGGCAGCACGGCCTGGCTTGAGCCGTGGCAGCGCGCTCCACCGTATTGCCGACGAAATCAACGCGGTCAGCACGATGAGCACGGCGCTGGCCGGGAACGCCAGTACGAAATAGCGGGCAATCTGCGCACTGATCGTGTCGCGTATCAGCCATGGCAGAACGTCGTATTCGTCGAAGCGGTCGATCAGCATAAAACTCGGAAACACTGGCATGAAAAACAGCGTGGCCACGAGCAGGATGCCTAGCACGAAGAACACCAGTTCGCCTGCCAGGCGCAGTTCCGACACGGCTGGTCGCGGCGGCAAGTCGGCAACATAGGGCCCCATGTCGCGCGCGGGGGAGCCACCCCAGACCCG
Organism: Herminiimonas sp.; assembly: GCA_014377155.1. Next base: position 9,747 of record JACMQD010000220.1, read on the forward strand.
GCCGTCCGGCACGCGGGTACCATCGGCGAGGGCGCACTGGCCTTCCACGTGGCCCTCGCGGCCAATCGCGGTATTGCCTTCGAGGACGGCAAACGACGAAACGCAGGCATCGGCGCCGATGTCGATCCGCCCCAGCAAGAGCTGGCCGCGCTCCACCCGGGCGTTTTCCAGATTGACCGCATTGCCGATGCTGGCGCCGTCACCAATGCTGAGCAAGTCAGGCACGCGCAAGGTCATGGAGCCGACAATGACATCCTTGCCGACCTTGGCGCCGAGTGCGCGCAGCCACCAGTTATGCAACGAGGAGCCGCTCAGCATGTAGACCGGCGCACCTTCCATAAACCGGTCTGCCAGCCACCAGCGGTAATAGGTCCATCCCCACAGGGGATAGGCACCCGCTTTGAGTCGCCCGGCAATGACCCACTTGGCCGCGATCGCAATGACGAATTCGAGCACCGTAGCAAGTAAAAATACACCGAGCGATGCGGCCACGGCGAGCGCGATCGAATCACTCGGGTCGCCGGTGAAATAGTGATAGGTGAAGAACGGCGCCAGCCATTGCGCCATGCGCACGCTGACCAGGCCGGGTACGGCAGCCGCCTGGGCCAAGCCGCAAGTCCAGCGGCGCCATGCCGGCGGCGGCGTCCAGTCGGGCTCGGCGACAGTGCTGTCGTGAACTTCGGCCAGCACGGCGGCGATCTTGCCGATGTTGCGGTGTTGATAAATATCGCGCACCGTCACATGCGCATAGGTCGGATCGGCGCGCAGGGCCGACGCCAGCCGCGCGGCAAGGAAAGAATGTCCGCCCAGATCGGTAAAGAAATCTTGCCCGCGACGAATGGGCTGGCCCGGGAACAGTGTCGCCAATGCGCGAAACAGTGCTGTCTCGGCCGCTGTCTCAGGCACATCGGATTCACCTGCCACTTCTTGCTGGGCCAGCAGGGGCAGGGCCCTGAGCTGCTTGCGGTCGATCTTGCCTGAAGTCAGACGCGGCATGCGCTCGAGTACCTCGAAGCGGGCCGGCACCATGTAGGGAGGCAACTGCGCCGCCAGTGCCTGACGCAGAGTCGGCCGGTCCAGTTCACCGGAATGCACGAGGTAAGCCACCAGCAGGTCGATGCCATCGTCCTGGCGTAGCAGTACGGCTACGGTGCCGACGCCGGGTTGCTGCGCCAGCACCGCTTCGATTTCGCCGAGCTCGACGCGGAAGCCGCGAATCTTGATCTGGTCGTCGGTACGCCCCAGGCATTGCACTTGGCCGTCCGTATCGATGCGTGCCAGGTCGCCGGTGCGGTAGAGCCGCGCATCATGCGTGCCACAAGCCCAGGGATTGGCCAGGAATTTTTCCGCACTCAGGTCAGGGCGGCCGAGGTAGCCTCTGGCCAGGCCCGGACCGATGATGCACAGCTCGCCCGTTTCGCCGCGCGGCAGCAGGCTTAGAACGGGTCCTTCGGTACCGATGACCAGCAAGCCGTAATTCGGCAGGGGCGTGCCGATCGTGATCGGTTCGCCTGGGAACAGGCGTGCCAGACTTGCCGACACCGTGGCTTCGGTCGGGCCGTAGGTATTAAAGATCTCCCGTCCGCTGTGCGACCAGCGTGTCACGACCGACTCCGGGCACATTTCGCCGCCCAGATTGATCAGGCGCAGGGTCGGCACGTCTTCGGCGAACAGTGCCAGCAGGGTCGGCACCGCATGCAGCACGCTGATACGATTAGCCGCCAGCAGGCGCGGCAGCGTCTCAGGGTCACCGGTGATTTCCTTGGCACCTATCCAGAGCGTGGCGCCGACCAGGTAAGCAATCCAGATTTCTTCGAACGACATGTCGAAAGCCAGTGAAAAACCCTGGTAGACACGGTCGTCGGCATCGATGCGCAATACCTGGTTTTCGCTGCGCAGAAAGTGGCAGATGCTGCGTTGCGAAATCAGAATGCCTTTTGGCTTGCCGGTCGAGCCCGACGTGTAAATGACATAAGCGGGAGCGTCGGGCGAGACGGCCGCGCGCTTCGGCAAAATTTCGCCGCCGTCCGCTTCGGTCAGTAATGCCTGTGATAACCAGACCTCGCAACGTGGCGTCTGCAACTGCATCGCGAGCGCCGCGCTCGTGATCAAACCGCGGGCATCGGCATCGTCGAGGCATACCTGCAAACGCTCGACCGGCGTATCCTGGTCGACTGGCAACCAGGCAGCGCCGGCCTTGGCGATCGCTACTTGCATGACCAGCAATTCGATGCCGCGTTCATGCCATAAGCCGACGATATGGCCGGCGCGCACGCCGGCCGCCACCAGACGACCCGCCGCGAGTTCTGCCAGTCGGTCCAGTTCGCCATAGGTGAGCATGCGTTCGCCAAAAATCAGGGCGACTTTATCGGGCATGCGGCGTGCGGTATTTTCCAGAAGATCGGCGAGGATTTCCTCGCGCAGCAAACCGGGATCATTGTTACCGTAGAGAATGTCTGGATGAGGCCGGGGAAGGTGGCGAAGCGTCGAACTTGTTTCTAGCATAGTGAAAGACAGAGCCGTAGGGGCGGGCGACAGTGAGACAATCAAGATACCATCATTGACGCGGAACAATAGCGTAGTTGCGAGATTCGACATCGCAACGCCACATTCCGTTGTGGCAGTTCTCACCATCGGCACATCATGACTTTTAAATACAGAACGAAATATTTCGACCTACTTTGTATTCATGGATTTATAAAAGGTCAAGTACGCTAGTGCATCGCCACGAACTGCGCCGCCATTGCCCCGACCTTCACATAAATTACTGCGCCTTGCGCAGCGGTATAGGGCGTATGCCGGCTGCCGCAAGGACTGCGCAGCCAGGTACCTTGCGGATACTCACCGTTTTCATCGCGGAACACGCCCTCCAGAACCAGAATTTCCTCGCCGCCGAAATGCGTATGCGGTTTGAATTGCGTCTCCGGCGCCCAACGAACCAGCGCCGTACTGACGCCCTCGTGTTCATGCAGTGGCATCACCGACAGCCCCGGAACCAGTCCCGGATACCAGTTCGCAGTCGACGTATCGACGCGCACTGGCAGCCCGTCGTCGGGCTGAAACTGCCACAGCTTGACGAACAGGGTGCAGCCGTCGCGTGAAAACGGTGCATGGCTGGTGCCCGGCGGATTGCGCAGATAAGTCCCGGCAGGGTAGTCGCCGTGGTCATCGGAGAGCACACCTTCCAACACGAAGATTTCTTCGCCTCCACCATGCACATGCCGTTCGAAATGCGAACCCGCGGCGTATCGAACGATACTCGTCGCCCTTGCCACCTCGCCGCCAATGCGGTCGAGCATGCGTCGTTCCACGCCCGGTAGCGGTGACGCTGTCCAGACGGCCTCATGCGCACGTTGCACAACACGCTTTTCGAAATCGCTATTGATATCCATGGGGAAAAGCTTACCGCAAATACAGAATCAACGTCGTCAACATTGGAACGCAAGAAGATTTACTACAAAGCGATTGCGGATGGTTTGCACGCGCGCTTAGGGATGCGACGTGAAGACGTTATCATTAATCCGATCGAGGTTAAAAAGGAAAATTGGTCATTGGGAAACGGTGAAGCCCAATATGCTTGAACGCACAGTGCTAACTAGTGACGCACAGTCACACAGCCGAGGGTTTCTTGAAGATTGATCTATTTGCCTGAAAACGGCGGTAGCGGTGCTCGATAAGCCGTTGGCGCGATAGGCGCGCAACTGCAATGAAGACCCCATTTGTACGGACGATCCAGCTGGCAACAATTCGTTACATCAGAAACGTGACGTCGGATTAGAATCGCGTGTAGCCTCTGAATTTGTGTCGCCACAATAATATCGGCGGACTGGCGGCTTATTTGTTTAACGCCTTCTTATAAAAACACATTTGCCTGACCTCGGTTAAACAAAAAGCTGATTCTGAATCATCCGCAATTCGCCAAAGGTAATGGGCCGTCGGCATCGCTTCCTGCCATGCCAGCGGTCGATGTCGAGTCATTCAGTTAAATAGCGTGCCCTCATCCAAAGGACATGGACCATGAAATGGGTTGCCAAACTGCTGTTGGGTATCTGTACTGTCGTGATCGTGGGGCCGGTGAGCGCAGCGGGTTTATCGGAGCAGCAGCGGGCGTTGCATGTGCTGAACCGCATTGGATACGGTCCGAAACCCGGCGATGTCGAGTTGGTTGTCAACGTCGGGGTGGAACGTTATATCGAGGCGCAGCTCGACCCCCGCCGCATTCCCTTGCCGTCAAGCTTGAGCGAGCGACTCGGTAACCTGACCGTTCCAGCCACGCCGGCAGGCGAACTGCTCGCCCAGTTCATGGCAGCGCAAAAAGCGGGTAAAGACGATGGGGAGGACGGCAAGCAGATGCGCCGCGCAACGTACCAGCGCATCGCTGAGCAGACAGCCGAAGCACGTCTGGCGCGGGCAATCGATAGTCCACGGCAACTCGAAGAAGTGATGGTGGATTTCTGGTTCAATCATTTTAATGTGTTTGCCGGAAAAGGACTGGATCGCGGCTTGGTGACTAGCTACGAGCGCGACGCGATCCGGCCTTTCGCTCTCGGGCGATTTCGTGATTTGCTGGGCGCCACGGCCAAGCACCCGGCCATGCTCTTCTATCTCGACAACTGGGTATCGGTAGCGTCCGGCTACCAGCCCGACACAGTGCGCAAGCAAGGGGCGAAGGCCAGCGGTTTGAATGAAAACTACGCGCGCGAGCTCATGGAACTGCACACCCTTGGCGTCGATGGCGGTTATGGTCAGACCGACGTCACGGAACTGGCTCGCATGTTCACAGGCTGGACCTTCAACCCGCGTGACATGATGCGCGGTGGCAGGACGTTTGCGTTCGATCTTCGACGGCATGATTCGGGTGACAAGCACTGGCTCGGACATCAGGTGTCGGCTCATGGTCAGGATGAAGGAGAATGGGCACTGGATGTCCTGGCGAGCCATCCGGCAACTGCGCGTCATATCAGCTACAAGCTGGCGCAGTATTTCGTTGCCGACGAACCACCGGCTTCGCTTGTAAAACATCTTTCGGAGCGCTTTGTCGAAAGTAAAGGCGATATCACGGCGGTCTTGCGCACGTTGCTTGGCAGCCCGGAATTCTGGTCGCCGGATCATGTCGGCACCAAATTCAAAACGCCTTATCAATACGTCGTCTCTACCGCCCGCGCCGCCGAGGTGGATGTCAAGAATATTCGTCCTTTACTAGGTACCTTGGCACAACTGGGCATGCCGTTGTACGGCTGCCCGACACCGGACGGGTACAAGAATACCGAACAGGCATGGCTCAATCCAGATGCGTTGACCCGTCGGATTAATTTTGCAACCGCGCTGGCCTCTGGTCGACTGGCTCTGGAAAAACCAGTTGACCAGAACGACATGAACGGCATGGGCAAGCGGCAGCTCGAGCGCATGACGCGATCCGATGACAGCAATCCTGACCGCAGCGCAGGCAATGTAGTGGATGCCGGCCGATTGATGGCGACGCTAGGAAGTACTATTTCACAGCGTACCCGGTCAACCGTAGCAAACAATCCACTGCCATTGCGCGCAGCATTGTTACTCGGCAGTCCGGATTTCATGCGGCATTGAAAGATTATTGACGGGAGAGCATGATGGATCGACGACATTTTCTGCAAGCGATGGCTATCACCAGTGGCAGTCTGATGTCCATCGGACCCGATGCCTGGGCCATGGCGCCGGATATCGCGTCGGCGCACCCGCGAAAATTAATCGTGATCATGCTGCGTGGTGCAGTCGACGGCCTCAATGTCGTCGTGCCATACGGTGACGCCAATTATTACCGCTTAAGGCCAACGATCGCCGTAGCCCGACCCGGCCAAGAAAACGGCGCACTAGATCTGGATGGCTATTTCGGACTGCATCCGGCATTGGGATCGTTGCAGGAATTGTGGCGCGAGCGCAAGCTGGCATTTGTCCACGCGGCCGGCTCACCGGACCCGACACGCTCTCATTTCGATGCACAGGATTACGTCGAATCAGGCACGCCGAGTCGCAAGGGTACGCAAGATGGCTGGATGAATCGTTTATTGACGGTATCGGGTGGAGCGAGCGTACCGACCCGCGCAATCAGCATCGGTCCGGTCATGCCGCGTATTCTCTCAGGACGCGCAGTGGCGACCAACATCGCATCAGGACCTGCCGGTACCCGCGCGACGCTGCTCGACCGCCCGCACATCGCGAATGCCTTCGATCAGCTCTACCAGACCAACGATCGCTTTGCGCAAATTTATCAACAAGCGCAGGTGGCACACAAGGAAGTAATGGCGTCGATGGAGAGCGAAAGCCAGTTGGCGGATGGCGGCGCGCCGCTGCCGAACGGTTTTCCCGATGACGCCGCGCGTCTGGCGACGCTGATGCGCAAAGATCCGAAAGTGCAATTTGCCTTCATGGCGTTGGGTGGATGGGATACCCATGCCAATCAAGGGGCGGGCACGGGCCAACTGGCCAATCGCCTTGCGCCGCTCGGCCAGGGTTTGGCAATTCTGGCCAAACGCCTGGGCCCGCTGTTCGATAGCACGACCATCGTGGTCGTGTCGGAATTCGGTCGCACGGTCCGTCAAAATGGCAACAACGGTACCGATCACGGTCATGGCAATGTGATGTGGATTCTGGGCGGCGCTGTCACTGGCGGAAAGGTCTACGGCGATTGGCAGGGGTTAGATGAAGCGCATTTGTATGAAGGACGGGACGTTCCGGTCACCACCGATTTCCGTCACGTGTTGGCACACATCGCCGAGCGCCATTTACGACTCTCCGACAAGCAGCTCATGGAATTATTTCCAGCCATGCCAGCCAGAGGCAGTGCTCCGGACTTCATTCGCGCCTAA
>JACMQD010000221.1 GCA_014377155.1 Herminiimonas sp.
GAACAAAATTTTCGAATTTACTGGGCACGAATCGCAATCAATAAGCATCGAGAAAATCTACTAAAACTTCGATGACGCAAGCGTCGGAATATCTATATACTGTACGCACATACAGTATTCGTCGAAGACCATTTCCGTCGATCCGCTACCCCTCGGTGTCAAAACCTGTGGCTCGACTCTTTCATGCAGAGTTGCGCTTCGGTCTCTTCGCCGGGATCAATTCCGCTTTCTTCGCTTCACGTGCCTGCGACAAGATATTCGTTATGAACGACCATCTTGTCGCAGGCGCTTGTGCAATGGCGTCAACTGGCGCACCAACCGGTTCTGGCAATCGTGCCAGGACGACTTTTAATGCAGTGCGCCTGCAGCCTCGGCACCCATCAAATCTACCGTCTTCGGCTTTCCCTGGACATGACTTAAACGGTATTTGTTGCGGCGGTCGCCCATCAAGTCCCGCAAATCCCGAATACTGATGTCGGCAACCTCATGCATACGAATAAGCAGCGACGCGCCGACTGGCAAGCGCTTGTGCCGTATCTTGCTTATCACAGGGGGCGCTACTTCGAGTGCTCTTGAAAGCGCAGCATCATTCTTGAGATGCATCCGCTCCAATAAAGTGTCCAACAAGCGATTAGGATTGTAACTTTCCTGTGCTATTTGCTCATGTTCGATCATGACAGCGTCCTCCATTGTGATTGAGAAACGAGATTAAGTATCAAAGTGTAACCAAGTGACATCCCATTCCTATTTAAATTCCATCCTCGACATCAATTTCATAAAAATAATGAAATTATTAAATAGAAACGTTATTCGATAATGCAATGAAGACAAGTAGATATGTTTCGTTTTGACAGTCAATTTGGGCACGGAATTTTGAAATGGTTCGATTACCTGCATAGCATATATATCAACATTTACGCAGATATGCGGGATTGCACTTTCTCTGCGCCCGATCAGAGAACTTGATTAGGAAGCGCACAGAAATCGCCACCATGTGTAACGACGTGTAAGGAGCGTCAACGCTTGCTTTTAGGATGGCGTTTCTGCCTTAGTTTCACAGATTCATCTTTTAATCGAATTACTCCATAGGAATCACCATGTCTAAATTGATCGCTATTCTGGTTGCAAGCTTGCTCACTACCTCCGTTTTCGCCCAAGCAACTGCCCCTGTTACACCGGCCGCACCTGCCACACCCGTCGCAGCCGCCAAAGTCGTCAAGGCAGAAGCGAAAGAAGCCAAGGCTGACGCGAAAGCGACTGCCGCTGAGGTGAAGACAGATGCCAAGGCAGACAAGAAACTGGCTGTCGCTACCGCAAAGAACACTGAAACAAAAACCAAGGCCCACGCCAAGAAAGTCACGGCACATACAAAAGCCAAAGCCAAGACAGACGAAGTCAAAGCAGACGCTTCGACAGCAACCAAGTAATCAGGCAGAATGAAAAAAGGCAGGGGAATCCCCTGCCTTTTTTTTGTTGGCCATGAACTTTGTCAGGCGTCGAATCGTTAGGTCGATCCTGCAATCCACGCACGGCCTGTTAATAAATTACAAAAACCGATCGCGACCCATCCCATGAAAAAGTATGTCGGCATACTTGCACTGACACTTGCCTTCAGTCCATTTGCACATGCCCAGGTTTATTTCGATTCAGGCAGCGCGCAACCGAAGAATGCGCAAGGTGCCTACCGCAACAGCGCCCGAAAAAATCCACAGCCGGTGCGTCGCGCAGTGCGTTGCCGCGACGGTTCGATCACCTATGCGCGCCAGCATATCTGCCGCGGACATCGAGGCATTCGCTACTAAGGTGATCGAGCGCATACAAAACCTTACCAGCGTCCGAAACTAGTACGCGGGGCCGGCGGCATTTGACGTTACCTGCGCAGTCGTGAATGACCATACCCGACTGACCGCAACGCCGTCGACTGATCCCGCGAACTGGACATCGTATGTGGTGGCTGGCACCAGCACGTCGAGCGGCACGATGGATGCAGCCGAGACGGGCGTATTGCGATCGACCGCATTGGTCAATAGTCTGGTGCGTAACTGTGCGCCGTTGCCGTTGCGAGGTTTGATCGTGAAGGTCTGGACCGTGACCTTCGAAGTAATATCCGCATGCACGCTGACCGGATAGCCGACTTCGTTCAAATCCGGCACCGGATCGGGGGATTCGAAATCACTATAGAAAACGACCGGCACACGCTGCTGATCGGCAAAGGGATAGACCACGAACTTGCCGTTGCCCAGCGCGGCACTCAAACCGTTGACCGTGAAATCGGTGGTGTAGTAGGTGTAGCCGCTCGGCGTCGCTGCGGTGGCGGTGCCAGCTTCCTTGAAACTGGGGTCGAAAATCGCAAAGCGGTGATAGATCGCCGCGATCAGCCCTTCGGCCGCTTCCGGTCCGGTGGTCCTGCCAGTGCTTGAAATGACTTCACCAAAAGCATAACTGCCTTGTGAAAACCGGTAGCCTGCCGCCGTCAGCCGGTCTGAAACCTGGGCGCCGGTAAATCCTGGCTTGCCGACCGTCTGCACATGCGTGATCGTGTTATTGATGCGTTGGTAATTCGAGTGACCGAGCGCCGCGTTGTCGATAGTGGCATTGCGCGTCAAAGGGCTTTCCCCCATTTGCCGACGCCGGTAATTGAACCAGTTGAAACCATCGGTGGCGACGTCATTCGTCAGGCGCGGCTCGGCCGGATCGGCGGTGACAGTTGACGGTGCTGAAGGGACGGCAACTGCTGGCGATGCAGTCGCTACCTGATTGCCGCCATTGCCGCCACCGCCGCCGCATCCGGCCAGAACCAGTGCCACCAGCAACGCCGATACGGGGATCGTAAACTTACCTGCCTGAATCATGTCAGCTCCCTGAAAACACCGTCTCTAAGGCCAACCATACCGGTTGATCGACTGTCGATCGTGGCACCGCAAAAGCCATTGAAACGCGGCCTGGCGATTCGGTTTCACTTCATTGGCGAGTGGACTCGCTTTGCGCCACTATACCGCAGGCGTTAAAACCCGGCTGGCAGGAAAAACTACCCGAATATGCAGACCGCGGCCATCAGCACCGCTATCAAGCGTCAGGTCGGCATTATGCAAGGCGACAATATCGCGCACGATGGTCAAACCGAGGCCGGCGCCGCCCGGATTGACCTGTTGCGAAGTGGCGGCCCGATAGAACGGCGCAAAAACCCGCTCGCGCTCGGCCACCGGAATGCCGACGCCAGTATCGTCGATCTCGAAAGCAGGTTGGGTACCCGCTGTGACGCGCAGCGAAATCATGCCGCCCGCAGGCGTATAGCGAATTGCGTTGTCGAGCAGATTGACGATCAGTTCATGCAACAGCAACGCATTCCCCGTGATGATTGTCTCGAGTGGCGCATCGAGCGACAGGTCGATGTCCTTTCTGACCGCTGCCAGTGCCAGCTCTAGCCCGACCTGGCGCGCCACATCGACCAGCGATACCGCCACCATGCCGCCTTCGGCAGCCCCATGCTCGGCGCGTGCCAGCGTCAGCAGGCGATTGGCCAGGTGCACGGTGGCATCAGTCGTGCGGGCGATGCTTTCGACGATTTCGCGCATGGCTTGCGGATCGTTTTCGCGCAGGGCCAGTTCGGCCTGCGTCTTCAATACCGTCAGCGGCGTGCGCAATTGATGCGAAGCGTCGGCAATAAAGCGCCGCTGGCCGGTAATCAGTCCTTGCAGGCGTTCCATGTAACGGTTCATGGCGGCCACCAGCGGCCGCACTTCCTTGTGCACCAGCGCCGGATCGAAATCGGTCAGGTCGGTGCTAGCGCGCGCCTCGACTTCGTTGCGCAAACGCATCAGCGGGCGCAGCACAAGCCGGACCGCAAACCATGCCAGCAGTGCCGCGGCCACGACCAGCACGGCCTGGCGCCACAAGGTATCGAACAGGATCTGGCGCGACAAACCGCGCCGCGCATCGATGGTTTCGCCAACCTGGATCAGGGCAATGCCGCGCATGGAGTCGTCGTAGACCGGTTGATGCAATGCGGCGATGCGCACCGGCTGGTCGCGGTAGCGCGCATGATAGAAACGCACCAGCGCAGGATAGGCGTCCGAGCGCGGCACGTCGGGTGGCACGCCGGGCAGGTCGTCATAACCGGAAACGAATTCGCCATTGATGCCGGTGACCTTGTAGTACAGCCGTCCGAGCGAATCGGTTTCGAAACTGTCGAGCGCGACATACGGCACGTTGGCGACTACCTTGCCATCGATGATCGACACCCGTTCTGCCAGCGCACGAGTCGATGCCAATAGCGATCGGTCATAGGCCATGTCGGCGGCGTCCAGCGCATTGCCGTACACCGATACCGAATCGATGGCCACCAGCACGCCGAGCGGAATCAGCAGCCATCGCAGCAATTGCCCGCGCAGGCTGCCGAGCGGCTTGACCGCATCCGGCGCGCGCTCGCTCGATATCACGCGCGGTCCTGCGCTTCGAGCAGGTAGCCGAGGCCGCGCAGGGTCGTGATGGCGACGCGTCCCGGACCGGCGCGCTCGAGTTTCTTGCGCAGCCGATGGATATAGATTTCGATCGCATCCGGGTTGGCGTTGTCATCGAGCGTAAACACTTCGTCGAACAATTTATCCTTGGAGACTGCACGCCCGGCACGCATGAGCAAGGCTTCGAGTACGGCGTGTTCGCGCGGTGTCAGTGCCAGCAACATTTCGCCGTAGGTGAACATACGCGAGATGGTATCGAAGCGCAGGGCACCGCACGCCACACTGACAGCTTCGTTGCCCTGGCTGCGGCGCAGCAGGGCCTTGACGCGTGCTTCCAGCTCGGCCAGTTCGAACGGCTTGGCCAGGTAATCGTCGGCGCCGAGGTTCAAGCCCTGCACCCGGTCGCTCAATCCGCCGCGCGCCGTCAGAATCAGCACCGGCGTCTTGCGGCCACGTGCGCGCAAGCGTCGCAGCACGTCCAGCCCATCCATCTTGGGCAATGTCAGGTCAAGGATCACCAGCGCATAGTCCTGCGTGTGCAACAGACTGTCGGCGTCGGCACCATTCATGGCGCACTCGACCGACAACCGCGCATCGTGCAAGGCCTTGGCAAGCCAGCGCGACAGTTCGACATGATCTTCGACTAACAAGATGCGCATGGGCGGCCATAAAAAAGTGAAATGAAAGCGAATTGAAAGCAGCGGCGCGTAAAGTCGGTCCATCAGAAAAACAAGATAGAGACAATCCGCTGCACCGCCATTTTTTTATCATACCGACATTCACCGTTTTTGGGACCAGTGCGGTCAACGGCGAACCAACAGAATGGCGCGGCGCTACGGCAAGCGCGCTGGCAACGACAAGGGAGGAGCGATGTTCAGGACAATCCTTCGGATGCCGCGATTTCTGATGATTTGCGCCTGCTGGCTATCGATGACAAGTGCCCACGCCGCGCCGGAATGTATTGTTCCGGCCAAGCCGGGCGGCGGTATGGATCTGACGTGCAAGCTGACGCAAAAAGGCTTGACAACCGGCGCCAAGCCTTCGGACACCAGTGCGCCGATGCGCATCAGTTACCTGCCGGGCGGCATCGGCGCCGTGGCCTGGAGCTCGGTGATTTCGCAACGACGGGCCGAAGCCGATACGCTGGTGGTGTTTTCGAGCGGATCGCTGCTCAATCTCGCACAGGGAAAATTCGGCAAGGCGACGCCGGCCGATGTGCGCTGGGTAGCGGGTGTCGGTACCGATTACGGCATGGTCGCCGTGCGCAGCGACTCGCCCTACAAGACCTTGCGCGACCTAGTGAATGCGTTTAAAAAAGACCCGGCCAAGGTCACCATCGGCACCGCCGGCACCATCGGCAGCCAGGACTGGATCAAAGTCGCGTTGCTGGCAAAGCAGGGCGGCGCCGATCCGAAAAGTTTGCGATTCGTGGCGTTCGAAGGCGGCGGTGAATCGTTTACCGCGCTGCTGGCAGGTCATGTGCAAGCCGTATCGGGCGACGCGTCGGAAGCATCGATGGTGGCCGGCGCTGGCAACCCGAACGGCCCGATCCGGGTCCTGGCGGTGCTCTCGGATGCACGCCTAAGTGGGACACTGGCGAATGTCCCGACCGCTCGAGAACAGGGCTTCGATGTCAGCTGGCCGATCATTCGCGGTGTCTACATGGGGCCGCAGGTTAAGGACGCCGATTACCGTAAATGGGTAGCGGCATTCGATCGCATGATGGCGACACCAGCCTTCGACCAAATGCGCATAGCGCACGGCCTTTATCCGTTCTCGATGACCGGTGAAGCCCTGACAGACTTTATCAACAAGACCGTCGACAACTACGGCAAGCAGGCAAAAGAACTCGGCCTGGTTAGATAACCAGGCCCCAAATACAATCAACAACACGGAGTAGACATGATGTTCTCGAAAAATGGTTTAACCCTCGCCGTCGCCACACTGTGCGCGGCCATTTCGCTCAATGCCGCGGCCCAGGTACCGGCAGGCTATCCGGCTGACTACGCCGCCATCGTCGAAGGCGCGAAAAAAGAAGGCAAGCTGATCATCTATGCCGCTACCGACACCAAGGCCGCCGAGCCGCTGATCAAGGATTTCAATGCGTTGTATCCGGGCGTCAAGGTCGAGTACAACGACATGAATTCGACCGAGATCTACAACCGCTACATTTCCGAGGTAGCCGCAGGCGGCGCCACTGGCGACGTCATGTGGTCATCGGCGATGGACCTGCAAATCAAGCTGATCGCCGACGGCTACGGCTTGCAGTACAAGTCGCCGGAATTGGCGGGGCTGCCGGTATGGGCGTCGATGAACAACACCGGCTATGGCACGACATTCGAGCCAGCCGTGTTCGTCTACAACAAGAAGCTGGTCGCCGCCGACGAAGTGCCGGCCACCCATGCGGATTTTGCCCGCATCATCACCGCCAAGCTCGACAAGTTCAAGGACAAGATCACGACCTACGACATCGAAAAATCTGGCGTGGGGTTCATGTTCATCACTCAGGACGCGCGCGTCAATGACAAGTTCTGGGATGTTGCCAAGGCAATGGGCGCGGCGCACGTGCGCGTGCAGTCCTCGACCGGCACCATGCTGGAAAGGATTTCTTCGGGCGAAAACCTGATGGGATACAACATCCTCGGCTCCTATGCACTGGTGCGGGCCAAGAAAGACCCGAACATCGGTGTCGTGATTCCGAAGGATTACACGCTGGTCCTGTCGCGCGTGCAGTTCATCAGCAAAACCTCCAAGAATCCGAATGCGGCCAAGCTGTGGGTCGACTATATCCTGTCCAAACGCGGCCAGACCGTCATCGCCAACGATTCGAAGCTGTATGCGATCCGCGCCGACGTGGTCGGCGAAACCACCTCCTCGGATCTGACCAAGGAAATCGGTGCCGGACTCAAACCCCTGCAAGTCAATGTCAGCATGCTGCAGTACATGGACCAGACCAAGCGCCTGGCATTTCTGAAGCAATGGAAAGAAGCGGCAGGCAAAAAATAACCGCCGTCGCCATGCGCGGTCAAGCGTGACGCAGGTGCAGCTAGCGCAGCTGCGGCGCACAGCCACTTCGCATCCTTCCTGACTGCCCGCTTGCGGCGGCGTTGCGCCGCTGCATTGCGCCGTAATGCGACGGCATCGGTTCAATACATCGAACCGATGCCGTCGCTTCTCCCTTGGCCGGGATGACTCCCTGGACCCACAATCATGACAACAATGACTTCCCGCCTGAACTGGCCGCGTGGCGTCGTGGTGACGCTGACCGCGATCGCCATCTTCCTGCCACTCACGCTGATCTTTTACCAGAGCTTCCTGTCGGCGCCGTTTTTCATGCCGAACAAGGTGTTCAGCCTGGATTCCTACCGGTTCATTTTCGACGATTCGGATTTCCACGCAGCGTTCATCAACGGTTTCATTCTCGCCTCCGGTCTGGCGCTGATCGCGGTGCCGCTGGGCGCCATGCTGGCCTTCCTGATGGTACGCACCGACTTGCCGGGCCGCTCGTGGATCGCGCCGTTGCTGCTGGTGCCGATTTTCGTGTCGCCGATGGTGATGGGGTTCGGCTACGTAGTGTCGATGGGTCCGGTCGGATTCTATACCGCGTGGGTGCAGCAGCTGACTGGCGTGCAACCGTGGAATGTCTATTCCTTCGCCAGCATCGTGATCATCGCCGGACTGACGCACGTACCGCATGTCTACCTGTATTCCGCGTCCGCGCTCAAGAGCCTCGGCTCGGACGTCGAAGAAGCCGCGCGGGTAGCCGGTGCCTCGCCGCTGCAGGTAGCGCTCAACGTGTCGCTGCCGATGATCATGCCGGCCCTGGCGTACGCCGGCGTGCTGGTGTTTTTTCTCGGCTTCGAGGTATTCGGACTGGTGC
>JACMQD010000222.1 GCA_014377155.1 Herminiimonas sp.
CCGAAATACCGGCTGTTCCTGATCGTGGCGGCGGCGGTCATCATCCTGGCGCTGTGGTTGTTCATCGAAAAGACGCGCTTCGGACTGATCATCCGGGCCGGCTCGCGCGATCCCGAAATCGTCCGGGTGCTGGGCATCGACGTGGCCAAGGTCTGGTTGCTGGTGTTCGGCATCGGCACCGCCATCGCCGGCCTGTCCGGCATCCTGGCGTCGCCGACACGCGCGGTCAACCCTGAAATGGGTATCCCGATACTGGCCGAATCGTTCGTGGTCACCGTGGTCGGCGGCATGGGCTCGCTGCCGGGCGCAGTGATCGCAGGTCTGCTGGTCGGCATCGTTTTCAGTATGACGGCGCTGGTGGCCCCCGACCTGGCCGAACTGTCGATCTATGTATTGATGGCAGTCGTGCTGTTGATCCGTCCGCAGGGATTTTTCGGCAAAGCCGGATTGATGAACTGACCATGCTTAATTTCCAGAATGCTTACCGGCTTATCGCACGCGAACGCGTGGCGGCCGTGATCCTGTTCCTGCTGGTGTTTCCGTTGCTGATGCCGTACGAGGCGCTGGCAATCAACATCCTCATCTTCGGCCTGTACGCGGTCGGCTACAACCTGTTGTTCGGGTACACCGGCATGCTGTCGTTCGGCCATGCCGCTTTCTTCGGCATCGGCAGCTACATGACCGGCATCTCGATGGTGAGCTACAACGTTCACTGGATACCGGCCATCGGCATCGGCGTTGCCGCTGCTGCTCTAGCCGGCGTGGTGATCGGCTTCCTCGCCATCCGCACGCGTGGCATCTACTTCGCGATGGTGACACTGGCGCTGGGCCAAATC
Source organism: Herminiimonas sp. (assembly GCA_014377155.1). Next base: position 837 of record JACMQD010000222.1, read on the forward strand.
GTCTACTATATCTTCTACAAGGCCGAGCGCTGGACCGGTGGCGAGAACGGCCTGCGCGGTATCAAGGTCGAGCCGATCAGCCTGTTCGGCCTGCAACTGGATTTCTTGAATCCCACTACCAAGTACTACATCATCCTGGTGTTCGTGGCGGCGGCGCTGTGGTTCATTTCACGCGTGCTGCAGTCGCCTTTCGGTGCCGTCATCGAAGCCATTCGCGAAAATGAAAAACGCACGGCCGCCTGCGGCTTCGACGTAGCGCGCACCAAGCTGCTAGTGTTCGTGCTGTCGGCGGCCATCTGCGGCCTGGCCGGTACTTTGCGGGCGCTGCACCTGTCGATCGTGCCGATCGATTCGCTGCATTACCTGCAGTCCGGGCATGGCGTCATGATGTGCCTTTTGGGCGGCATGGGCACGTTCTTCGGGCCGTTCGTCGGCGCTGCGGTGTTCCTGTACCTGGAAGACGTGGTGACGACCATGACCACGCATTGGATGGCGGTGGTGGGCGTTATCTTTATCATCTTCGTACTGTTCTTCCCACGCGGGATTTGGGGATCGATCGTGACCTGGGTACAGCGCCGCGTCTTCGTTGCGGGAGCGACAAAATGAGCACCCCGATCCTCGAAGTCCAGGGCGTGTCGCAACGCTTCGGCAAGTTCCAGGCACTGACCAATGTCAGCGTGGCATTCCAGCCGGGTGAACTAACGGCCATCATCGGCCCCAACGGTGCCGGAAAAAGCACTTTCTTCAACGTCGCCAGTGGCGCTTTCGCGCCGACCGAAGGCCGCATCCGCTTTCTCGGTGAGGACATCACCGGTCTCGATCAACACCAGTTCGCCCGCATCGGCATCGCCAAGAGCTTCCAGATCACCAATGTCTTCAAGCAGTTGTCGGCGCATGAAAACGTCCGGGTGGCGGCGCAGATGCGGGTGGCGCGCTTTTCGCTGCTGCGCGCACGGGCATCGATGGCGGAACTGATCGAGCAGGCCGATGCGTTGCTCGAGCGGGTCGGCTTGGCCGACTCCCGCGCCCGGTCCGCAGCCGACCTCGCGCACGGCCAGCAGCGCGCGCTGGAAATCGCGATGGCGCTGGCCTGCGCACCGAAGTTGCTGCTGATGGACGAGCCGACCGCCGGCATGTCCCCGGAGGAAACCACGGTGATGATGAATCTGATCGCTTCGCTGGCGACCGAACGCACGGTGATTCTGGTGGAGCACAAGATGAAACTGGTGATGGGACTGTGCCAGCGTCTGATCGTGCTGCATCACGGCGAATTTCTGGCGGAAGGCACGCCAGACGAAATCCGCAACAATCCCGAGGTCAAGCGGGTCTATCTGGGCAAGAACTGAGGAACGACGATGCTGAAAGTTACCGGACTCAATGCGTACTACGATCGCAGCCACGTCGTGCAGGATATTTCGTTCGAGGTCGCACAAGGCGAAATCGTCACGCTGATGGGCCGCAACGGTGCCGGCAAGACCACGACCTTGCGCAGTCTGATGGGATTGCTGGCCAAACGCAGCGGCAGCATGCAGTTCGATGGCAAGGAATGCCTGATGCTGCCGCCGCATGCGCGCTTTCACATGGGCCTGGCTTATGTGCCGGAAGACCGCCGTATCGTACCGGGACTGACGGTGCGCGAGAACCTCGCCTTGGGACTGATCGCCAGCGACCGGCGCGACCGGATGGCGGAGATGATCGACGAAATTGCGACCATCTTTCCGCGCCTGAAAGAGCGTCTCGATCAGGACGGCACATCGATGTCGGGCGGCGAGCAACAGATGCTGGCGATCGCACGCGCGCTCATGGCCCGTCCGAAAATGATCCTGCTCGACGAGCCCTCCGAAGGCATCATGCCGATCCTGGTCGATGAAATGTTCGAGCTGTTTCTTCGCTTGAAGCAGGAAGGCACCACCATCCTGCTAGTGGAGCAGAATGTCGAACGGGCCTTGTCGATTTCCGACCGGGCTTATATCCTCGACCAGGGCGCAATCGTCCACGCGGGCAGTGCCGCCGAGTTGCTGGCCGACCAAGCCATACAAGAAAAATATTGCGCGGTGTAATGCCCGTCGTGCCGGCAAGCGGTAGCCGGTATTTCCCTTTCCCCTCAAAAAAACCTGAATAAATTACGATCACGCAATTTAATTGCGTGATCGTAATTTTATTGAACGAATAATGTCGACATAGTGCGGTTCGTTGGCGATAAAGAGCGATACCGAACATACAGCTATTGTTATCCAGTCTATGGTTTCAAGGAGCCTGATGTGATGGCCAGAACAGACCCTCAGTCGCAGTTTTGCAAGTCTACTTTCGCAGCTGCACTATTTTCTAAATTGTTTTTATAGCTGCCTGCTCGAGCGATTTCCGTCTAAATTATGTGGACACTCGCGATGCGCCGCAGATGCCCACTCTGACTGGAAATATGATGCGTACCCAAACTAAAATCCTTGCGGCAACCCTTGCCACATCGGCGATTCTCGCTGCCAGCTTCGCCATGGCACAGACACCGCCTAAAGCGAATAAGGAAATGCAAAAAGTCCTCGATGCGTTGGCGTCGCTCGGTGGCAAGCCGATCGAAAGCCTGACGCCTGAAGAAGCACGCAAGCAGCCGACGCCGGCCGATGCCGCCATGAAGGTCATGCAGCAGCAAGGCATGAGCACGGCGCCGGATCCAAGCGTCACGACCAAGGACATGACCATTCCTGGTCCGCTCGGCGACATTCCGATTCATATCTATACGCCTGCCGGCGCCGGACCGTTTCCGGTCATGGTGTATTACCACGGTGGAGGATTTGTCATTGCCGATGCGAAAACCTATGACGCATCGACACGTGCGCTAGCCAAGGGTGCCAATGCCATCATGGTGTCGGTCGATTATCACCGGGCCCCCGAGCACAAATTCCCGGCGGCGCCGAATGACGCCTATGCGGCTTTTCAATGGGTGCTGCAGCATGCCAAGGAATTCAACGGAGATCCGGCGCGTGTGGCGATCGGGGGCGAGAGTGCCGGCGGCAATCTCGCCACGGTCGTATCGATGATGGCGCGCGACAAAGGCACACCGTTGCCCGTGCATCAGTTGCTAATCTATCCGGTGGTCGACAACGATTTCGAGAATGCCTCCTACAAAATCAATGCGCAGGCAAAGCCACTCGGCAAAGCGATGATGGGCTGGTTCTTCAAGCATTATTCGACGCCTCAAGATGCGACCAACCCGTATGCATTGCCAATGAAAGCGGCGAGTCTGAAGGGTCTGCCGCCCGCCACCGTGATTACGGTAGAAATCGATCCGTTACGCTCCGAGGGCAAAGCCTATGCCGATCGGCTCAAGAAGGAAGGCGTGGCAGTTGCTTATGAAGACTATAAAGGCATTACCCATGAATCCTTCGGCATGGCAGCGATCGTGCCGCAGGCAAAAAAGGCCCAGGATTTTGCAGTAAGTTCTTTAAAAAAGGCGTTTGCAAAGCCATAGCAATGTCGTTATTGCAGCGACACCTGAACCGCCCGGCCCGGCCTGCCCGAGCCGGGATAAAGCAATCGATCGATCGACCAATGCCGCTCTTGAAGTGGACAACCCCATGTAAGACCCGAAAGGAACTCTCATGAAAGCACTTGTTTATAATGGCCCGCGTGATGTGCAGGTCAAGGAAATGCCTGATGCGAAAATCGAAAAACAAACCGATGTGCTGGTCAGGATCACGCTGACTAATATTTGCGGCTCCGATCTGCACATGTATGAAGGCCGCACCGACATGGAATCAGGCCGCATCCTCGGTCATGAAAATATGGGCGAAGTCATCGCCGTCGGCAAGGCAGTCGATCGCGTCAAAGTGGGCGACATGGTTTGCTTGCCGTTCAATATCGGTTGTGGGTTTTGTGCGAACTGCGAGCAGGGGCTTACGGGCTATTGCCTTACAGTCAATCCCGGCTCCGCCGGTGGCGCATACGGTTTCGCCGGCATGGGTCCGTACAGCGGTGGCCAGGCTGAACTGTTGCGGGTGCCGTATGGCGACTTCAATTGCCTGGTCTTGCCGAAAGATGCGCAGGAAAAGGAAAACGATTACGTGATGCTGTCGGATATCTTCCCGACCGGCTACCACGCAACCGAGCTGGCCGGCGTCAAGGCTGGCGACTCTGTGGTGATCTATGGCGCCGGTCCGGTCGGTCTGATGGCGGCCACCTCCGCACTTATCAAGGGCGCTAGTCAGGTGATGGTGGTCGACAGCCACAAGGATCGCCTTAAACTTGCAGAGAAGATCGGCGCCGTTGCGATCGATGATACCGACGGTGATGGCGTCGCGCAGGTCTTGGCATTGACCGATGGCCAGGGCGCCGATCGGGGTTGCGAATGCGTGGGCTACCAGTGCTGCAACATGCACGGTAAAGAAGTGCCGAATCTGACAATGAACAATCTGGTACAAACGGTCAAGGCAACCGGCAGCATCGGCGTGGTCGGTGTGTTTCTGCCGAAAGACCCGGGTGCGGAGGATGATCTCGCCAAGGAAGGCAAGCTGGCTTTCGACTTCGGGCAGTTCTGGTTCAAGGGCCAGCGCATCGCCACCGGCCAGGCCAATGTCAAGGCCTACAACCGCAAGCTGGCCAAGCTGATCGAAGTCGGCAAAGCCAAGCCGTCGATGATCATATCGCACGAGCTATCGCTGGCGGAGGCGCCGCAAGCCTATGAAAAATTCGACAAGCGCGAGAAGGGCTGGACCAAGGTCGTGCTCAGGCCAGGCAAGTAAGCCCGTAGTGCCGCCGGGCCTTGTTATTTTGGTGCCGGCGGCTCACCTTCGGCAGACTTTTCGGCATCTTCTTCGACGGCGGCTTGCTTGGCTTCGAGCATATTGGCGTCGGGTGCTTTCTTGGTGGTCTTGCTCGGAATGTCGGGCGCTGCCGCCGGGACCGGCTGGGCCTTGCGTGAACCGAAAGTGAGCGCATAGGCCCAGGTGAATTCAGCCCCCATCAGAAAAATTTGCGCCGAGTAATACACCCACACCAGCACGACCACTAGTGATCCGGCGGCACCGAAGCCGGAGGTCAGGCTGCTCTTGCCGATATACAGGCCGATCAGGAATTTACCGATTGTAAAAAGAAACGCCGTCACGACCGCGCCGATCCAGACATCCGCCCAGTCGACCTTCACGCGTGGCATGAATTTGTAGATCATTGCAAACAGCGTCGTGACAAAGCCGAAGCTGACGACGAAATTGATGACATTCGCAAGCACTTCCCAGTCGGAAAAAATCGGTCCCCATAATTTGCCCAGTGCCGCCAGCGCCGCGCTTGCTACCAACGACACCATCAGCAAGAAACCAATGCCCATGATCATGCCGAATGACAGCAGGCGGGCACGCACCAGCGTCCACAGCCCGCCAGTCTTGCGCTTCGGTGCGCGCCAGATTCGATCGAGCGCGTCCTGCAGTTCGCCGAATACGGTCGTGGCGCCCACCAGCAGCAGCACGCCGCCGATGATCGTGGCAATGATGCTTTCGGTCGGTTTGTTGACGCTTTCGAGCAAGCCCTGAATCGCTTCAGCGCCTTGCTTTCCCATCATGCCTTCGAGTTGACCGACGATCTCTCCGCGTGCAGCATCGACGCCGAAAATCAGTCCGGCAATCGAAATCACCATCAACAGCAATGGCGCAATTGAAAACAGCGTGTAATACGCCAGCGCCGCGCCCATGCTCGGCGCATAGTCGTCGAGCCATGAGGTAAAGGCGGCTTTGACCAGTATCCAGATATTTTTCATGCGCATGGGTGTTTTTTGTGAAATCGACAAGCGCTGATTTTACCTATATTTTTGTGCCATTACCTCATGTTCAAGCCTTAATCCTGTGGATCATCGACAATTGTAAAAAATACGCGGATCGGCTCCAGCCTTGACGCAAGTGCGCTGTATTGTTTGCAATGTGTAGACGATTCGAAGTCATCTAGCCGTGTGTCGAATGAGTACGCGGCGATGAATAATTCTTGTCGTCGAACTGACAAGAACCTTTTGTGTTGAAATAGCGTCAATACTGTTATAGCCAATGACTGTCCAGCAAGAGGCTGTTTAATAAAATCGGTGCGCCATGACTCAGGCAGTCTCGTGCACTTCATGAAATAAAGGAGTTTCCGATGCGTGATGTCCCGACTATCCGTTTGGTTGCGGGTGCGGTGTTGCTTAACCTGGTTGCGTGCGGGGAGATTGCCAGACTTCCTTCGAGCGCCGGCGTGGGGCCGACGCCGACCCTGCCAGCGCCCAACAAGACGCTGATCCCTACCGTAAACATCGCACCGGCCAAGGGCTGGCCGCAGGGAGGGATGCCGAAGACCGCGCCTGGCCTCGTCGTCAATGCTTTCGCCAGTGGACTGGATCATCCGCGCTGGCTGTATGTACTGCCCAATGGCGATGTGCTGGTCGCTGAAACCAATGCACCGCCCAAGCCCGACGATGGCAAAGGCATCAAGGGCATGGTCATGAAAATGGTGATGAAGCGCGCCGGTGCCGGTGTGCCGAGTGCCAACCGCATCACGCTGTTACGCGACGCTGATGGCGACGGCGTGGCCGAGACGAAGACTGCCTTCATCGAGGGCATCAGTTCGCCATTCGGCATGGCGCTGATCGGTGACCAGTTGTATGTGGCACGGTCGGACGCTGTAGTACGCTATGCCTATCAGCCCGGCATGACGCGCATCACGACGCCCGCTGAAATGGTGGCCGAACTTCCGGCCGGCCTGATCAACCATCACTGGACCAAGAACATCATCGCCAGCCGCGATGGCTCGAAGCTCTACGCGACCGTCGGTTCCAATAGCAATGTCGCCGAAAACGGCATGGAAAACGAAGTCAACCGCGCAGCGATTCTCGAAATCGATCCGAAAACCGGCAAGACACGTTTGTTCGCGTCGGGGCTGCGCAATCCGAACGGCATGGCTTGGCAACCGCAGACTGGTGCGCTATGGACGGTCGTCAACGAGCGCGACGAGCTCGGCAGCGATCTGGTGCCGGATTATCTGACCTCGGTCAAAGACGGTGGGTTTTACGGCTGGCCCTACAGCTATTACGGTACTCACGTCGATGACCGCGTCAAGCCACCGAAGCCAGACATGGTTGCCAAGGCAATCGTGCCTGACTATGCTTTGGGCACGCACGTGGCTGCACTCGGCCTGGCCTTTTACGAAGGTCCGCTGCTCGGGGCACAATATGCCAATGGCGCGTTCATCGGCCAGCACGGTTCATGGAACCGTGATCCGATCAACGGCTACAACGTCGTGTTCGTGCCGTTTGCCAACGGTATGCCATCCGGCCAGCCGTCGGAAATCCTGAGCGGCTTCGTCAACGCCAAAGGTGAAGCCCTTGGACGTCCGGTCGGCGTTGCGGTCGATAGGCCGGGCGCACTGCTGGTCGCAGACGATGTCGGTAATGTGGTGTGGCGGGTCACACCGACTGCGGCAAAATAACTGGCCGGTCCGTCAGGGACACGGCGGCAATATCAAAAGCGGCACGCTGGTCCACGCAATCGCGATCAGTGCCAGTAGCGCGCCGCCGATCCGGGCCCAGGTCAGCAAGCTGTTGTGCGGCCGCCGAAGCGCTTGCCAAAGCAGTGTTGCCACTACGCCGAGCGCCAAGGCCGACAGCAGTATCAGCGGCATGCCCAAGACAGCCATACGGCCATGTATGCCGTCGCGCGCGGCACCTGTGCATGCTGCGGCGACAATGACATAGACGCCGAAAAAATGTGCAGCCCACACCACTAGCGGTGCGCTGCCCTTGGCAATTGATTTCAACAACTGATCGTTAGCGGGCATGGTTATTTCATCCACAGCGGCACGACATTGATCGCGAAAGCGGCTGCCAATCCTTGCAGCGTCGTGTAATGCCAGATCAGTACCGTGTTGTCGAGCGTCGCACGGCTCGACGTCGTCAGATGACCGCACCACGAACGCGCGCAGAGATAGGCGGCGATGAGGGCCAGCGTCACGATGTGCAAACCCTGATAACCGATCAGCGCGCCGACCGTTGCACTCCAGGCTTGGGCGACCGGATCGAGCCCGGCCTGGCTGTGTCCATGGAAGTCCGCAGCAAAAGCGCCGACCATACATGCCAGCGCGGCCATGATGGCCAGACGCAGGAGGCGCTGTGATGATTCCGGCGCGTGGTCCATGCGACGTCTGGCCAGTAGCATGCATGCTGAACCGCTCGCCAGCAGCGCGCAGGATAACCAGGTCCAGAGCGGCGATGGCAGGGCGGCGCCGGCTGGCGGACAGATGTCGGGCAAGCGCATCGAAATATGAATGTACGCAAAAACCAGCGATGCGAAAATGGTGCCGTCGACCACCAGCATGATGATCGTCGCCCACCATGAATGGGATGCGGTGCCCACCGCGCCGATCGGCAGCGTCACATCATCGGCGACCCGGGCCGTTGCCTGAGGTGGGGGCCGGTCGGATTGCCACAGCCAGACCAGAATGGCCGCGATGGCGGTGACGCCGCAGGCCCATGCGGTCAAGGTCATCTTGACCGTGAGCAGCAGGAAAAATCCTGCCGTGCCGGCGGCGCCGATCAGCGGCCACCAGCTATCGGTAGGCAGGATCAACAGGTACTGCGGGCGCGCGCTCACCGGACTGGTAACCAGCGTTTCGCGCAGGCCGGTGATACTTCCTGGCAGCCAGTGCAAGCCAGCCTCGACTTCGTCCGGCAGCGCGGACCGGTCCCACAGCGGATCGCGCGACTGCACTTCGGGTATGCTGCGGTTGCCGTAGTCCTCCGAAGGCAGCCATTCCAGCGTGCCGGCATTCCACGGGTTGCCGACCGGGCGTTCGGGCTGCCGCAGAGTGCGGATCGCATCGATGAAAAACAGCACCACGCCGCCGGCGAAAATGAATGCGCCGACGGTCGATGTCAGGTTCAGCCAGTTCCAGCCGAGGTCGGCGGCATAGGTGTACACACGACGCGGCATACCCAGCAGGCCGGTGATGTGCATTGGGAAAAAAGCCAGGTTGAAGCCGCCGAACATGAGTCCGAATACCCAGCGGGCGACGCGTTCGGACAGGCGGTTGCCTTTTATCAGCGGTGTCCAGTAGTACATCGCCGCAAACACCGGAAACACCATGCCGCCAATCAGCACATAGTGAAAATGCGCGACGATGAAATAAGTATCGTGGACCTGCCAGTCGAACGGCAACAAGGCCACCATGACCCCGGTCAGTCCGCCGAGCACGAAGATGAACATGAAGCCCAGTAGAAACAGCGTCGGGCCCGTCATGCGCACGTTGCCGCGCCAGAGCGTCGCGATCCACGCAAAAATCTGGATCGCGGTCGGCACCACGACCGCCATGCTGGCCGCCGATACGAAGCTCATCGTCATCAGGCCCAGCCCCGCGGTAAACATGTGATGCGCCCATAGGGCGAAACTGAAAAATCCCACCGCCACCAACGCCACGATAATGGCCCGGTGCGCCACCAGCGGCGTGCCGGCGATGGTCGGGATCATGGTCGACACCATGCCTGCCGCCGGCAGGAAAATGATATACACCTCAGGATGCCCGAAGAACCAGAACAGATGCTGCCAGAGAATTGGATCGCCACCGCGCTCCGCAATGAAAAACGGCCAGTCATAGGCGCGCTCCAGCTCCAGCAGCGCAGTGCCGGCGATCACCGCCGGAAACGCAAAGACGATCATCACCGCTACCACGAGCATCGACCAGGCATAGACCGGCATCCTGCTCAGGGTCATGCCGGGCGCGCGCGTGAACAGGATGCCGATGATTAGCTCGATGGCGCCGGCAATCGCCGAGATTTCGATGAAGCCGATCCCCAGCAACCAGAAATCGGCATTCAGGCCAGGTGAATATTCCTTGCCAGTCAGCGGCGGATACATGAACCAGCCGCCGTCCGGTGCCAAGCCCACGAATAGCGTGCAAAAGAACGCCAGACCGCCGATCGCGTAGGCCCAGAACGCATATGCCGAAAGCCGCGGGAAGGGCAGATCGCGCGCGCCCAGCATGTTGGGCAGCAGGTAGACCGCGATCGCCTCCACTACCGGTATCGCAAACAAAAACATCATCACCGTGCCGTGCATGGTGAACACCTGATTGTAAGTGCCTGCGCTGAGGAAGGTGTTATCGGGTACCGCCAGCTGCAGGCGCATCATCAGGCCGAGCACGCCGGCGAGGATAAAAAACAGCAGCGACGTGCCGATGTAGAGCAGGCCGATATTGGTATTGTTGACGCTGGACAAATAACGCCACCCGCGTGGTGAGCGCCAGGCTTTTTCCAGGCGTTCCAGTTCGTCGGCGGGACGTGGCAGCGAGCTTGGCAAATGCGTTGGAACCAGCGCCGTCATTTGAGGTGCTCCAGATAAGCTGACAGCGCGCGCAGGGTTTCACCATCCATCTGATCGAACGACGGCATGCGCGCGCCGGGCTTGATGCCCTGCGTATCGGCGATCCACCCGGCCAGTGTGCCGCGATGGGTGCGCAGCGTGCCGGCGGCAATGTACAGCCGGCTACCGACATGCGTCAGATCGGGGCCGAGGCGGGACTGATCGGCCACGCCGCGGATTGCATGGCAACTTGCGCAGCGCTGGTCGACGAACGCCTTGCGCCCGCGCTCGAGCAAAGCATCGGTCGGCGCGGCAGCCGGTTGCAACTGACGCGCGAGCCAGGCATCGAACTGTGCCTGCGGTTCGGCCACCACATGCAGCGCCATGCGCGCATGCTGCTCGCCACAAAATTCGGCACACTGGCCGCGGTAGATGCCGGGCTCGGCCGCGTGAATGGTAAGCCCGTTGACCCGACCCGGAATCATGTCCATCTTGCCTGCCAGCGCCGGTACCCAGAAGCTGTGGATCACGTCGCTCGTGGTCAGGCCCAGATGGACCGGGCGTCCGGCGGGAATGTGGATTTCATTGGCAAGCGTAATTTCGCGGCCGCTGGCAGGGTCGCGATAGCGTACTTCCCACCACCACATCTTGGCCGTGACAGAGATGATCAAGGTCTGCTGCGAAGACTGTGCGGTCAGTTGCGCGCTGCGCAAGGTGCTAAATATCAGCAGGGCCGTCAGCACGATGACGGGAAACGCAATGCCGCCGCCGGCTATCCACAGCACCGTGCTGGTCGGCCGGCCGCTGCGCCACAAGCTCAGTGCGAACAATGCCATCACGCCTGACAGGATCAGGGCCGCACCGGCGAACAGCAGCCATGCCAGCTGCGAAATGAGGGCGGCGTCGGGGCCGGCCGGGTGCAATACCGACTGTATCGTCGAAATCCGGCTACACCCTGCTGTGGCGATTACCATTCCGGCAATCGCCGCATGCGTGCCAATGCGGGGCGGGCCTTCGCTGCTCATCGAAGCGTATAGAGATAGGCTGCCATGTGGCGCGCATCGTCGGCCGACACACCCATGCTCGGCATCAGGGTTTCCGGAACCATCGCCTGCGGATTCACGATCCAGCGGATCAGCGGTTCGGGATAATTGGGAATATGGCCGGCGATATAGCTGCGCCGGCCGAACAGCGCAAGCGACGGCCCGGTATTGCCGCGCGCAGCGGCAACCTCCGGAATTTCATGGCAGGTGCCGCACTGGTATTGCGCCAGCAGGTGTTTGCCGAGAGTGCCGTCGCCACCGGCGACAACCGGCGGCGGCGGCTCGTGCTTGCCGCACGCGATCAGCAAGGCCGCGCATATCACCGGCAACACACGACCACGCAATGCGAATCGCGCGCCGCCGGTGTACCATTTAAAGATCATCGTTGCGAACAATTGAATCATGCGAAGTAATTTGGTGCGTGACGTCAGGTGCTATCGTTGGGCTAAACGCCACGATACATGTTGGCTGTTGTTACTGCAATGCGCCGCGCTTGATGAATTCGGTATCTCCCTAAAATTTTTGAACCCGGAAACCCGCAGTCACGGTATCGTGACGGTAACTTGTGGACCGAAAATGGATTGCGATGGCATCGAGTAAAACAAAGCTCGTTCTGAAAACCATGCTGGCTACCGCATGTCTGATCGCGCTGATCGGCATGGCGGCAGGCGCGGTGGTAATGAAGGCGGGCTGGTATAACGTCGCCGCTACGGATCAGCACTGGCAACCGGTTTATTCCCTATTGGAAAAAGCCTTGTACGAATCGGTGCGCGCGCGCGCACGCGAGATCCCGGAGCGGCCCCTGACGGCATGGCCGATGATCGCGCGGGGCGCAACGGTGTATCGCGACAATTGCCTGCAATGCCATGGCGGCCCTGGCGTTGCCCAATCCGACTTCGGCAAGAGCATGCAACCGGTGCCCGGGCCGCTGGTCGATGCCGCCAAGCGATGGCGCGCCAATGAAATGTACTGGATCACACGACACGGCATCAAGCTTAGCGGCATGCCTGCGTGGGAACTCCATTTGAGCGACGATGACATGTGGGCGGTGGTGGCTTTCCTGTCGCGGCTGCCGGAGCTGTCGCCACAAGAATTCAGCCTGATGACTGCGGCTACTAAGGACGGGCGATGAAGACGCTTGCGGCGCGTACCGGGCGCGGTGTCGTGTTCCTCGCCATCGTCATGCTAGCGGCATGCGGCCAACGCAATCCCGTCGTGATGCGCACGGTACAGGGTGATCCGGAGCGCGGTTTCGTTGCGCTGAAACAGTATGCTTGCCAGGCATGTCATTTGATTCCCGGCATCACCGGTTCAGACGTTCATGTCGGTCCGCCGCTGGCAGGTGTCGCCGAGCGCAAGTATCTGGCCGGGACATTGCCCAACACGCCGGCGAACATGGTGCGCTGGATTCATGATCCGAAGCGTATCGATCCGCTCACCGCCATGCCGAAACAGGGCATGTCGGAAGCGGATGCGGTCGATATGGTGGCCTACCTTTACAACATGAAACAGCGGTAGCAACGCAGCGCTGCGCTGCGCGGGTCATTGCATCAAACCCCACCCATCACCGGCAACACGATGCCGGTAATAAAGCTAGCGCACACGGGCGACGCCAGGAATACGTATGCCGGCGATAGTTCTTCGGGCTGGGCAGGGCGCTTCATATCGGTTTTCGCGCCGAACTGCGCGATCTTTTCGGGCGACGCATCGGCCGGGTTGAGCGGCGTCCAGACCGGGCCGGGCGCCACGGCGTTGACCCGGATGCCGCGTGGCGCGACATTGGTTGCCAGCGCTTTGGTAAAAGCATGGATCGCGCCTTTGGTAGCGGAATAATCCAGTAAGTCCTTGCTGCCCTGCAGACCGGTTTCGGAGCCGGAATTCACGATCGACGAACCGTTCTTGAGATGCGGCAATGCGGCTCTGGCCATGTAAAAATAGCCGTACAGGTTGGTGCGGATCGTCATGTCGAAATGTTCGTCGGTGATGTCTTCCAGATTCGATGCATGTTCCTGGTATGCCGCGTTGTTGACGAGGATGTCGAGCTTGCCGAACGTATCGACGGTTTTCTGAACCGCGCTGTTGCAAAATGCCGAATCCCGCACGTCACCTGCAATCAGGATGCAGCGTCGGCCTTCTTGTTCGATGCAGCGTTTGGTTTCTTCGGCGTCGCTGTCTTCGTTCAGGTAAAGCACGGCAACGTCGGCGCCTTCGCGGGCATACAGCACGGCAACCGCGCGCCCGATGCCGGAGTCGCCACCGGTGACGATCGCCACCATGTCCTGCAGCTTGCCGCTGCCCTTGTATTGCGGCGCCATGAATTGCGGTCGTGGGTCGAGATCTGATTCGAGCCCGGGCTTGCTCAGGTGGCGGTTCGGAAACGGCGGCGCCGGATGCGCGCGTGCGCCGGCCTGTACCGCGGCGGCGTCCTCGGACGATCCTTGTTCGGCAGTCGAGGACTTTCGATCAAGCGCGTCGGTTTCGCTCTGAATTTTACGTTGCGTGTCGACGGTGTCTGCGATGCTGCTTTGGGCGGCGTTGTCTGATGACATGGGGGGTCTCCTGTGCAAAATTAAGTGAAACGGCAACAAGGCCGATAGCGTTGATGAATAGGCATGGTCGAATACGAAAGGTTCCAACCTCCCTGGTGCACAGCGCAACCATTTGGGTATGGCGACTATTGCTGAAAATCTTGTATCATTTTTGCTACGAGCGAATGTTTTGTGACGGCTAGCACATCTATTGGGTTTCCCGGTTTTTATAATCGTGCTTACCAGCGATGTTTTCAGTGATTCAGGAGGCGGCCATGCCGTACAAACACCACAACACAATCAGGCTCGGTCGTCCGAGGCACCTTGCACTGTTCGACATGAAACGGGTTTTCATCCCGGTCGTGGTCGGCTGTGTTGCGGTAATTTCGTTTGCCATTTACGCCATCGTCACGGCGAAATGATTTTTCGGGTGGCTCGTCCAACGTAGTTGGCGCAGCAATGCCGTGCGGGCCTGATCCGCATGCCGGAGTACGGCTGCCCGATCAAGTACACCGTCCTCGCCGGATGGCTCGAACGGCGTCATATACGCAATTTTCAGAATCTCGTCGGTTTGCGTCCTATAATCTCGTCAAATAACCACTTTGATCGATGAGCAGGGAATGACAAAAGAAGACGGCATCAAGCAGGTCAATGCGGCATTCGGTTCACGCCTGCTGACCGAACAGAACACTTTCTGGTCCAATGTATCGCGCTACGGTACCGACGAAGGATGGTGGTTGAACATCCCATTGGCGCAGTTCAAGAAAGAAATCCACATCCTGCTCAATAATGACAAGGCCAGATCGTTCCGGCACTTACGCATCAAGGCCAGCGAAATCCTCAGTCCCGCCATGAAATTTCGTTGCAAGGATCAACTGGCCGAGGCCTTTATCTCGGCTGCCAATACGCGCAAGCTGGCTGACGTCCTCGACGGCGGCACCAAGCACAATTTCAGCAAACACGTCATCGCCGAATATCCATTCTAAAAGCGTTTGACGCCATTCCTATTAAATTGAAGCAGATCATGCCGAAGAACAAACCGCCCGTTCCCCGAAAATCCGTTGCCACGCCCGAAGAGCTCGATGACGCCGTTACCCAAGTGCTGTCGGAGCTGGCGATGGCAGTGGTCGAACAGGAAGACAGCGACGCGCTGGCCGTGTCGCTGAAAGAAAAAGAACGCGAATTCCACAAGATCATCAAGAAATGCCTGCAGCAAAAAAAGGACGACATCCTCTATGAGGCGATCGACCGTACGCGTCATGAAGATAGTGTCGCTTACCTTTTCCTGAAACAAGCGGTCGAAGAAGCCGCCGAAGTCGTGCTGATCCGTCGCGAAGACGGCGCTTCGCTTGAAGTCAACGCTTTCGTGATCCCGCTGTTTGTCCACAGCAGCGGCGGCTTGCATGAAGATCAGGCGTTCCAGGATCAGGAAGCGTTCCTGGCACTGACCGACAGTCTCAAGGCGGCCGGCCTGGAAAGTCCCGACGCCACCGTCGTGCTGGTCAGTCACGCCTACCATCTCGATGAGATCGACAGTATCGCCTACAGTCAGCTCAATGAAATGGTGCGCGACGCCGCCGCATCCATGACCGGCAAAAAAGTCGGCGCCACGCCGGCCATCGAGAGCAGCGTGAGCGGCTGGCCTGAAAGCGGCTTCAAGCCGGACGATACGGCGGTCGAACTGCGTTTCCTGCTCGGCTTCGCGTTGAAAGCGGTCGACGACGTGTTCTACAAGGTACCGGATGACGAAGCGGCGGCCGACGCCTATTTCGAAGACCGCGCCGCGCGTTTTCAGAAATGGTCCGAGAACGCCATGCCTCTGGTGACGCGCAGTCTGGTGACCGATGACAGTGAAATCGACGTTCATTTCCTCTATCAGGATTTATTTCATGGAGGCAAGGACGGTGGCATGGCCGAATACTTCATGCTGCAGATGATGTCCGAGTTGAATCAGGGGCTCGAACAACAGGGTGTCGACATCAGTGGCGCGACTGCCGTCATCGGCCCGGCCGAAGTGCGCGACGATGTCGTGCTGCGCGTGAATCTCTATGCCGCACAGGGCGGTGCCCTTATCGCATCGGCCAACAAGCCCTTGAGCGCGTCCGTCGATCTGGAAGTCGAATTGCTCGATACCTTCGACGCACTGATGACAATGGGGATCAAATCCGCCGCAATGGCTGCCGGCTTCGATGCCTATGGCACGCCGGTGGATGTCACGCCGCTGGAAGAATGACCGATCGAGCGCGACAAAAACGTCGGATTGTCCAGGTATAGACACCCCGCATGCCGACTTTTGACGAGCTGATCGTTGCCGCCTGTCAGTCGGAACGAGTCCGCGCCAGACAACTTGCAAAGCGGCTGTGCCTGTCGGAATACGAAGCGCTGCGGCAGACGCTCGAAAAAGTCGCCGCCGGGCGCGCGCTTGCAGAGTTCATCACGACCCGCGCAGCAGACAGGTCACACGCTGAACAGGTTCTTTCACTCCGGCGGCGCGACAAGCTGGCGGCGCTGGCACGAAAGAGGGCGGCCCGCCAGCCCGATGGATCGGCATGGCGGGCCTGGTTCGATGGCGCTACCCGACCTAATCCCGGCTGCATGGGAATCGGTGGCGTATTGAAAGGACCGGATGGCCAGATCGTACAAATCAGTCATGCGGCCGGGCACGGTGACAGCAGCGAAGCAGAATATCTTGCACTGATCGCGGTACTGGAAGCTGCGATGCCTTTCCAACCCGCACGTTTGCTGGTGTATGGCGACAGTCAGGTTGTCATCAATGACGCCAAGGGCGTCTGCAAGATCGTCGCGCCCACTTTACAAGCGTATTCGAAGCGGGCGGCGTTGCTGGTGTCACAGCTTGAATCGGTGACACTGACATGGCTGCCGCGTGCGCGCAACGCCGAGGCGGATGCATTGTCGCAGCAGGCTCTGGTACGCTGATACGACCGAACGATACGACCCAACGATACGACTAGGCGGGCCGGTCAGTGATTTGCTGGCGGCAAGCGTACTGCCTCGCCCCCTTTTTGTCACGCTACTGCATTACCGCACGCAATCGACGAAGTAGCCGCGCTTACCATCGACCTCGCGCGTCACAAGTCCGTGGACATCAGTCTCGAAGCCGGGGAATTTTTCATTGAAATCCCGTGCAAAGCGCAGGTAATCGACGATCGTCTTGTTAAAGATCTCCCCTGGAATCAGCAGCGGAATACCCGGTGGGTAGGGCGTCAGCAGAATCGACGTGACCCGGCCTTCGAGTTCGTCGATCGGTACCCGTTCGATATCCCGGTGCGCCATCTTGGCAAACGCCTCCGACGGTTTCATCGCAGGCTGCATGTCCGACAGATACATTTCGGTCGTCAGGCGCGCGACGTCGTAGGCCTTGTAGAAGTTATGGATCTGCAAGCACAGGTCACGCAAGCCGACGCGTTCATAACGGGGATTGGCCCCGGCGAACTCGGGCAGGATGCGCCAGATCGGCTGATTCTTGTCATAGTCGTCCTTGAACTGTTGCAGCGCCGTCAGCAGCGTGTTCCAGCGGCCCTTGGTGATGCCGATCGTAAACATGATAAAGAACGAATACAGTCCGCATTTTTCGATGATGACGCCGTGTTCGGCCAGATACTTGGTGACGATCGAGGCCGGGATGCCGCTGTCACCGAACTTGCCATCCAGTGACAGACCCGGCGTGATAATGGTCGCCTTGATCGGGTCGAGCATGTTGAAGCCCGGCGCAAGATTGCCGAAGCCGTGCCAGTCGTCTTCGGCACGAATCATCCAGTCTTCGCGCGAACCGATGCCGTCCTCGCAAATGACATCCGGTCCCCAGACCTGAAACCACCAGTCGTTGCCCCATTCGAGATCGATCTTGCGCATTGCGCGCCGGAAATCCAGCGCTTCGAGAATACTTTCTTCCACCAGCGCCGGTCCACCCGGTGCTTCCATCATCGCCGCCGCCACATCGCATGAAGCGATGATCGAGTATTGCGGCGAGGTCGAGGTGTGCATCAGGTAGGCTTCATTGAAGGCGTCCTGGTCAAGCTTGACCGATTCCGATTCGCGCACCAGGATCTGTGACGCCTGCGACAGGCCGGCTAGCAGCTTATGGGTCGACTGCGTCGAAAAAATCATCGACTCTTTGGCACGCGGACGATCCTTGCCGATTGCATGCATGTCCTTGTAAAAATCATGGAACGTCGCGTGCGGCAACCATGCTTCATCGAAGTGCAGCGTATCGATCTCGCCGTCGAGCATTTCGCGCAGGGTTTCGACGTTGTAGATCACACCGTCGTAGGTCGACTGCGTGATGGTCAGGATGCGCGGCTTTTTGTTGAGTGCCTCGCGGGCGAACGGATTGGCTTCGATCTTCTTGCGGATATTTTCCGGCTTGAATTCGTCCAGCGGGATCGGACCGATGATGCCGAGGTGATTGCGGGTCGGCATCAGAAACACCGGAATCGCGCCGGTCATGATGATCGAATGCAGGATCGATTTATGGCAATTGCGGTCGACCACGACGATATCGCCCGGCGCCACCGTCGAATGCCAGACCATCTTGTTGGAGGTCGAGGTGCCGTTGGTGACGAAGTAGCAATGGTCGGCGTTGAAGATGCGGGCGGCATTGCGCTCGGAGGCGGCGACCGGCCCGGTATGGTCTAGCAACTGGCCCAGCTCTTCGACCGCGTTGCAGACGTCGGCGCGCAGCATGTTTTCGCCGAAAAACTGGTGGAACATCTGGCCGATCGGCGACTTCAGGAACGCCACGCCTCCCGAGTGTCCCGGGCAATGCCACGAGTACGACCCATCCTGCGCGTAATGCACCAGCGCCCGGAAGAACGGCGGCGACAGACCGTCAAGATAGGACTTCGCTTCGCGGATGATGTGCCGCGCGACGAACTCCGGCGTGTCTTCGAACATATGGATGAAACCATGCAGTTCGCGCAGGATGTCATTGGGAATATGGCGCGAGGTGCGGGTTTCGCCGTACAGATAGATCGGGATATCGGAATTCTTGTAGCGGATTTCTTCGACGAAGGCGCGCAGCGATTTGAGCGCATGATCGGTTTCCTCGAATGAACCGGCGCCGAATTCTTCATCGTCGATCGACAGGATGAATGCCGAAGCGCGTGACTGCTGCTGGGCGAATTGTGACAGGTCGCCATAACTGGTCACGCCAAGCACTTCCATGCCTTCTTTTTCCATGGCGTCAGCCAGGGCGCGGATGCCGAGTCCGGAGGTATTCTCGGATCGGAAGTCTTCGTCGATGATGACGATGGGAAAACGAAATTTCATGCTGGCTCCGGATGGGACAACTTGCGTTGCAGGACGTCAAATTTCAAAGGCGAATTTTCGCAGATATGGACCAGATTGTGGAAAAAACCGGATCCTGGTCATTGATTTCTTGAATGTATTGTCAGCGACATTCATGCAATTTTTTCAAAAAATAATGAGGGTTACATGAATCTGCCGCAAAGGCTGCGATTGATCGCCGGATTATTATTATTATCTAAACTATTTCCAATATTTTACGGTCAAATTTATAACCCCAAATGTTAAGAGTTTTTTGATGGCAACGAATGAAGCGTACCCTCATCAGATCCTGTCGCATGTTCTGTCTCTGGCGTTATCCAGAGATTCGGGTGATGTCGCGAGAGCAACGATTCGACTATGGGAGGTCGCTGCGTCGGAATTGATGCCGATTATCGGTACGGATGGCTTCCTGGTGGTGTATGCCCGGAGCATACAACTAACCCGATCGACTTTTCCATGGCTTAGCCCTGCGCCCACATCACAACGTACGGAAGCGCCGTTTAAGAATTTGGCGGACGTTCTCGACGCACACGATCCCTCCGACGCGCGCGCGGCCAGTCATGCCTTGCTGCTGTCATTTATTGAACTTTTGATATTGTTGATCGGCGACCCGATGACCACGCGCTTCCTTTTGCGCGCGTGGGGCGATGGAAGCGTGGCGTTACCCACAAGGAACTCCGCTCATGAATGAAAACGTCGTCATCAATCGCCTGACCAGCGATGTGCCGGGACTCGACAGCCTGCCTGGGGGAGGTTTGCCCGAGTTCTCATTCAACGTCCTCACCGGCGCACCGGGCAGCGGCAAAACAAGCTTGGCATACGAGCTTATGTTTGCGCATGCGAAACAGAACCGGCGGTTATGTTACCTCACCGTGCTGGGCGAGCCCGCCTTGAAAACGATGCGGTATCAACAGAAGTTTTGTTTTTGCGATACGCTCAAGAGCAACGAGTCGGTCAAGTTCGTCAATCTTTCGGCCGACCTTGCTACCGGCAATTTCGATAGTATTCTGGCGCGTTTCATCGATGAAGTAACGTTGTTCCGGCACAGAACATCCGTGGCAACGCCATGGTGCGCAAAATTCAGATCATCAAGATACGTGGCCAGGCCCAGGTACCTGGCTGGCACACATTCCGCATCGACAAAGACGGGCTGCGGATATTTCCACGCGCAATCGTCGGCCCCGGTGCGACCGGCGAGGAAGCACCGCGTAGCGGCGGCAACGTCCGCGTGTCCCTGGGTATCCCCGGTCTGGACGCGTTGATGGGTGGCGGACCGCCGGCAGGTTATTCGTTGCCGGTGGTGGGACGCTCCGGGAGCGGAAAAACCATCGTCGCTACGAAGTTTTATGCCAAAGGTGCGCGCAAGGGCGAGTTCGGTGGGCTCGTCGCTTTCGAAAAAAGTCCGAGCCGGCTGTTGAGTGGCAAGCTCGACTCTTCGATGAGGGAAGGAATGGTCGGCGTTGTCAACACCCGCTCGCTGGATTTGTCGATCGACGAAACCTTGCGAAATTTGTTCGAAATGATCGAAGAAAAACCCGTAGAGCGACTTGTGATCGACTCGTTGTCCGGATTCGAACTGGCGCTTGCGCAGGAATTCCGCAAAGGTTTTCGGGCGTTCCTCTTCCGAATGATGGCGGTCTTGACATTCATGGGTGTGACCATGCTGCTGACTTTGGAACTCGAAGACCGTTACGCCGATCGGCGTTTTATTACTCAATGCAATGTCTTCCTTGCCGATGCCATGCCGATGTTAGGTCGTATCGAAATCAAGGGTGACCTGAAGCGAATTATTTCTGTCGTAAAAATCCGTGCCAGTGACTACAGGACTGCGCTCCATTTTTTCCGTATTACCGGAGAGCGCATCCCGATGGGCGAGTCACTGTCGAAATACACGGTTATTTTCACAGGCAGCCCGTGAAATGGGCAGCGAACCCTCTCATCTGAACTGGACCACGCCAATGACTACGACGAAAAAAGATGGTACTTCCCATCGGGAGGATAAGAGCGATCAAGAGGACTCGCTGGCAACCAGCCGGCTTCTCGACAGGGGCAATGACAGGAGGGCATTCGGAAAGCCGGTAAGCGAGACCATGTCGATTCGCGAAAAAACCGTGACGGCCAAAGAATCCGCCGTGCATTCTCGTGAACAAACCGCCGATCAGCGCGACCATACGGCACTGGCAAGAGAGGAAACCGTCAATTTGCGCGAAACAGTGGCTACGTCGCGGGAAAAACAGATCGACGAAGCCGAAACCATGAAGTCCCTGCTTGAAAGTCATATCGAAAGGCTGCGACAGGCAAACGAGCATCTCGTCATTTCGGCCGTGCAGGCCTATGCGATGACCGAAACCATTCAGCGCGCCAAAGATGAAATGGGGCATATGGAGCACCACGATTACCTCACGGATCTGCCGAACCGGACCTTGCTGGCGACCAGAATCGTCCAGGCGATTGCGTTGGGCAAGCGGCATGGCAAGAAACTGGCGGTGATATTCATCGATCTAGATCGTTTCAAGATAATTAATGATTCACTCGGTCACGCTATTGGCGATACCTTGCTGCAAACCGTTGCAGGCCGTCTGAACGCAGCGGTGCGCAGTACCGACACGGTTTGCCGGCAGGGCGGCAACGAATTTATTTTGTTACTGTCGGAAATATCTAATATCGAGGCGGTCGGCGGCTTCGCCGACAAGCTCTGCAAAGCCATCAGCGCGCCATACGACATCGCGGCGACCAAGCTGCGAATCGGTGCCTCGGTCGGCATCAGCATTTATCCCGACGACGGCACCGATCCCGAAACCTTGATCCGCAATGCCGATGCGGCGATGCACATTGCCAAGAACAGCGGCGGCGACAGGTTTGCATTTTCCAAAGTGGACATGACCGCGCATGCGGTCGATCGTCAGCAAACCGAGGCCAGCCTGTATCAGGCCCTCGACCGCCAAGAGTTCGAATTGTATTACCAGGCTCAGGTCGACCTCGATACCGGCAAGATCGTGGGTGCCGAAGCGCTCCTGCGCTGGCGACATCCGGTACGTGGCCTGTTGCTGCCGGCTGCGTTCGTGGGTATCGCGGAAGCGTGCGGCGTGATCAACCCGATCGGTCGCTGGGTACTGCGTGAAGCATGTCGCCAAACACAGGCGTGGCTGGAAGCCGAGCTGCCGCAACTTGTCGTGTCGGTCAATATCTCGGCAAGCGAATTCGAGCGTAGCGACTTTTTCGAGTTCGTCTGCACAGTATTGCGCGACACCGGTTTGTCACCGGACCGTCTTGAACTCGAGTTGACCGAAACCGTGCTGATGGAAAATGTGGACGCCACCATGGCAACCCTGCGCGCGCTCGAATCGATCGGCGTCGGCATTGCGATCGACGATTTCGGCACCGGGTATTCCAGCCTTAGTTACCTGAAGCAATTCCCGGTCAGTACATTGAAGATCGATCAATCTTTCGTAGCCGGTATCGGTGCCAACGCCCAGGACAATATCCTGGTGGATACCGTCATAAGCCTGGGAAAAAGTCTGAAACACCGGGTCATCGCCGAAGGCATAGAGACACCGGAACAACTGGCTTTTCTGGGGAGCCGACAGTGCGACGAAGGGCAGGGTTTTTACATTAGCCCGCCGCTGATCGCTGCCGAGTTCGGCACGCTGTTGCAGACTGGCGTGGCGGCCACCGTGTTTCCCGGATTATCGTAGCTCGCAGGTGGTCGTCACGCAATCTTGTCGTAAGTCACGAAAGCATAGGCAAGGCCGGATTCGTCGGCGGGTTGCTGTTCACGTGCGGTTTCTTGCCATGTGGCGACGTCGATTGGTGGGAAAAAGACATCGCACGAAAATTTTCGGTCGATTTCGGTCACGATCATTCGGTTCACTCGCGGCAGCGCTTCCAGAAAAATCTGGGCGCCGCCAATGATGAACGCCGGCTGGTCGCCGACCAGGTCGATTGCGGCCTGCAACGACGTCGTTGCTTCGGCGCCGACGTAGGTCCAGCCGGGGTTGCGGCTGATGACGATGTTGCGGCGGGTGGGCAGCGGCCGACCGATCGAATCGAAGGTCTTGCGCCCCATGATGATCGGATGACCCGACGTGGTGCGCTTGAAATGGGCCAGGTCTGCCGGCAAATGCCATGGCAGGGCGTTGCCGATGCCGATGCCGTTGGCGGAATCGATGGCGACGATGATAGTGAGGTTGGGTTTCATGGAGGTGGTCGGTATGGTCGATGCGGCGATTATACGGTGGGATGCGGTGTGCATTATTGCCGACGCATGATGCAGTCAGATTGGATCATGCTAGGCCGTATTGGCCGAGGGGTCGTAAAAACCGGCGACGCGGCTTCGCCACTTCTGCAATCCAATTTGCCGTACCTCGACATCGAGCAACGAGTTGCCACTGCTAAATCGATACACCCGCTTGTCATGGGGCAGACCGCAAACCCTGGCCATTTGGAGCGCGGCGACGCGAAATCGATGCGGTGATGCGTCGTTGCCGTGGCCTTTTGCCAAATTAGTGCAGCCCGCAGTCCAGGCGCTGATCGATGAAAAATTGCGACGCGCCTTCGGCTTTGAAAAACCGGCCGCGTGGTTGTGCGGATCGCTCAGCGCGGTTTTGAGGATACGCCGGCATCTCAAGCGGTTTATCCACCTTGAACCCATGCCGAAACTCATCGCCAACACGCATAATCGCACATACCCCGGCAACCGCTACACCATCGACGCCATTGCACCGAGTTACATGAAAGAACGTAAGTGAATATCCCGCTTGTCGGCTTGCATACGCCAGGATCGAGATCGCGCCAACGACAGGCTGAAATCAACAGTTTTGAGGAATATCATGTCGGACTTTTACGGGGTGTTTTAGTCTGCCGTACCGATACGCCGGTCGAACGGATTATCAAAGGTAGGCTGCGTGCCTGAAGAAGTGGCCGCGTTGCCAGCGTGACCGATGTCGCAAGATTGGTTGTCCGGCGGGTGTGTTTAGGTTGAAGCAATATTGGTGTAAAAAATTTCCTTTCGGGACTGCACATCGTATGAAAACATCCGCTGCCGGGACAATCTGTCCGGCCGAACTTCTCGCACGCCAGCTCGTTGCGGGCCGGGAGGACTTGCCTGCCCCCGCTAACCCGGATATCGGACCTGTGCGAATCGGTATGCGACGCGGGCACACGAAAGAAGATGACATACCGCAGTGGCGCCGCGACGTTGCTCGACAATTGACAGTGGACCTGCCAAGACGAATCATGCCTGTACCCCCGCACGCGATACATGGCGCAGCATCCGGAAATGCGGTGCACAAGGTGATCGACTTGCGTCATGTTTGTATCGGCACGCAATCGAATCAAGGCGTGGCGTCGCATACGCGCGAGGCAAAGACTGTCGATCTCGACGGTACCCGATTTCGGGTGAAGAACATCCGCTACGGTAATCAGCGCGCCGCGGAAGAAGTGGCGATGGCAAAATTCTATGCACTTACCGGACTCGATTGTCCGAACAGCGCCATCGCCATGCATGGCGACCATTTGTTCGGATTCAATTGTGATACCCGGCGCGATTATTCGCTTCATCGTACACAGCCAGAACACTTTGCCGTGGTGGCATCGCCGCTGATTCCCGGATTCAGCGATCTCGGACAATGCCTGTTGAATAGCGAGGCGATGCTTCCTTTAATCACGCAACAGTGGGGCGCGGCCGGGGCAGCGCGCTATGTGGCGTCACTCACAACCCATGCGAAGGCGGTGGCATGGGAAAACACCTTGAACAGTCAACAACCGATCGATCTCGATGAAAACCATCCGATCACGGTCTCGAAGCAAAAAGCGCGTGGCGCACAGCTCAGCGCGCTGTGCGATATCTATCGACAGCTCCCCGATCGCTTGCGAAGCGAAACCATGAAGGCTTACTGCGCATCACGTCTGATCGGCAACTGGGACTTCGTCAATTATGCGTGGTACAACGTTGGCTTCCATGATGTGACCAAGCGTCCCGAAGAATGGCGCATGGCGACCGTCGATTTCGGTAACGCGGGAACGATGGGGTTCGGTGGCTTGCAAAAGCCGGACAGCCGTCTTAGTGCGAACGAACGGGCGCGCCTGACCGATCCGAAAAAACCCTGTCCGATACGGGTCGAGGACAGGCAATTCAATGGCGACGTCAGCGTATCCAGGACTGGCATCGGCAGTGTTCCGCGTTCCCGGCCCATCGTGCCATTGATCCAGTCGCTGATCGAGGCCGAGACGCGGATTGCCGCGTGTTCCAGCGATGCCTCATATATCCCGACGCATGAAATCGGCGCCATGTCAGCCGCTCTGGAAGTGGCGTTTCGCCTGACACTCATCCCGGATGCGGCGTTCCATTTTGTCGCCGCGAACAACTGGCCCGACGGTTCGATGCCGTTTCCTCGAACTGACGCCGACAGCCTGCACCTTTCGGCACACGACCTGGCAGTGATCATGATCCAGCGTCGCGACGCGCTGGTAAAGCAGTTTGCGCCGCGCGAAATCGCGGAATGGAAGCGCAGGAATACGGATAAATCCATCGAGGCGTTGCAGGAAGTGTCGGTGGCCGTGGCCACGGTGACCGGCATCGAGATAGCGGACCATTTGCCGGGACGAGAAAAAAAGCCGATCTACGCTGTTGCAACAGAAAGCACATTTCGACAAATTACCCGACGTGCCAGTTTCTGACTGCATCGTGCGGTTGCGTTTTTAGCGCATTCGATAAGGCGAACGACTACTTTCCAGAACTGATTCTGAAGCACTGGCATGATCCGATGGACTGACGGGGCCCGTGTAGTAACACGCTCGTGCGCCGCGCCGAAATCCCGTATCATGGCCATCCGCCCAAACCCAGGAAATTCAATGAAACAGTACCTCGATCTCGTCAGGACGGTGATGGAAACCGGCAGCTGGCAAGACAACCGCACTGGCACCAGAACCATCCGCATTCCGGGTGCGATGATGCGCTTCGACCTGGCGAAAGACGGGTTTCCGGCAGTCACCACCAAGAAGCTGGCATTCAAGTCCGTGGTGGGCGAACTGGTCGGATTCCTGCGTGCGTCACGCAGCGCGGCGGAATTCAGGGCTTTGGGGTGCAAGGTATGGGACCAGAATGCCAACGAAAACGGCGAATGGCTCGCCAATCCCTACCGCGACGGACCTGACGACTTGGGCCCGGTGTATGGCGTCCAGTGGCGCCAATGGCCAGCCTACAAGCTGCTCGAACGCAACCAGACGGCGCAGATCAACGACGCCCAGGCGCGCGGTTTTCGTATCGTGTCGCAAGTGACCGACGAGGGCCGGGAAAAAGTAGTGCTCTACAAGGCGGTCGACCAGATTCGCGAATGTCTCGACACCATCATGACCAACCCGGGCAGTCGGCGAATCCTGTTTCATGGTTGGAACTGTGCCGATCTCGATGCGGTCGCGTTACCTGCCTGTCATCTTCTCTATCAGCTCATCCCGGACGCCGCCACGCGCGAGATATCGCTGTGTCTGTACGTGCGCAGCAACGATTTGGGACTCGGGACGCCATTTAATCTGGCCGAAGGCGCGACGCTGCTGCATCTGATCGGACGCCTGACCGGTTACACGCCTCGC
>JACMQD010000223.1 GCA_014377155.1 Herminiimonas sp.
AAAAAACCAAGAACATGATGCGTGAGTACATTCACATGACGGTAGCTTTGCACTACCGCACGCCAGCAAGTGGCGAGGCGGCGTGGCGAGGGATCGAGGTGTGGTTGGTCTTTGTACATCAATATGAAACGCAATGAATCCGGAAGGCTACTTCGTCTAGAATAGTTGGCGCAAACGCTCGCAGCGCATCACCCGGGTGACATGTTCGCACGGATAGGCACAACACGCAGCCCGGAAACGGAATTGACCGATGACGATCCCAACCTTGTCTCTAACGTGAATCAACCACACCACAACCTCGCCACCGCATCCCGATTTTTTTCCCGCTGGATCAGCGCCGATCCGGCGCGCGAACGGATGATAACGGATCTCTCGAAATTATCGCTTGATGCGATGACTTTTCACGATCTGTTACAAAAGGAAACCGCGGCAGGCATCGGCTTGCCGCGCGCCATGCGGCGGGTGCGCAACCTTGTCATCTGTACTCTCATCGCACGCGACCTCGGCGGCGACGCGCACCTGCCCGAGGTGCTGGCGGGGATTAGCGCCTTCGCGCAGTTCGTGGTGCGGACCCATGTCGCCGCGTTGACGTCTGAAATGATCGCGTTGCACGGTGCGCCGATCGGCGAAGAAACCGGCACGGTACAGGAGCTGATCGTACTGGGCATGGGCAAGCTGGGTGGGGACGAACTGAACGTCTCGTCCGACATCGATCTCATATTCGTGTACGCGGAGGACGGTGAAACGCAGGTCACTACTGCGAGCCAGAGGGCGCTGTCGAATCATGAATTTTTCATTCGTCTCGGCAAGAAACTGATCGCGGCAATATCCGAGATCATCGAAGATGGATTTTCGTTCCGGGTCGACATGGCGCTGCGGCCGAATGGCAAGTCCGGCCCGCTGGCCGCCAGTTTCGCAATGGTCGAGGAATATCTGATGGTGCAGGGCCGCGAATGGGAACGCTATGCCTGGGTCAAAGCGCGCGCGGTCACTGGCAGACAGACAGATATCGATGCCCTCCAATCGATCGTCATGCCGTTCGTGTACCGGCGCTACCTGGATTATGGTTCGATCGACGCGATGCGCAGCATGCATGCCCAGATCCGCGCGGAAGTCACGCGACAAGAAGCGCGCCATCCCGACCGCGTCAACAACGTCAAGCTGGGACGCGGTGGCATCCGCGAGATCGAATTCCTGGCACAGGTGTTTCAGCTCATACGCGGCGGTCGCGACGCGGCGCTGCGTGACAGATCGACCCGCACCACCCTGCGCACGCTGGCCGACAAGCAGTTGCTGTTGCCCGAGGTGGTCGAGCGGCTGCTCGAATCCTATACCTTCCTGCGCAATCTCGAGCACCGACTGCAGTATCTGGACGACGCCCAGACCCACACCTTGCCGGCCAGCGAGGCGGACCGATTGGTGATCGCGCAGATGATGGCGTTCCACACCACCGAGCAACTGCTGACAGCGCTTGAATCCCACTGCACCTTCGTGGCGGGCCAGTTCGACGCCATCTTCAGCGAAAAGTCGGCAGGTGAATCCGGCAGCCAGACCGGCGCGAACGGCAAGATCGTGGTTGCAATCAGCGACGCCGACACCCGCGAATCGATCGAAGCGCGACTGCAGTCGCTGGCGTTCGACGATCCGCTCCAGGCTGCGCAGCGCCTGTTACTGACCTGGCAATCGCCACGCCTGCAGTCACTGCCTGAAACCAGCAAAACCAGATTGGTAGCGCTGATCAATACGGCGCTACCGATGATTGCGCGGATTGCCCAAGGACGCTCGGCAACACTCACGCGCCTGCTCGATTTTCTTGAAGCTATCGCGCGCCGCGCCGCCTACCTGGCGCTGCTGACCGAATTTCCGCATGCGCTGGAACGCGTGATCCGCATGATGAGCGCGAGCAACTGGGCGGCTAAATACCTGACGCGCCATCCGATCCTGCTGGACGAATTGCTGGACGACCGCACGCTCAGGGCGGTGCCGGACTGGACCGCCTTCGCTGCCGACTGCCAGCGCCAACTCGATGCCGCAGGCGGGGATACCGAACGGCAGATGGACATCTTGCGCGAGATGCATCACGCGCAGATGATCCGGCTGGTGGCACAGGATCTGGAAGGCGCCCTAAGCGTCGAGCATCTGGCCGATCTGCTGAGCAAGCTGGCTGACATCCTGGTCGCCGCCACCATACAGGCCGCATGGGAAACGATTGCAGGACGCCACTTGCCGGTGCCGCGATTCGCCGTGATCGCCTACGGCAAACTGGGCGGCAAGGAACTCGGCTATGCGTCCGACCTGGACGTCATTTTCCTGTTCGACGATGACGCGCCGGAAGCGCCGGCGCTCTATGCCAAGCTGGCACAACGCTTCATTACCTGGATGACCAGCCACACGTCGGCCGGCATCCTGTTCGATGTCGATACCGCATTGCGACCGGATGGCGCGAGCGGCCTGCTGGTGTCGTCGATTTCGTCGTTCGAAAAATACCAGCTCGGTGCGGCCTGGCTGTGGGAGCATCAGGCGCTTTCGCGTGCTCGCTACTGCGCCGGCGACAGCGCCATCGGCACACGTTTTGAAACCATCCGTGAAACGGTTTTACGCAAAACCCGCGATCCGGCACTGCTGGCGCGCGACATCCTTGCTATGCGCAAGAAGATGGCCGATGCCCACCCGAATCGCTCGGCTTTTTTCGACTTGAAGCACGATGCCGGCGGCATGATCGATATCGAATTCATGGTGCAGTTTCTGGTGCTGCGCCATGCTGCAGAGCATCCGCAACTCGTCCCCAACACGGGTAACATTGCATTGCTCAAGCTAGCCGGTCAACTTGGACTGGTAGACGATCGGGCGGCAGCCGA
>JACMQD010000224.1 GCA_014377155.1 Herminiimonas sp.
TGTACTGGATCAGGTCATTGGTGCCGATCGACAGGAAATCCATGCGCTTGACGAACAGCGGCAAGGTCAGCGCGGCGGCCGGGATTTCGATCATGGCACCGACCTGGATCAGGGGATCGAATTTTTTACCGCTGTCGCGCAACTGCTTTTTTGCCTGTTCGATCATGGCCAGGCTCTGATCGATTTCGAACGCATGCGACAGCATCGGGATCAACAGTTTGATCGGGCCGAACGCGGACGCGCGCAGGATCGCGCGCAGTTGTGCCAGGAACATCTGCGGCTCGGCCAGGCAATAGCGAATCGCGCGCAGCCCGAGCGCCGGATTGAGCGCGGTTTGCTCGGCCACGTCGAGCGGTTTGTCGCCACCGATGTCGAGCGTACGAATCGTGACGGGTCGGCCTTTCATCGCTAACACGGCTTTTTTGTAGGACTCGAATTGCTCGTCTTCGGAGGGCAGCTTGTTGGCATAGCCGGTACGGCCCATGAACAAGAATTCGGAACGGAACAAACCGACACCGTTGGCGCCGCCGTCCAGCGCTGCGGCGCAATCATCGGGAAACTCGATATTGGCCAACAGCGTGATCTCGACACCATCAAGTGTGATAGCCGGAGTTTTCTTGAGCTTGCCGAGTTTTTTGCGGTCACGCATGAGGCGGGTCTGCCGCTCGCGATACTGCTCCAGTACCGCCGGCGTCGGATCGACGATCACCACGCCGGCGTCGCCATCGACGATGACCCAGTCGTCCTGGGCGATCAGCGCCGAGGCATTGAACATGCCGACCGCCGCCGGGATATCGAGGCTGCGGGCGACGATGGCAGTGTGCGAATTCTGCCCTCCCAGATCGGTGACGAAGCCACTGAAGGCGCGGTCACGGAACTGCAGCATGTCGGCCGGCGAAATATCATGCGCCACCACGATCAGATTGGCGGCCGCGCCGTCGCCCGAGCCCTGACTGGGAAACGCCGTCGCGGTGCCGGTCAGGACCTTGAGCACACGTTCACCGACCTGCTGGATGTCGGCCTTGCGTTCGCGCAGGTAAGCGTCACCGATCTCGTCGAACTGCGCCGACAACTCGTCGATCTGCGTCACCAGCGCCCATTCGGCGTTGTAATAGCGCGTGCGAATCACATCCAGCGGTGCGTCCGAAATCATCGGGTCCGACAAGATCAGGACATGCACATCGATGAACGCGCCCAGTTCGGCCGGCGAATCCTTGGGTAACTCGGCCCAGATCGTCTGCAGTTCCTTGTGGACGGTACTGATGGCGTTTTTCAGACGCAGCACTTCGGCTTCGACCTGGTCGTCGGCAATCAGATAATGCTTGACTTCGAGCGCCGCCGGCGCGATCAGGTGCGCGCGGCCGATTGCGATGCCGCGCGAAACCGGTATGCCATGAAGCGTGAAAGAAGCCATCGAGTACGCCTGTGTCAAAGAAGGTGCCGGAGATTGGGTAGTACTTATTCGCCCTCGCCGAACTTGTCGCCGATCAGCGCCACCAACGCATCGAAACAAGCCTGCTCATCTTCTCCGTTGGTTTCGAGAATGACCTTGGAACCCTTACCGGCAGCCAGCATCATGACGCCCATGATCGATTTGGCGTTGACGCGGCGTTTGTTGCGGGTCATCCATACTTCACTTTTGTATTTGGCTGCCAATTGAGTCAGCTTGGCCGATGCGCGCGCATGCAGACCGAGCTTGTTGACGATTTCGATTTCCTGTTCGATCATTTTTTTCGATATCCGAGTAATTAATTGGGCGAAAGGCGCACGCGATTGTCGACCCGCATGGCGCCACTCTGGCCGCCGGCCAGTGCCATTTCGACCACCACATCCAGGGTATCGTTGCGGTAAGTAATGGCGCGCAATAGCATTGGCAGGCTGACGCCGGCAATGATCTCGACATGTCCAGGGTCCGACAGCGGCAAGGTGCAATTAGAGGGTGTGCCCCCCATGACGTCGGTGATGACCAGTACGCCCGAGCCGTCGTCGAGACGCGCGATGGCCGCCTTGGCCATCGACTTGACTTCGGTCGTGTCCTGATCGGCCCGCACGTCGATAGCTTCGATGCGCTCCGGCCGCGCACGAAAAACATGCGCCGCAGCCTCGATGAATGCCTGGCCCAGAGGCACATGCGTCAACAACAGAATACCCACCATAATCTTCGATCAGTACCGGGAATGGTCAATAATTTCACGCCAGCGCAGCATGTCGATCCGCTACGGCCTTTTTATATTTCTTGTCTTGGTGCGTCTGTTATCAGTGCGTCTGTAATCGATGCGGCTTTTCCAACGCGTCGACGAATAGGGCCGCAACGTCGAATCCGGTCTGCTGTTTGATTTCTTGAAAACAGGTGGGACTGGTTACGTTGAGTTCGGTCATGTAATTGCCGATGACGTCTAATCCTACCAGCAATAAGCCACGTTCCATCAGAACTGGCGCAAGCGCGGCGCCGATTTCAAGGTCGCGCGCCGAAATCCGCTGGGCCACGCCAACGCCGCCAACGGCCAGGTTGCCGCGCACTTCGGTCCCTTGTGGGATACGCGCCAGACAGAACGGCACGACCTCGCCGCCGATCAGCAGGATGCGCTTGTCGCCACTGACGATGTCGGGAATGAAACGCTGCACCATGATCGTACTACGACCGTTATTGGTCAGCGTCTCGATGATGGAACCGAGGTTCAGCGCGTCTTCGCGCACACGAAAAATACCGGCGCCGCCCATGCCGTCGAGCGGCTTCAGGATGATGTCCTTGTGTTCGGCATGGAAGGCACGAATGCGCCCGTCGTCACTGGTCACCAGCGTCGGTGCAATGTATTCGGCAAATTCGCCGATGGCGAATTTTTCATTGTGGCTGCGTACCGCGCCGGGACGATTGACGATGCGCGCGCCGTGCGATTCGGCCAGTTCCAGCAGATACGTCAGGTAAATGTATTCCATGTCGAACGGCGGGTCCTTGCGCAGGATAATCGCATCAAAATCCGACAGTTGCGACGCCACCGGTGTGGCGGCACGGTACCACTGCTCGGACTCGCCGGTCATGTCGATTCGCGCGATATTGGCAACCACCTTGCCGCTTTCGAAGGCCATGTCCTTTTGTTGGAATGCATACACCTGGTGGCCGCGCCGTGCGGCTTCCGCCATCATGGAAAATGTCGTGTCTTTGTAGATCTTGAAGGTATCGAGCGGGTCGGCGAGGAACGCGAATTTCATCAATATATTTCCGGGTTAGGATCGGTTTTTTCGAGTTCCAGCGACGCCGCCAGCATCGCCAGGCGCGCCACGACGCCGTACATGTAGAAGCGGTTCGGCGCCGTGGTGCCCGGTTTGGCGTGCATGTCTGGCAATGCGTGTTGCTGCGCAAAGGCCAGCGGTACGAAATGCGCGCCTGGCGCGTTCAGGTTTTCATTGACGTCGCGGTCCGCATGAACCCGGTAGAAGCCACCCACCACGTAGCGGTCCATCATGTACACCACCGGTTCGGCGACGGCGTCATTGATATGCTCGAAGGTCGGCACGCCTTCCTGGATGATCACATCGGTGACTTCCAGCCCATCCTTGACGACGGCCATCTTGTTGCGCTGCTTGCGGTTGAGATCCTTGATCTCGCTGGCGTCTTTGACCGTCATGATACCCATGCCATAGGTGCCGGCGTCTGCCTTGACGATCACGAACGGGGTTTCCTTGATGCCGTATTCCTTGTATTTCTTGCGAATTTTGGCCAGTACCATATCGACGCTGGTTGCCAGGTTATCCTCGCCGGTGCGCTCCTGAAAATTGACATTGCTGCACTTGGTGAAATACGGATTGAGCATCCAGGGATCGACGTCGATCAGTTTGGCGAATTTTTTGACGACGTCATCGTAGGCGGAAAAATGGTTGGTCTTGCGACGTACTGCCCAGCCGGCGTGCAACGGCGGCAACAGCGTCTGTTCGTTGAGGTTTTCCAGGATCGACGGTATGCCGGCCGACAGATCGTTGTTAAGCAGGATGGTGCATGGATCGAAATTCTTCAAGCCGAGCCGGCGGCCATTGGCCGAGCGTTCCAGCGGCTCCAGCACGACAGTGCTGCCATCGGGCAGCTCGATCGGGGTCGGTGCACGGACTGACTCCGATAGCGATCCGAGGCGTACATTGAGGCCGGTCTGCCGGAAAATCTGCATCAGCCGTGCGATGTTTTGCAAATAAAAGCTGTTGCGGGTGTGACTTTCGGGAATCAGCAACAAATTTTTTGCGTCGGGACAATATTTTTCAATCGCTGCCATCGCCGCCTGCACCGACAGCGGCAGCATTTCCGGCGCCAGATTGTTGAATCCGCCGGGAAAGAGGTTGGTGTCGACCGGGGCTAGCTTGAAGCCGGCATTACGCAAGTCGACCGACGAATAGAACGGCGGCGTATGTTCTTGCCACTCGAGCCGGAACCAGCGCTCGATGGCTGGGGTAGCGGTGAGTATTTTCTTTTCGAGGTCGAGAAGCGGGCCGTTAAGGGCAGTGACGAGATGCGGAACCATATAAAACCTTTTTGCTGGACTGACGCTGCGGTTGACCCTGATTTTAACGGGAATCGCCGCTCTACGCCGGATTCAGGACGACGATTGCGGTCGTCCTTTACAAATACAAATAGTTATATATGGGCAAGCTCAGCCATTTAAACCCCGCAAAAGAAAAACGCCTCCGAAGAGGCGTTTTGAAAGCCTGCTTGCGCAGGCTGGAGGAGACACTAATGGGTCGAATCAGGAATGGTAAGCCGATTCGCCGTGGCTGGTGATATCGAGGCCTTCACGCTCTTCTTCTTCCGGCACTCGCATTCCGATCAGCAAATCCACCACCTTGTAGGCAACGAAGGCGACGATACCCGACCAGACAACCGTGATCAGCACAGCTTGGCCCTGGATCCAGACCTGGCTGGCAATCGAGTAGTCAGCCGATGCTTTGTTGGCAACGTAGTCGTAGATGCCCTGGCCGCCCATCGATGGCGACGCGAAGACGCCGGTCAGCAACGCGCCGAGGATACCGCCGACACCATGCACGCCGAAGACGTCGAGCGAATCGTCAGCTCCCAGCATGCGTTTGAGGCCATTGACACCCCACAGGCAGATGACACCGGCCAGCAGACCGATCACCAGTGCGCCCATCGGACCGACAAAGCCACATGCTGGCGTGATGGCAACCAGTCCTGCAACGGCGCCAGAAGCACCACCCAGCATCGATGGCTTGCCTTTGGACATCCACTCGCCAAACACCCATGACACGGTTGCCGCTGCGGTAGCCAGTAACGTGTTGACGAATGCCAGTGCCGCGATATCGCCTGCTTCCAGAGCGGAACCGGCATTGAAACCGAACCAGCCCACCCACAGCAACGATGCACCGATCATGGTCATGGTCAGCGAATGCGGCGCCATCGATTCCTTGCCGTAGCCGACACGCTTGCCGACGACATAGGCGCCGACGATACCGGCAACCGCCGCATTGATGTGCACGACGGTACCGCCGGCGAAATCAAGCGCACCCTTTTGCCACAGGAAACCACCCTTGGCTGTCTCGGATGCCAGTGTCGCGGCGTCCTTGATGCCTTCCGGACCAGGCCAGAACCAGACCATGTGCGCGACTGGCAAATAAGAGAAGGTGAACCAGATCACGATGAACAGCAGCACCGCCGAAAACTTCGCCCGCTCGGCAAA
>JACMQD010000225.1 GCA_014377155.1 Herminiimonas sp.
CACGACACGCACAGCATGTCCGACGAAATGCTGCGCACCGAAACCGAACGCCTGATTCGCCAGATCCTCGAGGCCGCCGAAGACGAGATACCGCCAGAACTCGACCGCGACATGCTGTGCCGCCAGGTGCTAAACGAAGCGGTTGGACTAGGCCCGCTCGAAGAATTGCTGGCCGACGAAAGCGTGACGGAGATCATGGTCAACCGCTATGACGAAATCTATATCGAGCGGGCCGGGCGCCTGCTCAAGCATCCGATGACTTTCACCGGCGACCGCGCAGTTATGGGCGTGATCGAACGTATCGTCGCGCCGCTCGGGCGGCGCATCGACGAATCCTCGCCGATGGTCGATGCGCGTCTGAAAGACGGCTCGCGGGTCAATGCCATCATCCCGCCATTGGCACTTAAAGGCGCCTGCCTGACGATTCGCAAATTCCCCAGCCGTAAACTGGGTGCCGACGATCTCGTTAAGTTCGATGCGATCAGCCCGGAGATGGCGCTGTTCCTGGAAATTTGCGTGCGCTCGCGCAAGAACATCATCGTCTCCGGCGGTACCGGTTCCGGCAAGACCACCTTGCTCAATATCCTGTCGAATTTCATCCCGGCCGGCGAGCGCATCGTCACCGTCGAGGACGCAGCCGAACTGAAACTGCACCATGCGCACCTGATCAGCCTGGAATCCCGACCGGCCAACGTCGAAGGCAAGGGCGCCGTATTGATCCGTGAACTGGTACGCAATACGCTGCGCATGCGGCCCGACCGCATCGTCGTCGGCGAATGCCGTGGCGCTGAAGCCCTCGACATGCTGCAGGCCATGAACACCGGCCATGAAGGGTCGCTCACCACGCTGCATGCCAACTCGGCACGCGACGGCTTGGCACGACTCGAAACCATGGTCCTGATGGCCGGCATGGAATTGCCTTTGATCGCCATTCGCGAGCAGGTCGCCAGCGCCGTACACATTATCGTGCAGCAGACCCGCTTTGCCTGTGGCTCGCGCAAAGTCACCGGCATCACCGAAATCACCGGCATGGAGAGCGGCAAGATCCAGCTTCAGGAGCTTTTTCGGTATGTCAACAAGGGTTACAACGGCGTCAACGGCAAGGTCAGTGGCTACTTTACCGGCTGCGACATGGTGCCCGGTTTTTACGAGGAATTGCGCGCTACCGGCAACGACCTTGACATGGACATCTTCAAGCCGACCGAGCAGGCCTTCGACCATTCGTCGGCAGGTACCACCACTTTCGGCGCCACCTCATGAACAGCGCCCAGATCATTATCGCGATTACGCTGGTGACCGCCGTTTCGGCGGCTCTGCTGGCCTGGTTCGTCATCGACGTCGGCACCGTCACGATGGCCCGTTACCGTGCGGTTTTCACCAAGCGTGCGCAGTTCCAGGTGCAGGAATTCTTTCTCTTCATCGATCCTTCCAAACTGTTCGTTGCCAACCTGGCGGTCATGGCGCTGGGCGGCATGCTGGTTTGGATGCTGACCGGCTCGGTGGTGGTGGCCGTGCCGGTGTTCTTCGCGCTGGGCCTGCTGCCGCGCATCGTCTACGCCGTACTGCGCAAACGCCGCTTGCGTAAATTCGAAGAACAGTTGCCGGACGCCTTGATGATGCTCAGCGGCGGCATGCGCGCCGGTGTCGGATTCAGTTCCGCCATCCAGCAGCTGGTGGCCGAAACCCAGGCGCCACTGTCGCAGGAGTTTTCACTGGTGCTACGCGAACAGCGCCTGGGCGTCACGCTCGAACAAAGCCTCAACAACTTGGGGCGCCGGATGCCGACCCAGACCACCTCGCTCGTGGTATCGGCCATGCGCATCGCCTCCGAAACCGGTGGCGGACTGGCCGAGACGCTGGAGCGCACCGCCAACACGATTCGCAGCCGCCTGCAAATGGAAGGCAAAATCGGCGCGCTTACCGCGCAGGGCAAGCTGCAGGCATGGGTGGTCGGCGCGCTGCCGCTCGTGCTGATGCTGATTCTCAACAAGATGGAGCCGGAAGCCATGTCGCTGTTGTGGCATTCGCGCATGGGCTGGGCCACGCTGGGCGTCATCGCCTTTCTGGAATTCATGGGTGTCTACGTCATCCGCAAGATCATCGCAATCGACGTCTGACCGGCATCACTTTTGCTCAATTTTTGAAAGATCGAGATGGGCGCATTTATCGTCAATAACGTTACTTTGATCTCCTACCTGATCGCCGCTGCCGTCGGCCTGTCGGTCGCGCTGGTGGCATGGCTGCTGACGCGCTCGGCCTCCGAGCTGCCACAGGAAGACCGTGAATACAAAGATCCGCCACCCATCGGTTTTCGGCTGGTGTGGTGGCCGGTCCAGTGGCTCAGTCACCATGCCGCGCCGCTTTTGCTGTCGCGCCGCAGCCACGCCAGCCTCTCGGTGCGCCTGCGCAAGGCCGGACTGGATTACAGCCTGACCCCGGCGCAGTTCATGGCGACGCGCATGGTCGGCGCGATCATCATGGCGACGGCAGCGTGGTGGCTGCTCGGATCGTTCGATCCGTCGCGGCGCGGTGGCACCGAATTCAAGCTCAGCCTGTATTTTCAGGTGGCGGCATTCGGTGCGCTGTTCGGCTGGGCCTATCCGGCGATCTGGCTGCGTGACCGCCTCGCGCTACGGCGCAGCGAAGTTCTTAAAAGCCTG
Source organism: Herminiimonas sp. (assembly GCA_014377155.1). The sequence goes on from JACMQD010000225.1 coordinate 2,661, forward strand.
CCGTTTTTCCTGGACATCATCACCCTGTGCGTCGAAGCCGGGCTGAACATGCAAGGCGCGATCACGCAGGCCGTTGCCAAGGGGCCGAAAGGCGTATTACGCGAAGAACTCCAGCGCGTCATGCGTGACATCCGTGCCGGCAAGTCGCGTGCCATGGCGCTGCGCGACATGGCAGAGCGACTTAACGAGCCCAGCATCATGAACTTCACCACCGCCGTCATTCAGGCGGAAAGCATGGGCATGAATCTCGGTCCGGTGTTGCGCGCGCAAGCCGACCAGCGCCGCAGCGAACGCTTCCTGCGCGCCGAGAAGCTGGCCATGGAAGCGCCGGTGAAGATGCTGTTTCCGTTAATCGCCTTCATCTTTCCATGCACGTTTCTGGTCCTGTTTTTTCCGATCGTCATGAAATTCATGAATTCCGGCCTATGAAAAGGACCACGCCGATTTCCCGTCATGTCGCCAAACTCCCACGTGGTCGCCAGCGCGGCGCCGCCATGATCGAATTCACTGTAGTCGGTCCGATCGTCACGCTGCTGGGGCTGGCGACGCTGCAGTATGGCCTGCTGTTTTTTGAAAAGAACCAGGTCAATCAAGCCACTTTCATGGCCGCGCGCGCCGGCAGCACCGGCAATTCGACCATGAGCACGATCCAGGAAGCCTACGTGCGTGCCCTGGTGCCGGCGTATGGCGGCGGCAGCACCGCTGCCAAGCTGGCCGAATCCTATGCGAAGGCGCTGGCCGACGTCACTGTCCATACCAGGATCGAAGTCCTCAATCCGACCGTCGAAAGCTTTAGCGATTTCAACGACCCGATTCTCAGCGCCCGTATCGGTAACGGCAAACGCGTCATACCCAACAGCGGCCAGGTCTTCAAAAGCGCCAGCCAGATCAAGCCGAATTCAGGCCAGAACATCCAGGATGCCAACCTGCTCAAGCTGCGAATCACCCACGGCTACAAACCACAAGTGCCGCTGATGGGACTGATCTACACGCGTTTTTTGAAATGGCAAGACACCGGCGCTGACCCGGTCAATACCGCCCTGATCGCCAGCGGCCGCATACCTTTGGTGTCGCACGCGACGCTGCAGATGCAGTCCGATGCGATCGAGGACATCACGGTCTCGACGCCAGGTCTGGGCAATGGCGGCACTGCCACGAATCCCGGCAACCCGCCGGTGGTGTCGACGCCTCCTCCGAGTTGCGTCACGACCGGATGCACTGTTATTTCGCTTCCCGGTCCGCCACCGCCACCGGATGACTGTATCGGTGACAACTGCCCCGTTTGCACCTGACAACAAAATGAACAATACGATGATTTTTTTTCTGGGACGGTTGATTGTTTTTTGCTTCCTGCTCACCGCCTTGCCTTCTCACGCGCAGTGTGGCGTCACCATGTCCTGCGGCACCCCCCCGAAGGATTGTGACGTGAAAGTCTGTTTTCAAAGTGCCACCGCCAAGCAGCAATACGAAAAACAGTACAACTGCAAGTTCACCTCAAAAGGTCTGTGCGGTTCCGAGCCGCTCGCGGAAGCGACGCAATGCTGTGGCAAAGATGCAAAAAGCGGCGCC
>JACMQD010000226.1 GCA_014377155.1 Herminiimonas sp.
CACAAGGAAATCGATCTCAAGAACTGGAAAGGAAATCGCAAGAACTCCGGCTTCCTGCCAGAAGAGCGCGCCTGGCTATCCCATATTTTCGATGAAATTCCGCTGGTCGACGTATTTCGCCAGGTCGATATCCGGGCTGACCAGTACACCTGGTGGAGCAATCGCGGCCAGGCCTGGGCCAACAACGTCGGCTGGCGCATCGATTACCACATCGCCACGCCCGGCATCGCCGCGACCGCCGTGACGGCGGCGATCTACAAGGACGAGCGTTTTTCCGACCATGCGCCGCTGACCATCGAATATGCGGTGTGACGCTGTCGGCTAACGGACGACCGACACTTCCCTGACATTGCTTTGGTAAGGCGGCAACGCTTTGACGCTGGTCTTTTGCGTGCGGGCATACACCGGCATCACTTGCGGCAACTGCTTTTGCATTTCGGTAATGCGATTCTTGCCGGCCGGATGGGTCGAGAGCCACTGCGGTGGCGCCCGCTTGCTGACCAATCCCATTTTTTGCCAAAGCGCGATCCCGGCGCGCGGATCGTAGCCGGCGCGGGCGGCAATGTCGAGGCCCGCAATGTCGGCGTCGGTTTCATCGCCGCGCGAAAAACGCAGCATGGTCAGTTGCGCGCCCTGGCCGACCACCATTTGTCCCAGGTCGCCCAGGCCGAACAGACTCGATACTGCCGCCGCGCCCAATTGCAGCGCGGTGCCTTTGGCCGCGCGCGCACGTCCATGTTCGCGCAGCGCATGGGCCATTTCGTGGCCCATCACGATGGCGACTTCGTCATCGGTGAGCTTGAGCTTGTCGAGGATGCCGGTGAAAAAAGCGATCTTACCGCCGGGCATGCAAAAGGCATTGACCTGATCGACGCCGATCAGGTTGACTTCCCATTGCCACTCATCGGCGCGGTTGTTCCAGCGTTTGGCATGCGGAATCAACCGTCCGGCGATATTGCGCAGGCGCTGCAGTTGCGGATCGTTTTCGGCGGCCAGCACGCCTTTTTGCTGCGCCTGGGCTTTCAAAGCCGCGTACTCCTGCGTCGCTTGCGCTTCCAGCGCGTCGGCTGGGAGCAGGTTGCGAAAGCGCGACATCTTGCCGACTTCGATACCGTCTGGCTCGGGTGCCTGTGCATGCGTTGCAGGCAAGCCGGCACACAGTGCCAAGGTCAGCGCTGCGCCGCGGCAGAATTTGTTGCTGAAGGTCATGCGGATTCCTTTATTTTCCATTCCAGGGTGCAACCTTAGGCAGCATCAGCATGCCCGGCAGCGCCAGTATAAAACACAGGATGAAAAACATGAGCCAGCCGGTTTCGGCGACGATAAAGCCAACCGATGAGTTGACAAAGGTACGCGGTACTGCCGACAGACTGGTGAACAACGCAAATTGGGTCGCGGTGTAACGCGGGTCGGTGGTGCGCGCGATGTAGGCGACGAAAGCGGCCGTACCGAGACCGACGCCGAACGCTTCGAAGCCGATCACCGCACCCAGCAGCAGGCTGTTGGCGCCGACATGCGCGAGCGCCGCAAAACCGAGGATCGCCACCGCCTGCACCACGCCGAAAATCCACAGACCGCGATTGATGCCGAGCCGGATCATCCAGATGCCGCCAACGATGCCGCCGACCAGACTGGCCCAGAAACCGGTGGTCTTGGCGATGACGCCGATCTGCGTCATGCTGAACCCGAGGTCGATGTAGAACTTGGTCGCCAGCGCGGTGGCCATGCTGTCACCCAGCTTGTATAGAAAAATGAACGCCAGGATGCCCAGCGCGGCACGCCAGCCATCGCGCCGCACGAATTCCTGGAACGGCAGCACCACTGCTTCGCGGATGTTCTTGGGCGGCACGCCGTAGACTTCCGGCTCCTTGATCAGCAAGGTGCAAATGAAACCAGGCAGCATGAAGCCGGCGGTAATCCAGAACACCGCCATCCACGACATCTGGTCGGCCAAAATCAGCGACAGCGAACCCGGTACCAGACCGGCGACCTTGTAGGCATTGACGTGAATCGCACTGCCCAGGCCCTGCTCGTTGTCGGGCAGGATTTCACGGCGGTAGGCGTCGATGACGATATCTTGGCTGGCCGACAGGAAGGCGACGATCGAGGCGACTACGGCAATAGTGCCGATCTGCGTGTGCGGGTCGATCATGCCCATCGCGCCGATGGCGAAGAACAACGTCACCTGGGTGAACGCCATCCAGCCGCGGCGGCGACCGAGCGAGCCGAAATTGAAACGGTCCATTAAAGGCGACCAGAGGAATTTCCAGGTGTACGGAAACATGACCAGTGCGAACAGGCCGAGCTTCTTGACATCCAGCCCGGACTTCGAAAGCCATGCCTGCAGCAGTGTCAGCAAGATGAACAGCGGCAGTCCCGAAGTAAAGCCGAGGAACAGGCAGATGACCGTGCGGCGATTGAGATAGCTGTGCCAGGGCGCGGTTTCAGTTGTCATGGGGTTTCCAGAGTGCGGTAATGGAACAAGCGGAAAGCGACGGGCGCGCGCTACTTCCCTGCTATTTTTTCTTGAGCCGGAACACGGCCAGGCTGCCGCGCCAGTTCGGCAGGAAACTGACTGGCTTGCCGTCTTCGAGAGCCACGCATTCGAGCACATCGAGTCCGACCTGATTGGCCAGTTCTTCGAAATCCTTGATCGTGGCACAACGCAGGTTGGGCGTGTCGTACCATTCGTAGGGCAAAGTCTTCGACACGGGCATGCGGCCGCGCAGCAACGCCAGCCGATGCGGCCAGTAAGCAAAATTCGGAAACGACACGATCGCTTCGCTACCGACCCGTGCCACGTCGCGCAGGATGCCTTCGACGTTTTTCATCATCTGCAAAGCCGACAGGCAGAGTACCGTGTCGAACGCGCCGTCGGCAAAGAAGCCGAGACCGGCCTCGACATCCTGCTGGATCACCGACACCCCGCGCGCGATGCATTCGGGAATATGCGCATCGTCGATTTCGACGCCGTAGCCGACGCAGCGCTTGTCGGTTTGCAGATAGTCGAGCATGACGCCGTTGCCGCAGCCGAGGTCGAGCACGTTCGATTCCGGCCGCACCCAGTGCGCGATGAACGCCAGGTCGGCGCGCAGATAACTCAATTCCTCGAAATTCATGCGCGGCCTCCTGCGTCGATTTCGGTCCAAACCCGGTCGTAATAAGACCGCACCACGCGCATGTAACGTGCGTCTTCGAGCAGGAAAGCATCATGGCCGTGCGGGGCGTCGATTTCGGCGTAAGTGACGCGGCGACGGTTATTGACCAGCGCCTGCACCATCTCGTGACTACGCGCCGGTGAAAAGCGCCAGTCGGTGGAAAACGACGCGATCAGGAATTCGGCCTGTGTGCCGGCCAGCGCGCGGCTCAGGTCGCCGCCGAAGTCACGGGCCGGATCGAAATAATCGAGCGCCTTGGTAATAAGCAGATAAGTGTTGGCATCGAAGTACTCGGAAAATTTGTCGCCCTGGTAGCGCAGATAGGATTCGATTTCGAAATCGATACCGAAGCCGAACTGATAGCTGCCCGAGCGCAAGTCGCGGCCGAATTTTTCCGCCATGTCGTCATCCGACAGATAGGTGATATGGCCGACCATGCGCGCCACGCGCAAGCCGTTCTTTGGCACCACGCCATACGCATAGAAGTCGCCGCCATGATAGTCTGGGTCGCTCAGGATAGCCTGGCGGGCGACGTCGTTGAAGGCGATGTTTTGCGCTGACAGCTTGGGCGTGGAAGCGATGACGACGCAATGGCGAATACGGGCCGGATACATGATGCTCCAGGCCAGCGCCTGCATGCCGCCCAGCGAGCCGCCCATGACAGCCGCGAACTGTGCGATGCCGAGCGTATCAGCCAGCCGCGCCTGCGAGTTGACCCAGTCTTCGACGGTCACCACCGGGAAATTGGCGCCGTAGGGTTTGCCGGTAGCGGCATCGGTATGCATCGGTCCGGTCGAGCCGAAACACGAACCGAGGTTGTTGACGCCGATGACGAAGAACTTGTCGGTATCGAGCGCCTTGCCGGGACCGACCATGTTGTCCCACCAGCCGATCTGCTTGACGGCCCCATCGGCATCGAGATAGGCGCCGGCAACATGGTGCGAGGCATTCAGGGCATGGCACACCAGCACTGCGTTGGAATGATCGGCATTGAGAGTTCCGTAGGTTTCGTACACCAGCGTGTAGTCGGCCAGCGCAGCGCCGCTTTGCAGCGGCAGCGGCGTGGCGAAGTGCATCGATTGCGGAGACACGATTGCGGGAGCATTCATCTTGTGGCAGTGGGCATTCCAAAATGGTCGAACATTGAATCGGTGCTGGTCTGCCGCGCGGTGTCGGCACCCCAAAAAAAAAGCCCGAAAGCGTCATGCTTTTCGGGCCAAGCGCTTATTCCAGGGCTTTTTCAAGCACGCTTTAGCCGTATTTATGTGGGAAAGTCCCGTGCGCCCGCAAGCTGAGGTCGAATTCGACCGAATCAAATCGGCGCAGTGCAGCAAGAATAACGGAGTTCAGGGTTCGCCGTCAAACCGACTGCGGCATCGAACCGGGCATAGCGGGAAAAAATCGCGCGGCGGTGGCAATTTAATAGGCACCGAAAGTCATGATAAAAACCGGAGGGACTCTGCTATCCTGCTTCCAGATTCCCTCACACCAACGGCCAGCGTCAACCGACACGATGCGCGCCCTTTTGTTTGTCTGCCAGCCATGTACCCGGATTGCAGCGCATTTGC
>JACMQD010000227.1 GCA_014377155.1 Herminiimonas sp.
ACTCTATCAACTGCGTGCAAGCACGATGACACCGACAATGATGACGCCGACAGCCAGAATCTTTTGGGGCGAAAGTATCTCACCCAGAAAATACCAGGCGCCGATGGCATTGATGATATAGCCTAGCGACAACATCGGATATGCAATCGTGACATCGACCCGCGACAGGCCGATGATCCAGACCAGTACCGAAACCACATAGCAGGTCAGGCCACCCAAAATCGGTAGCTGGGTTGCCAGCTTCAGGCCGGTGGCAAACCAGTTTTCCGCTGTCAGATGAATGGCACCGACGGCGTTGGTGCCGGCCTTGAGCAGCAACTGCGCGACCGCATTGAGACAAATGCCGGTTAGAATGAAACCGAAAGTAGTAATGTTCATCAAGCGGCTTTCAGTTTTTGGGGTCGTTGGCAACGATCACGCGACGTGGGTCCTGTCCTAAGATGCGCATTGGTAGCTGACGTTTTTGAAAGTCGGCGTAGGCCGGCAGACTCATGATCGCGACCGCTTTTTTGCCGTTCGCATGGTACGCCGTCCATTGCGCCACGAACGCGTCTCGCGTCGGCAGCCATAAATGCGGCTCTTGCTGCAAGCCGAACGCCAGTTCATCGGCATGTTCGACCAGGATCATCGTGCGACGCAGATAAAACGGCAGCGCCTGTTCGTAGCGGCCGACTGAATACAGAGGGGTCTGCGCAGTCAGTTCTGCTTCGATTGCCGGAAGATGGAGTACGCCAGCCGCATAGCGGCCAAGCGGATCGTGCCCGAGCATGAGTATCTGCCCACCGAGGAAGCCGGTCACGGCCAAGACCAGGATCGCCGATTCTTTCTGCCGACGCGACAGCCAAACGGCAATCAGACTGCCCACAAGCGCGAGCACGGCCGCTGCGGCTACCCAGTACGTGTACGACTGATAAAGCGGTAGCTCATAGGGATCGGTGCGCAACGTCGCAATCCGGGGCACGAAAAACAGCCCGATCGCGCTGAACAGTGCCAGCAGGCTGGCGGAAAACGCAACAGTTTTCCCCGATACCTGGTCCAGATGGCAAGCGATCAGCAGCGCCAAAGCCGGAAAAATCGGCAAAATATAGGATGGCAGCTTAGAGCCGGACGCGCTGAAAAAAACGAAGATGAACACCGACCAGACCAGCAGCAGCATTTTCGGTTTGAAGCGGCCGGCGTCGTCGCGCCTGGCATTCCACAAGCTCTGCGCCAGCACGCCCAGCCACGGAAACACGCCGAGAAGCAAAATTGGCATGAAGTAATACCATGGCCCGGCGCGATGATGGATTTTGCTGGTGAAGCGCTGCAAATGCTCGTGTATGAAAAAGAAATGCGGGAACTCCGGATTCGCTAGCGACACCAGAACAAACCACGGCGTCGTGATAGCAAAAAACACCAGCAGGCCAAGGCCGACGTGCAGCCTTTTCCAGATTGCCCAGTCGCGTGCGATCACGGTGTACAGCACCAGCACTGCGCCTGGCAGCACGACACCGATCAATCCTTTGGACAGTACCGCCAATGCCATGCCAGCCCAGCACGCCAGCATCCAGTTGCGTCGTTCGCGCAAGCTCGCGTCATTGCGCTGGGCCAATAACAAGCCGCACAGTGAAAGGGTCATCATGCCAGCCAAGCCCATGTCCAGCGTATTGACGTGTGCGAGCGCAGCCCAGAAAAAACTGGAGGCCAACACCACAGCGGCAGTAAGCCCCACGCGCGCGCCAAATAGCTTGCGCCCTGCATGCGCGACCAAAGCTATTCCGAACAGACCGGAGAGGCCCGTCCATAACCGCGCCTGCCATTCGCCGAATCCGAACACCTTGAAAGTCAACGCGTTCATCCAGTCCTGCAGCGGCGGCTTTTCGAAGTACTTGATACCGTTCAGGCGCGGCGTGATCCAGTCGTTGGTGGTAACCATCTCGCGCGCCATTTCCGCGTAGCGCCCTTCGTCGGTCGGCACCAGCGTGCGGGCACCCAAACCATAGAACCAAACCAGACAAAATGCGAACAGCAGTCCCCAGATCAGAGGCTTCGATTTATGAAGATCGTTCATGGGGTCGTCGTCGGCGCGTCGATAATCAGCGCCAGCGCGACCTTGCGGCCTTCCGCCATCAAAATGTTATAGGTACGACAGGCGGCCTGATTGTCCATGCATTCGACGCCGACGCGACGCGCGGTGAGGGGCGTGGTCAATTTGGGGTGCGCGAAACGCTGACGCTGGCCGGTTCCCAGAATCACGACATCCGGCGCAGTCGAATCGATGTGCTCGAAATGTGCAAGCGTCAGGTCATCGAACGACCGCACCGGCCATGCAACGGGAACCGCTTCGGGCAGGACGATCAGGCTGTGGTTGAACCGCATGCCATTGATTTCGATGCCGACATCGTCATAGGCGGTCACGGTTTGATATTGCTTGGTCGAAGTGGAATGGAGCTTCATAGTGTGAGAGGCTGCGTCAGAGAATGTTTTCCCTTCTGCGAATTCCTGAAAATTAGGTGAGAAAGTAGCGGCATTGTAGCGGTTTTTCGGGTAAAACACTGGTTACCGATTGATAAACGGGACCGCTTTCGGCAAAATGGCTCCTTTATCGCGGTGCAACATTGCACCCGCGGCGTATGCTGAAAATTTCGAGAGGATGGACCCGTGCGACCGATTCAAAAATCCAAAAAGCTGGCAGACGTCTGCTATGACATCCGGGGTCCGGTCCTGGAAAAAGCCAAGCAGATGGAAGAAGAAGGCCACAAGATTATCAAGCTCAATATCGGCAATCTGGCGGTATTCGGTTTCGATGCGCCGGATGAAATCGTACAGGACATGATCCGCAATATGTCGAACGCATCGGGCTATACCGACTCGAAAGGGTTGTTTGCCCCGCGCAAGGCGATCATGCATTACACCCAGGAAAAGAAGATCGCTGGCGTGACGATCGAAGACGTCTATCTCGGCAATGGCGCTTCGGAACTGATCGTCATGAGCATGAATGCGCTGCTCAATACCGGCGACGAAGTGCTGGTGCCCGCGCCGGACTATCCGCTGTGGACGGCCGCGGTCAGTCTGTCGGGCGGCACGCCGGTCCATTATGTCTGCGACGAACAGGCCGACTGGATGCCCGACATCGAGGACATCAAAAGCAAGATCAATGCGAACACGCGCGCCATCGTGGTCATCAATCCGAATAATCCGACCGGCGCGCTATACCCGGTCGAATTATTGCAGCAGATCGTCGACCTTGCGCGTCAGCACCAGCTGATCGTCTTCGCCGACGAAATCTACGACAAGGTTTTGTACGATGGCCATCAGCATGCGTCGATCGCATCGCTGGCCGATGACGTCCTGTTCATCACCTTCAATGGTCTGTCGAAAAATTATCGCTCGTGCGGCTATCGCGCCGGCTGGATGGTGGTATCCGGCGAGAAAAAACATGCCAAGGACTACATCGAAGGTCTCAACATGCTGACGTCGATGCGCCTGTGCGCCAATGCGCCGGGTCAGTATGCGATCCAGACTGCGCTCGGCGGCTACCAGAGCATCGACGATCTGGTCGGACCCGGCGGCCGCCTGCGCCGGCAACGCGACATGGCGCACAAGATGCTGACCGATATTCCGGGCGTGACCTGTGTCAAGCCGAAGTCGGCACTGTACATGTTCCCGCGGCTCGACCCGAAAATGTATCCGATCCGTGATGACCAGGAGTTCGCCTATGAACTGCTGGCCGAGGAGCGCGTATTGATCGTGCAGGGTACCGGTTTCAACTGCCCGACACCGGATCATTTCCGCGTCGTGTTTCTGCCCAACTCGGATGACCTGACCGAGTCGATGGGGCGCATTGCACGCTTCCTCGACGGCTATCGCCGGCGCCACGCCACGGCCTGACCTGTTTTTTCGACCGGCGGTGTCGCACTCCGTGCGCACTGTCGGCATGTGAATTTTATAAAGACCCTGATCATGAAACCCATCAAAGTAGGCCTGCTCGGCATCGGTACCGTTGGCGCCGGAACATTCAACGTCCTCAAGCGCAACCAGGAAGAAATTACCCGCCGCGCCGGCCGCCGCATCGAAATCGCCATGGTCGCCGACCTCAATACCGAGCGTGCGACGGACCTGACCAACGGCGAGTGCGTGGTTGTCAACGATGCAAACCTGGTGGTCGATAACCCCGACATCGACATCGTCATCGAATTGATCGGCGGTTATGGCATCGCCAAGGATCTCGTGATGAAGGCGATCGCCAACGGCAAGCATGTGGTTACCGCCAACAAGGCGCTATTGGCAACGCATGGCACCGAAATATTTCAGGCAGCACAGGAGAAGGGCGTAATGGTCGCGTTCGAAGCGGCAGTTGCCGGCGGCATTCCGATCATCAAGGCGCTGCGCGAGGGCTTGACCGCTAACCGCATCCAGTGGATCGCCGGCATCATCAACGGCACCACGAATTTCATCCTGTCCGAAATGCGCGACAAGGGCCTGGATTTCGATACGGTCCTGAAAGAAGCGCAACGGCTGGGCTATGCCGAAACCGATCCGACCTTCGACATCGAGGGCGTGGACGCCGCACACAAGGCGACGATCATGTCCGCTATTGCTTTCGGCATTCCGGTGCAGTTCGACAAGGCTTACGTGGAAGGTATCACCAAGCTCGAAGCGATCGATATCCGCTACGCCGAGCAATTGGGCTACCGTATCAAGCTGCTGGGTATTACCAAACGTACGCCGCAGGGGATCGAGCTGCGCGTGCATCCGACATTGATCCCGGCCAAGCGCCTGATTGCCAATGTCGAAGGGGCGATGAATGCAGTACTGGTGCAAGGCGACGCCGTCGGCGCCACGCTCTACTATGGCAAGGGCGCGGGCGCTGAACCAACCGCATCCGCAGTGATCGCCGACCTGGTCGACATCACGCGCCTGGCGACAGCCGACCCCGAACACCGGGTGCCGCACTTGGCGTTCCAGCCCGATTCGATGTCGGACACGCCGATCATGCCGATGTCGGAAATCACGACCAGTTATTATTTGCGCATGCGGGTGTCGGACCAGGCCGGCGTACTGGCAGATGTCACCCGTATCCTCGCGGACCTGACGATCTCGATCGACGCCATGCTGCAAAAGGAACCGGCCGAGGGCGAAACACGTACCGACATCATCATCCTGACGCATCAGACCCAGGAGAAGAACATTGATGCCGCGATTGCGAAAGTCGAGGCTTTGTCGACCGTATTGGGCTCTGTGACGCGCATTCGTCTTGAAGAGCTGAGCTGACGGATCGCGCGACCCGGTGCGTGTAAGCGTTAGCCGTAGCCGGCACCAAACCGGCTGCGGCGCTTCCATGGCGAAACCGGTGCCATTGCTTGAGCACGACAAGCCCGGCCATGGCGATTGCCGGGCACATTCTTTGCTGACCAGGGAAGTTCGTCGCTCTCCTATAACCGTCACTGAAGGTCGCTGCCATGAATCCCTCCCTGAACAAGCTCTCTCCCACCATTACCAATATGATCCGCATGGATCATACCCATGTCATGCTGACCTTCCATCAGTACGAAGCTGATACCAGCCCGAAAAAAAAGCTGGCTCTCGTAACCACCGCCTGTCTCGCTCTTGAAATTCATGCGCAGCTTGAAGAAGAAATTTTTTACCCGGCGCTGCGCATGCTTGAAGCCGAGCCCGACGCATTGGAAAAAAGCGTGCCGGAGCATGATGAAATGCGTCGGCTGATTACGAAGCTGCGCGCGATGAAGTCGACCGATGCTGCTTATGACCACACTTTCATGGAGCTGATGCGCGACGTGCTGCACCATGTTGCAGACGAAGAAACCATTTTGCTTCCCTATGCGGAGCGACACCTGGCAGGACAACTCGACGAACTGGGCGCGAGGATGACCAAACGTCGGTTGCAATTGGTGGCACCTCATGCAGGCGAAATTGCCGTCAGCACCATTCGCAGTTTCCCGACCAGTGCGATGATGGTAGCGGCAGGGGCACTGATGGCGGGCACTTATCTCGTCAAGCAATCTTCCAAGCGGGAAAATGTTTAGTACGATAAGACGCTTCACCAATGTAAGCACCTCATTTGAACCG
>JACMQD010000228.1 GCA_014377155.1 Herminiimonas sp.
GCGCGTGAAGCCAGATCGTCCAGAAAGCCAATTACTTGTGCCGGCGTTTCCGCCATCTTCGCCACTAGCGACACCTCGGCGTAATTCTGGTAGCCGAGCAATTTTGCTTCTTCGTCGCGCAATTGCAGGATATCGACAATGTTGCGGGTGTTGTCCCATTCTGGTTTGCCGGCGAGTTCGGAGGCCTTGGTGGCGCTAGCGCGATAGATTTTTTCGCGTAGAGCGCGGTTGTCGGCGAATTGCAGCACCGGGAAATAGGACGGAAAATGCAGCGTAAACTTGTAGCCGGGCTTGCTATCCTTTTCGGCTGCGGCCTGGGCTGCCTGCTTTGCATCGTCAGGCAAGCCGGCCAATTCCGATTCGTCGTCGACGAACAGGCTGAAATCGTTTGTCGCGTCCAGCACGTTTTCGGAAAACTTGGTCGACAGGGACGCCTGCTGCTCTTGGATTTCAGCGAAGCGAATTTTCTTGTCGTCGCTCAGTTCGGCGCCGCCGAGACGGAAATCCCGCACGGCGTTATCGATGATTTTCTGGCGCGCAGGTGACAGCGACGTGAAATCAGCGCGATTCTTGAGGGCTTTGTATTTGTCGAACAAGGCCAGATTCTGCGACAAGCTGGTCCAGAATTCGGTCACCTTGGGCTGGTTCTCGTTATAGACCGAGCGCAGTTCAGGCGTGTCGACGACGCCGTTCAGATGGCCGACGATACCCCATGCACGACCCAGTTTTTCGACCGAACTTTCCAGTGGCTCGACGAACCCCTCCCACGTGACGTCGGCGGATGGGGCTTCGAGTTCGGCGATGACGGCGCGACTCTGTTCGAGTAGCAGGTCAATGGCCGGGCCGACGTGGGACGGGTCGATCAGGTCGAAGCGCGGCAGGTCGGAAAAATCGAGAAGGGGATTGGGTGAGGCGATAGGCGTAGTCATCGGTTTCAAGTTCTTTCGGCAGCTTCGATTGTATTGACCAGCAGCATGGCGATCGTCATTGGACCGACGCCTCCTGGTACGGGTGAAATGTAGCCGGCGACTTCTTTTGCATTGGCAAAATCGACATCGCCGCACAGCTTGCCGTTTTCGTCGCGGTTGATACCCACGTCGATCACGACGGCGCCCGGCTTGATCATGTCGGCGGTCAGCGTGTTGCGACGACCGACCGCAGCAACGATGACGTCTGCCTGGCGCGTGTGGTACGCCAGATCCGGCGTGCCGCTATGACATATGGTGACGGTCGCGTTGGCTTGCAATAGCAAGAGCGCCATCGGCTTGCCGACGGTATTGCTGCGGCCGATCACCACAGCATGCTTGCCCTTGAGATCGTAGCCAGTACTTTCGATCATTTTCATGCAGCCATACGGAGTGCAAGGCCGAAAGCCAGGGAGGCCTGTCAGCAATTCACCGCCGCTTAGTACCGAATAACCGTCGACATCCTTGCGCGGTGAAATCGCCTCGATCACCTTGGTAGCATCGATATGTTTCGGCAAAGGCATCTGCACCAGAATGCCATGAATCGACGCGTCGTCGTTAAGGGCCTCGATGCGTTGCAAGAGCGCTTCTTCCGACATGTCGGCGCCGTATTGCTCCAGCACCGAATGAATTCCTGCCTCGCCGCACGCTTTTACCTTATTGCGCACGTAGACCTGGCTGGCCGGGTCGTCGCCTACCAGTACGACCGCCAAGCCGGGTTTATTGCCTTGGGCGGCAAGCACCGCGGCGCGGCGCGCCGCATCTTCACGCAGTTGTCGGGAGAGCAGGTTTCCATCTATCAATTGTGCAGGCATGTTATCCGTAGGCATTAAGGTCATCGAAGCGGAGATTATAAATCGGCGAACCGCTGCGGTATTTAACAATCGCTTAAATGCGTTTGGATCCTCTCCCGATCGAGAAATTTATGCTGCTTTGCACACCAAATATCACAATATGAAAAGACACACCATAATTTGAAAATTACAAAATGTGCTGTTAAACTATTACTGAATAACACAAATGCGTTAGCAAAATGTTATCAAAATAGTTGAACAAGCTGTCCTGATCCGATGCAAAATTGGCAGGCGCACGAATAATCCACAGGAGACGAACGATGTCAGCCCAGCTCGACCAAGTGATGGCGCAAGCCGCCAACGATCCCGATGTAATCGAAACACAGGAATGGCTCGATGCGCTCGAAGCCGTCATTGAGGCCGAGGGGCCGGAACGTGCGCATTACCTGATGGAGCGCATGGTCGACCTGGCGCGCCGCCGTGGCGCCCACATCCCGTTTTCCAGCAATACCGCCTACGTCAACACGATCCCCGCCCATCTCGGTGCCCACTGTCCCGGCAACCTCGAATACGAAGAGCGCCTGCGTTCGTGGATGCGCTGGAACGCGATGGCCATGGTGGTCAAAACCAACCGCGCCGACGGCGACCTCGGCGGGCACATCTCCAGCTTCGCGTCCTTGGCTAACATGCTCGGCATCGGCTTCAATCATTTCTGGCATGCGCCTACCGAAGACCACGGCGGCGATCTGCTGTATATCCAGGGTCATTCGTCTCCCGGCATCTATGCCCGTGCTTTCCTCGAAGGCCGCCTCACTGAAGAGCAGATGCTGAACTTCCGCCGTGAAGTCGATGGCAAGGGCCTGTCTTCTTATCCGCATCCGAAACTGATGCCCGAATTCTGGCAATTTCCGACCGTGTCGATGGGGCTCGGGCCGCTGATGGCAATCTACCAAGCCCGGTTTCTCAAGTATCTGCACGCGCGCAGCATCGCCAAGACCGACAATCGCAAGGTCTGGGTGTTTTGCGGCGACGGTGAGATGGACGAGCCGGAATCGATGGGCGCCATCGGCATGGCCGGGCGTGAGCGGCTCGATAACCTGGTCATGGTGGTCAACTGCAACTTGCAGCGCCTCGACGGTCCGGTGCGCGGCAACGGCAAGATCATCCAGGAGCTGGAAGCCGATTTCCGCGGCGCCGGCTGGAATGTCGTCAAGGTGGTTTGGGGCCCGGGCTGGGACGAACTGCTGGCGCGCGACAAGGACGGCATCCTGCAGCGCGTAATGATGGAAACCGTCGACGGTGAATACCAGAATTACAAGGCCAAGGACGGCGCCTTCGTGCGTAAGCATTTTTTCGGCAAGCATCCGAAACTGCTGGAAATGGTCGCCAACATGACCGACGGCGACATCTGGCGCCTGACGCGCGGCGGCCACGATCCCCACAAGATCTACGCCGGTTTCAAGGTGGCGCAAGAACACATTGGTCAGCCGACCGTCTTGCTGGTCAAGACCGTCAAGGGCTTTGGCATGGGCAAATCAGGCGAAGCGCGCAACACCGCGCACCAGACCAAAAAGCTCGACGACGAGGCCGTACGCGACATGCGCGACCGCTTCGCCATCCCGATCCCCGACGACCAGTTGGCTAGCGTGCCGTTTTTCAAGCCGGCAGACGATGCGCCGGAAATGAAATACCTGCACGAACGGCGCCAGGCACTTGGCGGTTACTTGCCGCAACGCCGCATGCAGGCCGACGAAACGCTACCGGTGCCTGATCTGTCGACCTTTCAGGTGATTCTCGACCCGACCGCCGAAGGCCGCGAGATCTCGACGACTCAGGCCTACGTGCGGATGCTGACCACGTTGCTGCGCGACCCGAATCTGGGCCAGCGTGTCGTGCCGATTTTGGTCGACGAAGCGCGCACCTTCGGCATGGAAGGTTTGTTCCGGCAGATCGGCATCTTCAACCAGCAAGGACAATTGTACGAGCCGGTCGACAAGGACCAGGTCATGTACTACCGCGAAGATAAAGCCGGCCAGATTCTGCAGGAAGGGATCAATGAAGCCGGCGCGATGAGTTCGTGGATCGCCGCAGCGACGTCGTATTCGAGTAACAACCGCATCATGGTGCCGTTCTACACGTTCTATTCGATGTTCGGTTTGCAGCGCATCGGCGACCTGGCATGGGCGGCAGGCGACATGCGTGCTCGTGGTTTCCTGCTCGGCGGCACGGCGGGACGCACGACGCTCAATGGCGAAGGCTTGCAGCACGAAGACGGCCACAGCCATGTGCTGGCGTCGACTATTCCCAACTGCATCCCCTATGATCCGACTTTTGCCCACGAAGTCGTGGTCATCATGCATGACGGCTTGAAGCGCATGATCGAGCGCCAGGAAGACGTGTTCTATTACATCACGCTGATGAACGAGAACTACAGCCATCCCGGCTTGAAGCCAGGCCAGGAAGCGGACATCCTGAAGGGTCTGTATCTGCTGCAAAAAGGCGCGCAGGACGGCAAGCACCGGGTGCAGCTGATGGGTTCCGGCACGATCCTGCGCGAAGTCATCGCCGCCGTCGACCTGCTGAAGAACGACTGGGGTGTCGATGCCGACGTCTGGTCCGCGCCGTCGTTCACGCTGCTGGCCCGCGACGGCCAGGACGTCGAACGCTGGAACATGCTGCATCCGGCCGACACGCCGCGCGTGGCGCACATCACGGCGTCGCTGCAGGGTACAAGCGGACCGGTCGTGGTCGCGACCGATTACATGCGCACCTTTGCCGAACAGGTTCGCGCTTTCATACCGAGGGAGCGTACCTACAAGGTGCTTGGCACCGACGGTTTCGGACGCTCCGACAGCCGCGCCAAGCTGCGTGAATTCTTCGAGGTGAATCGCTACTTCGTTACGATCGCGGCGCTCAAGGCCCTGGCCGATGAAGGCGCGCTGTCGACTGCTGTCGTGGCACAGGCAATTGCAAAGTACGAAATCAATCCCGACAAGCCGAATCCGGTTACGCTGTAACACGCCGAACAACCGTCAACAGGGTCTGCAGGAACGGTGCGTGGCGCGGATTGCGCCACGCACCAAGCTGGGATTTCGCGCGAGTCCTGACAATTCGCTGTCGCAAAGAACGAGAAAAATGGAGCCAAGGTTATGAGTGTGATTGAAGTCAAAGTCCCGGATATCGGTGATTTCAAGGAAGTCGAGGTGATCGAATTATTGGTCAAGCCTGGCGATACCATCAAGGTCGATCAGTCTCTGATCACGGTCGAGTCCGACAAGGCCAGCATGGAAATCCCGTCGAGTCATGCTGGTGTCGTCAAGGAATTGAAGATCAAGATCGGTGACAAGGTTGCCGAAGGGTCGCTGTTGCTGGTGATGGAAAGCGAAGGCGCGGCCGTAGCGCCTACCGCGGCCGCGCCTGAGGCTGCGGCCGCCACAACATCCGCTGTAACTGCGCCGGCTGCCGCAGCGGCGGCGACCCCAGCCGTTGCTACCCCAGCCGTTGCCCCGGCGCCGGCAGCACAACCCGCCCAGCCGTTGCTCGAATCGAAAATCGCAGTCGCTGCAGCGGTGCCGATTCCAGGACAGAAGCCGCATGCATCGCCGTCGATTCGCAAGTTTGCACGCGAACTTGGCGTCGACCTGGGGCGCATGACCGGCACCGGGCCGAAGGGGCGTATCACCCAAGTCGATGTCCATAACTATGTCAAGAACCTGGTTGCCGGGTCGTCAGCTGGCGCGGCGACCAGTTCCCCGGTAGGCAAGGGCACGGGTATCGGTCTCGACCTGTTGCCATGGCCGTCGCTGGATTTTTCAAAATTCGGCGTGACCGAATTGCTGCCCCTGTCACGCATCAAAAAAATCAGCGGACCGAACTTGCATCGCAACTGGGTCATGATTCCGCATGTGACGCAATTCGATGAAGCAGATGTCACCGATCTCGAAGAATTCCGCAAGAATTCCAATACCGCGATGGCGAAATCCGGTGTCAAACTGACGATGCTGGCATTCGTCATCAAAGCCAGCGTCGCGGCCTTGAAAAAATTCCCGGCATTTAATTCCTCGCTGGATGCCAAGGGCGAAAACCTGATCCTGAAGCAGTACTACCATATCGGTTTCGCGGCCGACACGCCGAATGGATTGATGGTGCCGGTCATCAAGGACGCTGACAAGAAAGGCATCGCGCAGATTGCCCAAGAAATGGGTGACCTGTCGGCCCAGGCGCGCGACGGCAAGCTCAAGCCAGCCGACATGCAGGGCGCGTCGTTCACGATTTCGTCGCTGGGCGGCATTGGCGGCACTGCTTTTACACCGATCATCAATGCGCCGGAAGTTGCGATCCTGGGCTTGTCGAAATCGGCAATCAAGCCGGTCTGGGATGGCAAGCAATTCCAGCCACGCCTGATGATGCCGATGTCGCTGTCCTACGACCACCGCGTGGTCGATGGCGCAATGGGTGCGCGCTTTAGCGTGTATCTGGCAGAGGTCTTGAGCGACATGCGCAAAGTGCTGTTGTAACCGATCCATGGAGAAGACGCAGCGGTGCCCGGTAAATGAGAGAATCCAGACACATTTACCCGGGCCACTACTGCCGTTTTTTTTATTTCTTCATGGAGCCCAACAATGACCACCTGCGTCGTAGTCAAGAAAAACAATCAGATCGCCGTCGCTGCCGATTCGCTGGTGACCTTCGGCGACACGCGCCTGTCGAATGCGTACGAAGCCAATAACAAGATCGTGCAGATCGGCGAATCGTACGTGACACTGGCCGGATCGGCAGCCCACTTCCCGGTCATGCGCAAGCTTCTGACAGGAATGGGCGACGAATGCAAGCTGCGCACGCGCGAAGAAGTTTTTGAAACGTTCTCGCGCATTCACCAGATATTGAAAGACAATTATTTTTTGAATACCAAGGAAGACGACGATGATCCGTACGAGTCTTCCCAGATCACGACACTGGTGGCCAACCCCTACGGAATTTTCGGCACCTACTCGTATCGTGAGGTTTTTTGTTTCGACCGGTTCTGGGGTATCGGTAGTGGTCGTAATTTTGCGCTCGGGGCCATGTATGCCGCCTATGAAGGCGCCGCGACTGCGCATGAAATCGCTGAAATCGGCGTCAAGGCCGGCGCCGAATTCGACAAGAGTTCGGCTGGCCCGTTTCAGATTTACAGCTTTGACATGAAGTTCGATTTGGAATAAACGCGTCCTTGCGCCAATGCGGCAAGGATCAACAGAGTGCTGACCTGACTGCGCATGCGTCAGGTCAAAACACCCACCAGCCATCCGCTCGACCGATGGCAATAACGGAGCGAAGTTATGAGTTTGATTGAAGTGAAAGTGCCTGACATCGGTGATTTCAAGGAAGTGGAAGTCATCGAACTGCTGGTCAAGCCGGGCGATACCATCAAGGTCGACCAGTCGCTGATCACGGTCGAGTCCGATAAGGCAAGCATGGAAATTCCGTCGAGCCATGCCGGTGTCATCAAGGAACTAAAGATCAAGATCGGTGACAAGGTCGCTGAAGGATCCCTGTTGCTGACGCTGGAAGCAGCCGATGCGGCAGCGCCACCCGTCGACACGGCAGCGTTGGCCGGTATTGAATCTGCACCTGCAGCTGCACCTGCGCCCGCACCTACCCTTGATTCCGCGTCCGCCCCTGCGCCGGCAGCACCGGCCACCGCTGCGCCGGCGGCCGCCACCTTTGCCGGCCATGCCGACATCGAATGCGACACGCTCGTGCTAGGCGCAGGTCCTGGTGGCTATACCGCTGCGTTCCGTGCCGCCGATCTTGGCCAGAAAGTGGTATTGATCGAACGCTATGCCGCGCTCGGCGGTGTGTGCCTCAATGTCGGCTGCATTCCTTCGAAAGCCCTGCTGCATGCGGCCAAGGTCATCACCGAAGCCGAAGAGATGGCGCATTTCGGCGTCAAGATGTCGGCGCCCGAAATCGACATCGATGCCCTGCGCGGATGGAAGGAAGGCATCATTAAAAAACTTACCGGCGGCTTGTCTGGCCTGGCGAAGGCGCGCAAGGTGCAAGTAGTCGAGGGCAAGGGCGCATTCTCGTCCGCCAATACGATCACGGTGGAAACGAAGGACGGTAGCAAGATCATCGCTTTCAAGAATGCGATCATTGCCGCCGGTTCGGCGGTTGCACGCATTCCCGGTTTCCCGTACGACGACCCGCGTCTGATCGACTCGACCGGCGCACTGGAATTGCGCCAGATTCCGAAAACCATGCTGGTCATCGGCGGCGGTATCATCGGTCTCGAAATGGCCTGCGTCTACGATGCCCTCGGTACCAAGGTCACGGTGGTCGAGTTTGCCGATGGCCTGATCCCGGCCGCAGATCGGGACATCATCAAGCCCTTGCACAAGCGGATCGAAAAACGTTACGCCGCGATCTACCTGAAAACCAAAGTCACCAAACTCGAAGCGCGCGATGACGGCTTGTTGGCGACCTTCGAAGGCGCGGGCGGCGACACCACTGCGCCGAAGGAACCGCAACTATACGACATGGTGCTGATGGCGGTCGGCCGTCGTCCCAACGGCAAAGATGTCGCAGCAGAGAAAGCCGGCGTCATCGTCAGCGAACGCGGTTTCATCGAAGTCGACAAGCAGCAACGCACCAATGTCGGCCACATCTTCGCCATCGGCGATATCTGTGGCGACCCGATGCTGGCACACAAGGCTACCAACGAAGCGAAGGTGGCGGCCGAAGTGATCGCCGGTCACAAGGTCGAGTTCGACCCGATGACTATTCCCTCGGTGGCTTATACCGATCCCGAAGTGGCGTGGATGGGCCTGACCGAGAACGATGCCAAGGCAAAAGGTATTCCTTATGAAAAAGCCAGCTTCCCATGGGCGGCGTCGGGCCGCGCGCTGGCCATGGCGCGCGAGGAGGGTCTGACGAAACTGTTGTGGGACCCGCAGACCAAGCGCATCATCGGCGCCGGGATTGTCGGCGTCAACGCCGGCGAACTGTTGGCCGAAACGGTTCTGGCCATGGAAATGGGCGCCGATCTGGAAGACCTGGCGTTGACAGTCCATGCGCATCCGACGTTGTCGGAGACGCCGATGTTCGCGGCCGAAATGGGGCTGGGTATTATTACCGACCTGTACGTTCCCAAGAAAGGGTAGGTCAATCGGTGCGCGGTGCCAAGCTGCCAAAGCTGGGCATCGGGCAGTTACCGCACGACGTTCAAACGGTATTGTTCAAAAATCCGGATCGACGTCAGCCTGGCGCGACAGGTTCGCCGACGGCATGTTGATAGGCATCCGGCGAATACCGCTCCATGAAGATTTCCGGCTTTTCCAAGGCGGTCCATCCCAGTTTTTGATACAGGCCGCGCGCCGTGCTCGATGCCAGCATGAATCGTCGTAGTCCCTGCAGTTCGGGATGCGCCAGCACGTCCTGCATCAATCGACGCGACAGGCCTTCGCCGCGTCGCTCGGCAATCACGAACACGTCGCTCAGGTAGGCATGCGTCGCACCGTCCGTTACCACTCGGGCAAAGCCGATCTGCGCGCCATTGTCATAGATCCCGAAGCATAGCGACCGACTGATCGCCTTGCGAACCAGCGCCAGGGAAATGCCGGCTGCCCACGCTGATTCCTCGCTTAAAAATCGGTGGATCAGGCCGACGTCGAGCCGAGCGGGGTCATCCGATATCTGGATCATAGGTGCTCCTCGATACGCTTCGCGCGCTACTCGGTTATATCGGTCAACAAATCCGACAGCATGGCAATCATTTGATCGATCTCGGCAATCGTCACATTCAGCGCCGGCATGAAACGCAACAGATCAGGACGTGGCGAATTGAGCAGCAGCCCGGCAGGTTCGATATTACGTGCGGCCTCCACCAGTTGCGGTCCAATTTTCTTGCCGAGCTTGAGGGCACGTAACAAGCCTTCACCACGCTCGCCCTGCAAGCCGTGCTGCTCGGACAGTTTCAGCAACGCCGCCTTCAGGTATTCGCCCTTGTCTTTAACCGATTGCAGGAAGCCCTCCGCTAGCAGCGCGTCGAGCACGGCGACACCAACCGCAGTCATCAGCGGATTGCCGTTGTACGTGCCGCCCTGGTCGCCGGGCTCGAAACAGGCAATTTCCTCGCGGCACAGCAGCGCCGCCAGTGGCACGCCGCCGCCGATGCCTTTTGCCAGCGTCATGATGTCCGGTTCGATGCCGGACAACTGGTAGGCGAACAATTTGCCGGTCCGGCCCATGCCGGATTGGACTTCATCGACAATCAGCAGCAAATTGTGTTTTCTAGTAAGGTCGCGCAGTGCCTGCATGAATTCCGTTGTCGCTGGAATCACGCCGCCTTCGCCCTGTACCGGCTCCAGCATTACCGCTACCGTGGTCGGCGTAATCATGCTTTCGACGCTGGCGATGTCGTTGAGTGTAGCCTTATTAAAGCCCGGCACTTGCGGCGCATAGATCGTATCCCAGCCCGGCTTGCCGCTGGCCGACATCGTCGCCAAGGTGCGGCCATGGAAGCTGTGATCGAAGGTAATGATTTCAAAACGATCGGCCGGTGCGCCGTTGCGATTGAGCCTGCCCCATTTGCGCGCCAGTTTGATGGCGCCTTCA
>JACMQD010000229.1 GCA_014377155.1 Herminiimonas sp.
AGAGGTGTTGCGAAAATGGGAATCGCGCTATGGATTTCCCGTGCCATTACGCGATGCGCTTGGCAACCGGCTCTATTCCGGCGAGGATCTGAGTCGCTTGCGGCTGATCAAGCGACTCATGGACGGCGGCCTGCGGCCGGCGCAAGTCGTTGCACTCGATCATGCGCAATTGCTGGCGCTGGTCGAAAGCGCGAAGCCGGCGCCTGCGCCGTGCCAGAGCCACGCGTCCTCGCAGCTGCTATCTTGGCTGCATCTGCGCGATCCCTCTGCATTACGCCGCAACCTTCAGGAAGAACTGACCAGGGTGGGCCTCGAGACCTTTATCGTCGAGATCATACCGAGCATGAATGCAGAGGTTGGCGAAGCCTGGGAGCGTCAGGAAATTTTCATCCGCGACGAACATATGTATACGGAAATCATGCAAGAGCTACTGCGCGGCGCGGTCGCGCAGATTGCTAAGCCGCATGCCTCCCCGCGGGTGTTGATCACCACACCGACTGGCGAACTGCATACGCTAGGGGTACTGATGCTGCAGGGATTTTTGACTAGTCGAGGCGCATCTTGCATTTCGCTCGGCGCCCAGACGCCTGCCGCTGAAATTGGCCATGCGTCGGCAGAATATCAGGCGGATATTGTCGGATTGTCTTTCAGCGCAAGTTTTCCAAAACGCCGCGCCGAAGCAATTTTGCGCGAAGTGCGTGCATTGGTGCCGTCAGGAAAAGAATTATGGGCCGGCGGCCAGGGAGTGACTGGCCTCGAACGCGATATTCGAGGTGTACGGATCATGCGCAGCTTCGAACAGATCGAGAAGGGACTAGAGCGTTACCGCGCACGCGGGCCTGCACGTGTCGGTTCCGTACAGAACGGGCTCGACTGACTATTTCTTGAACTTGTTTATCAGGGCGTCGAGTTGCGAGGCGGCAGCCGGGTCTGGCGAGGCGTCACTTTCATCATCCTCGGCAAATTCTTCGGCTAGATTTTTCCAGCCTTTGCGGCCAGCGAAGGCGTTGAATTCTTCGGGCGCCTCCAGCACGATGACCTTGTCGTCCTGCAAGCCAAGGTCGCCATGGCCGAAATCCGGGCCGACGTAACCAAGGGCACGTAAGCGCGCCAGGATCTGGGCGATCAAGACCTTGTCTTCGTACAGGCCTTCATCGCCGATCGACGACCCGAAGTCGACATACACGTCGATGATGCCGTACCCTTCGTCGAAGATGCGGATGGCTTTGATATCGCGGCTGTTGCCGGAAGCGTCGGTGGCCTTGAACGGGCCGCTGAGCTGGATGTCGGTTTCACTATTCATGTCGAACAGATTACACCAACTATCTCGAATTCGCACGTGCCGCGCCAGATAGTCGCAAGCGCGCTATGATTCGCCCAGATTCACTGCATGATGGAAAAAACATGGCAAGTATTGAAGATATCGTCAAGCGTCAGAAAGACGGTGCCAAGTTCGTATTGTCGGCGTCGATGATGGGGCTGGATACGGAAGAATTCGATATCGTCGCGCGCGTCTGGATCAAGGACGGCGGCAACGGCTTCCAGCTGGCCGGTGTCCCACACCGGCGATGCATCGACGGTCAGTTTTTCATCGACCGCATTACCGTCGTCAAGACAGCAGAGTCTGGGGACCGCGAGCCTTAGCAGGCCCCGGACGAATGCGGCGATCGCTGATGTAGAATTACCCCGGCTTGCGGTAGTCTGTCTCGATCCATTTGGCGGCACTGGCACGCGTCAGATTGAAATTCGGCGCAACCCGCACCTGCGCCAGCTCGGTACCCTCATCGTCATGCGCACTCAACGTTGCCGAAGGATCGTCTTCATCGGGTTCGATGTCGAGCGTGACGTTGATCGTTGCGCCCTGCACCGAGACGGTCACGCTTTTGTGCAGGATTGCTTGCAACTGCTGCTCATGCCGGCGCAGCACTTCGGATGCGGTCTTGACCAGCGTGTTGAAGGCAGCGGTATCGAGTGGTTTGGGGTTCTTTTTGTCTCGCCCCATGGTCCACGGTCCGACCAGGGCGGGTTCGCGTTCGCCGTCCTTGATCATCTCGACTGCCCAGCCTTCGTCGTCATCGTTCTTGATCACGCGTGCGGTCCAGCCGACATCGTGCCACAGGCGCGGCTCCTGGGTCTTCGGTGTTTCATCTTCATTTGGTTCAACAACATCTTCTGGAATATCGCTCATCTTGGCATCGCTTGCATGGTGGGTTCAGAACCCGTATTTTACGGCCTTTGACGCAGGCCGGCGGCGCATAAATGGTGCATTCGGCGAACAGCTGAAAAGGTACAATCCGTTCATGGCGGCATGGGTCCGTACAATTTTTCAAGGAGAAACGAATGGCATCCGGAAAAATCCTGGTCGCGCAAGGCGGCGGTCCGACGGCAGTCATCAATCAGTCGCTGGTCGGCGTTGCGCTCGAAGCGCGCCGCTTTCGGCAAGTCGAGCGCGTCTACGGTGCACGTCATGGCGTGCGCGGCATCGTCGACGAGGATTTCCTCGATCTGACCCAGGAGACTAGTGCCAATCTCGAACTGGTGGCCGGTACGCCCTCGTCGGCCTTGGGATCGACGCGCGACAAACCGGACATTCCGTATTGCCAGGAAATATTCAAGGTCTTGCGGGCACACGAGATCGAGCATTTCTTTTATATCGGCGGCAACGACTCATCCGACACCGTACGCATTGTCAGCCTAGAAGCACACAAAGCCGGCTACCCGCTGCGCTGCATCCACATTCCCAAAACCATCGACAACGATCTGGTCGGCAGTGATCACACACCGGGCTTCCCATCGGCGGCACGTTTCGTGGCGCAGGCATTTGCCGGCGCCAATCTCGACAATGCGGCGCTGCCGGGGATTTATGTCGGCGTCGTGATGGGACGGCATGCAGGATTTCTGACGGCGGCGTCCGCGTTGGGTAAAAAATTCCCCGATGATGGTCCGCACCTGATCTACATGCCGGAACGCACTTTCGTGCTGGAGCAATTTCTGGCCGATGTCAAGGCGACCTACGCGCGGTTCGGACGCTGCGTCATCGCAGTGTCCGAAGGCATTCACGACGCCTCCGGCACGCCGATCGCCAGCCTGCTGGCCAGCGAAGTCGAACGCGATGCACACGGCAACGTCCAGTTGTCGGGTAACGGCGCCTTGGCCGACCTGCTGTGTGAAGAAATCAAGAAGCGCCTGAAGATCAAGCGCGTGCGTGGTGATACTTTCGGATATCTGCAGCGCTCGTTCATCGGTTGTGTGTCCGACGTCGACCAGCGCGAAGCCCGCGAGGTCGGCGAAAAAGCGGTGCAGTTCGCGATGTGGGGAAGCCGCGACGGTTCGGTCGCGATCAAACGCACCGGTTCTTATTCGGTCGACTATGAATTGCTCGCGCTCGATGCGGTGGCCGGCAAAACGCGGGTGATGGAAGATGAATTCATCGCCGCCAATGGCACCGATGTCACCGATGCCTTTCACATGTACCTGCGACCGTTAGTGGGAGCGGGCATGCCGCAAGCGTTTCGTCTGCGCAGTACTCCGGTGCCCAAAATCCTGAACAAGCCCGGCTGAAAGCCCATACCGCTATACGACTGCCAGGACCCGTAGAATGACCGACCACGATCAGGATCACGATAGCGACTCCGCCATCGAAACGACGCCGCTACCAGTACGCCATGCGCGCCCGTTGAACTGGTTCGTCGAGGCCCTGCGGGTTGCCGTGTTCATGCCGCCACGCTGGTCGTCTTTGCGTACGTCGCCGGCCGTGATGGCGGCGCTGTTCATTATGTCGGTGCTGGTCGTGATCGGTGTCCAGCGCCTGATGATCGACGGCCCGGCGACGTTCTACTGGCAGGCGATTACCGCGGACTGGATCGGCACGCTGCTAGTGGCCTGGGCATGTTATCTGATGCGGCCGCTCTCGGATGATCCTGCCGCAGCGCGCACAACACCCAGTGCGATACCTCGCGCCACGCTGCTTTTTACGATGACGCTGGCCCAGGCACAGGTACTGTCGCTGCTGTTCGGCCTGCTATTGGCCGTGCTGGTACGGTCTGGAAAATATACAGTGGACGTTCTGGGGCCACAAGGCATGTGGATCGTCTACCTGTTGCCGATGGCATGGGTGCTGGCGTCACAACTCGTCCTGTTCTTCCGCATCGGCGGCCGGGCCAGGCCGGTCATGGCATTCATTGTGCCCGTGATGTTACTGGCGTCGGCGATGCCATTCCTGGTGCCGTCATCGGGTTTCTGGAATCCTGTCGAGCCGGTGCAGGCAGACTCGGGCGATACGACGCTGAGGCTGAACCAGGAGGCAATGGAGCAACAGCCGAGGCTGCTGGCCCAGCGTCTCAATGACATCAAGCCGCAACGTCCTGGCGTGCTAGATCTGTATGTGCTGACGTTCGCGCCGTATGCCAACGAAAACGTGTTCCGCCGTGAGTCCGAGCTGGTGGCCAGCGTAATGGCACAGCGCTTCGATGCCGCCGGACGTACGCTCCAACTGGTCAACAATGCGCAGACGACGCAGCAGTGGCCTTGGGCCACCCCGCTCAATTTGCAGCGCGCCATTCACCGCTTCGCCGCGATGATGGATCGGGAAGACGATATTCTGTTTTTGCACCTGACATCGCACGGCGCACGCGATGGCGAACTGGCAGCCGAATTTCGGCCAATGGAAGTCGATCCGCTACGTCCCGGCGATCTCAAACGCTGGCTGGACCAGGCCGGCATCAGGAATCGCGTGATTTCGATCTCGGCCTGCTTCTCTGGCAGCTGGATTGCTACGCTGGCCGATGAAAATACGCTCGTGATGACGGCATCGGATGCCGATCACACATCGTACGGTTGCGGTCGCAAATCCGAGCTGACTTTTTTTGGTCGCGCCATGTATGACGAACAGCTGCGCTCGAAAACATTATCGTTCGAGACGGCGCATGCGGCAGCGCGAGTAGTGATCAAACAGCGCGAGGAGGCCGCCGGCAAGTCCGATGGATATTCCAATCCGCAAATTGTGGTGGGTGCGGGAATTCGTGCGCGGTTGGCGCGGCTCGAGGCGCGGATTCAGGCATTGGAAGGCGCGGGGGTTAGACGGGCAGAATAGGGGTGGGCTGCTGCCAAGCGCATAGTTTTTTCCCTGAATGGCGTAAGTTTAATTTCAGTGGCTTCTCTCGCTGTAATTTGGTTTTTGGATGATGATTGGTTCTCACTCCGTGGGGCCTTTTGCCGGGAGCGGCCCGGCAGCCGCTCACTTTTTTTGCTTCGCCAAAAAAAGTAAGCAAAAAAAGGCGACCGCAGAACGCTGCCCTTCGGGTTCCCGGAAAGTAGGTCTGGGAAGGGGGTAACGCGCCAACTCGCTGCGCTCAGACATGCGCATTCCTTATCCCCTTCCCAGACCTACTTTCCGGCAGCATTCCCAAGCGGAATTCACTTTCAACGGCAAATTCGGTATCAAATTCAAACCCAAAATCTAACCAAAATTCAAACAAAAATTCTAACCAAGCTTTGTCAATTTCAAGGCCTTGACACTACTTAGAAGAAAGTCCGGCCTAACGTGATCGCGATTCTGCTGGAGCTTTAGAAGTTGTAACCACGATTGACCTTGGAAGTCGACTTTGAAGTTGAAGTTAACGTTGCGAGTGTAGTGCCGGTTGCCGACATCTCCGCCGTTGACTTTGATTTTGCCGTCGAATTCCGCTTGGGACTGCTGCCGAAAAGGCGTCACCGGAAGGGGATCAGAGGCGCGCCTGTTTGAGCGAAGCGAGTTTGCGCGTTTCCCCCTTCCGGTGACGCCTTTTCGGGACCCCGAAGGGCAGCGGTCTGCGGTCGCCTTCTTTTGCTTACTTTTCTTGGCGAAGCAAGAAAAGTGAGCGGCTGCCGGGCCGCCCCCGGCAAGACGTCCCACGGAGCACAAACAATTCAATGCCCAAGTACCCGCCCACAGCGAAAAAAGCGTTTCAAGGCAAGGCAGGGCAAGGCAATACAGCGCTTCCCACCACGCCCCCACCAGTTAAAATGACCTCCCCCTCATCACCCAAATAAGCAAGGCACCCCATGGACGTCAAGGACAGCAACGGTACCAACCTCCTAGACGGCGACGCCGTTCAGGTCATCAAGGATCTCAAAGTCAAAGGCACCTCCGTCACACTCAAGCGCGGTACCGTCATCAAGAACATCCGGCTCACCGGCGACCCCGAGGAAATCGAGTGCAATGCAGAGAAGGTCAAAGGCCTGGTACTGAAGACCTGTTTTCTAAAAAAAGCTTGAAAGTCTTTCCAAAACAGGCAGTCAGCGCAATCCTTTGAGATAGCGTCGGTTTGGCGACTCCGTCTCATGGGGCGACTCTGCCACGTTCCCGTTCGCACCAGCGGCCGACCTGGCGGGAGTCGTTGCTTTCGGTGCGCTGCCGGATACCGGCGCGCCCAGCTTGCGAGCGCGCGCCGCATACTGCTCGACGAACAACATGCGCATTTGCATCAGTTCGACCGCGCTGTTGGATACGCTGTCATCGTCGGCGATCAAGGACCATGCCAGGACATCGTCGGCATAGGCCCAGTTCTGCGTAAATTTGAGGACGTCGAATTCGGCAAAGTGCGCTGCTTTGACGGCTTTCCAGAGTTGCGCCGCATAGTTGATTTGATCCGTCTCGAAATACGCCAGCCTGGCGTTTGTCAAATCGTTCATGATGTCACCAATGAATCAGGGAATGAATGTTTCATTTGCGTGGTCTCCTGCAACGCCGCTGTAAGACAATCGGAGTGTGAAAGCGGCCGCCCACTGGCGATGACAAATGTTATGGCACGGTTTCGCCATGCTGTTCGCCTCCCAGCCCTTCCGATCACACCCCGAGCGGGAATGAGGAAAGTAGTGGACCGACTACACGCGACACATGAATATCGTTTTGATCAGCGCACGGCTCCGGCGAAATGATGAGCCTGCGTTGGCGAAGTTGCGATTCGTTGGCCCACGGTGGCCGAACGGATAACCTTACGGATGCGGTAAGGTTCATCCCTGGCCATCATTGGCGACCGCGATGGATTTGATGAGATCGATTCTGGTGGGATCGCGCTGGCCGAGGGAGCTATACGAAAGCAGGATTCGGGCGAGGTCGGAGGTGACGCGCTGTATGAAATGCTTCGTGCATAAAGATGTGTGGCGTGCGCGCCGTCCGCAAATATCGCGAGCGGCCGCCATGAAAAACTGTCTGGCGACGCGGCAGCGTTTGCCGCTGCCGCCCGATTATTCTGGCATCAGGCTGCGCAGGTGACGCCGGTGCCTTTCATGCTGCAATAGCCACCTGGATTTTTCGACAGATACTGCTGATGTTCTTCTTCGGCATAATAAAAAACCGGTTCCGGAAAACGCAGCTCGGTCGTAATCCGCTCAAACCCACGCTGTGTCAGACGCTGCTGAAAATCCTCCAGGCTCGCTTCAGCCGCAGCCATTTGCTCGGCGGTACTGCAATAAATTGCCGAGCGATACTGGGTGCCGGTGTCATTACCCTGCCGCATTCCCTGAGTGGGATCATGGCTTTCCCAGAAGGTCTTTAGAAGCGTATCGAGCGAGCAGACGTCCGGGTGGTACACCACCAGCACTGCCTCGGTGTGGCCGGTTTGGCCGGAGCAGACCTCGCGATAGGTCGGGTTCGGCGTGGCACCGCCCGAGTATCCGACGGCCGTGGTCTCGACGCCGGGGATCGACCAGAATTTGCGTTCGACACCCCAGAAGCAGCCCATACCGAACTGGATATGGGCCAGTCCCGTAAAGTCGCCTGCGATAGGTCTCCCATGCACGTGATGGACATTATGGACAGGCATGGCCGTCGTGCGTCCCGGCAAAGCGTCTTCGGCGCGCGGCAGGCGTTGCTTGTAGGCGCCGATTCCAGATAATATTTTTCCGAGCATGATAGTTCCTCTTGAAAGTAGGTGCGGATGGGTTTGCGGCCGAGCGTGCGGCTGAGGTCGCGGCCAAGGGTGCGCGTTGGTGATGGTTAGTCAGGATAGCGTGCAAACCCTTACGTTGCTGACCAGATGAGGGCAATCTGCCAACAGGCAAGTCTGCCGCGCCAAAGGCGGCGCATCGCGAGGCGACGGTGGCATAATCCTAGATTCCTCAGTTGACCGCTTGCTTTTATCTGGATAGCCGCATGAACATTGACTTTTCCTCGTCCGATGCACTTTACCGACTGGGTGAGAGCGCTACAGGCGCGATTGAACACTTTTCCGGCCCTCTGGCGTTTTCGGCACTCCTGCGGAGTACCCTTCTCCTAGCGGAATGCAGTCCGCGTCGTCGTCGCGCCTAGCCAGAGAACCGGAAAAATGCACACTCGCACCTGTCCAACTGAGGAATCTAGGATAATTCAGCGTCGTTCCACTCGCAGTCCACAAATCGAAACAATGACCACCCAAAAACGCTATTCCTCGGTATCGGTCGCTCTGATCGCCATTAGTGGCGCGGTTGCCTTGTTGTCCAGTTTCGGCGCCTCGCAGGGCGCGTTGGGATTGCTGTTGATCGCCAGTCCGGGGCAGGAGGGCTTGCGCGAAGTGCTTGCAGGGCAAGTTTGGCGACTGGTGACGCCGATGTTCATTCATTTCGGTATCATGCATTTTGTCTTCAACATGATGTGGCTCTGGGACCTTGGCAAGGTGATCGAAACGCGCAAGGGTGTGCGGTTTTATCTCCTGTTCGTGATTGCCGTTGGCACCATTGCGAACCTGACTCAATATTTCTTTACCAGATCGCCGTTCTTTGGCGGCATGTCGGGTGTGGTGTATGGGCTGTTCGGGTATATCTGGATACGTGGGCGCGCCGACGCGGATTTCGGTTCTGCTTTGCACAAGACTACTGTGGTCATGATGCTCGCCTGGTTCGTGCTGTGCTGGACCGGGCTGGTCGGGCCGATCGCCAACTGGGCGCACACTGCCGGCTTGCTACTGGGGGCAGCATGGGCCTTTGCCACCGGTCGTGGGCACGATGTCGCAACTGCGGCGACGCCGCGCGCGGCCATGGAAGAGCAGGTCGAATATCTGTCCACCAGCGACATGCTGCAAATCGAAGCGCAACGCCAATGGGTGCGTGACCAGGTTCAACCGGATGCGCGCTACCGGTACGATTCGGTAGAGGGCAAGCTCGATGTCATTGCTGCCGTGGTCAGCCGCATGTCGCAGCGCCCGGCCGATGCCAGGCAGATAAAATCGCTGGACATTGCCCTTGGCGATGCGCTCGTGCAGGAAACCGGCGCACGCTGGGCCACGCTCAATGGCAGGGATGGCCGTACGCCGGTCCTCATCATGTCCGAAGCGCGGATGACGATCTTTCCGCTGCTGGTCATCGCCAGGCTGATGCAGGGTAATCAGTCATTCGACGTGCATCAGGTATTCCGCGATACTCTGCAAACACTGCGCGCCACGCCGGTCGTGGCCGCACATCTTTAACTTTTGATTCTGCGCCATAGCGTGGTGCGGCTGATACCCAGATACCGCGCGGCGGCTTCGCGGTTGCCATCGAAGCGTGCCAGGACGCTCTTGATGCTGTCGTCCGGCTTTACATCGAGCGCCGTGTGCGACGATGGCGAAGCAACACTGCCCAACTCGGGTACCACCGACAGCAGGAAGCCAGGCGTCAGCGCCTGCAGCGGCTCCGCAGCAAGAAACAACGCAATGCGCTCGGTCATGTTGCGCAGCTCGCGGACATTGCCTGGCCAGTCATAGGCCGCCAGCAACGGCGCGCACGCAGCGACTTCGGCCTGCAAATTCGCGTGGGGCCGCACCCCGAGCGACGCCAGCGCGTTTTTCATGCACCACAGCGCCAGTGTCGCCAGATCGTCGGGACGCGTGCGCAGGGGCGGTAGCGCCAGCCGCAATACCGCCAGCCGGTAGAACAGGTCCTTGCGAAAGCGGCCGTCGGCGATGCGGACATCCAGGTCGCAATGGGTAGCGCTGACAATGCGCACATCGACTGGCACCGGTTTGCTGCCGCCCACGCGCACCACTTCGCGCTCTTCCAGCACACGCAGCAGACGGGTTTGCAGCGATACAGGCATTTCGCCGATTTCGTCGAGAAACAGCGTGCCGCGATGGGCCGCTTCGAACAAGCCGCCGTGGCCGCCACGGCGCGCGCCGGTAAACGCCCCTTCTTCATAACCGAATAGCTCCGATTCCAGCAGCGATTCCGCCACGGCGCCGCAATTGATCGCCACGAACGGCTGGCGCGCGCGGGCGCTTTCGCGATGCAGTGCCTGCGCCGCGAGTTCCTTGCCGGTGCCGGTCTCGCCCTGGATCAAGACCGTCGCCGGCGACCGTGCGAACAACGCGATCGACTGCCGCGCCGCCTGCATGGCAGCCGAGTCGCCGCGCAGGTCGCTCAGGCCGTGCCGGGCGCGCAGGCTGTTAGCCAGCGGCTGCGCACGGATCGATTCGAGACGTGTCAGACGGGCGATTTCCAGCGCATCGTCGAATGATTTGCGGATCGTCGCCGACGAGTAGACGAACACACCGGCCAGGCCGGCTTCCTCGGCCAGGTCGGTGATCAGCCCGGCGCCGACGATGGCCTTGATGCCGGCGGCTTTCATCTCGCGGATCTGGGTGCGGGCATCGTCCTCGGTCACATAGGTGCGCTGGGCGATCTGCAAGCCGAAAGTGCTCTGGAAATCGGCCAGTTCGGGTAGCAGGTCCTGATACATGATCACGCCGATATCCGGCGTCAGGCGGCGCGCCCGCGCCAACGCCTGCATCACGTCGAATCCGCTGGCTCTGGCGATGACCACCGGTAAAGGTAGCCGGCCCTTGAGATAGGCGCCATTGGAGCCGCCGGCGATGATGGCGTCGCAGCGCTCAGTCAGCAGGCGCTTGCGGATATGGCGTACCGCATCCTCGAACCCGAGATAGATCGGCTCGATCCGGGCGCGGTCGTCGTATTCAAGTGTGATATCGCGAAACAGGTCGAACAGACGGGAGATCGATACGGTCCAGATAACCGGTGTATCAGGCAGGTCGCGATTGGCGGGGTCGGCGGAAGGCATGTTTCACTTTCGTTTCAATGTTTCGATTGTAACGCATATTGAAACAACTGAGCTGAAACGGCTTAGGATTACATGCGTTTTATTTTTGTGTAAGTCGTTGATTTATAGATGAAAATATTTTCGATGTTGCTTGTGGAAGGCATGGCATGGCAATTGCAATATATCCTGCCAATACATTGATGAAACAAACTACCGTAGGAGTAAAAGATGACCATTCGTTCCGCAGGGGCCGCGTTTCGCCAGGCGATGCAAGAAGAATCACCGTTGCAAATCGTCGGCGCCATCAACGCCAACCATGCGCTGCTGGCCAAGCGCGCTGGCTTCAAGGCAATTTACCTCTCCGGTGGCGGCGTCGCTGCCGGCTCGCTGGGCATTCCCGACCTCGGTATTTCCAACCTCGAGGACGTACTGACCGATGTGCGACGCATCACCGACGTCTGCGATCTGCCGTTGCTGGTCGATGTCGATACCGGTTTCGGCTCATCCGCATTCAACGTCGCCCGGACGGTGCGGTCGATGATCAAGTTCGGCGCTGCGGCGATCCATATCGAAGACCAGGTCGGCGCCAAGCGCTGCGGCCATCGTCCTAACAAGGAAATCGTCACCCAGGGCGAAATGGTCGACCGCATCAAGGCCGCCGTCGATGCCCGTACCGATGATGATTTCGTCATCATGGCGCGCACCGATGCGCTGGCAGTCGAAGGTTTCGAGTCCGCCCTGGCGCGCGCGGTAGCATGCGTCGAAGCCGGTGCCGACATGATTTTCCCGGAAGCGGTCGTCACGCTCGACATGTACCGGCAATTCGCCGCCGCGGTCAAGGTGCCGGTGCTGGCCAACATCACCGAATTCGGCTCCACGCCGTTGTTTACGCTGGAAGAACTCAAAGGCGCCGATGTCAGTCTGGTGCTGTATCCGCTGTCGGCTTTCCGCGCAGTGAACAAGGCTGCCGAGAACGTCTACACCGCGATCCGCCGCGACGGCACCCAACAGAGCGTGGTCGACACCATGCAAACCCGCATGGAGCTCTATGACCGGATCAACTACCACGAATTCGAGCAAAAACTGGACGGCTTGTTCGCCCAGCAAAAAACCAAATAATCAGGAGACCATGATGAGCGAAGACCAGGCAACCAGTTTCAAACCGAAAAAATCCGTCGCGCTGTCGGGCGTCACCGCGGGCAATACTGCACTCTGCACGGTCGGCAAGACCGGCAACGATCTGCACTATCGCGGCTACGACATTCTCGATATCGCCGACACCTGCGAATTCGAAGAAATCGCCCATTTGCTGGTGCATGGCAAGCTGCCGACCACAGCCGAACTAAAGGCTTACAAGCAAAAGCTCACTGCCCTGCGCGGCTTGCCAGCCAGCGTTAAAGCGGTCCTCGAATGTCTGCCGGCGTCGGCGCATCCGATGGATGTGATGCGCACGGGCGCCTCGGCACTCGGCTGCATCCTGCCTGAAAAAGACGATCACAATACACCCGGCGCGCGCGACATCGCCGACCGCCTGATGGCCTCGTTCGGCTCGATCCTGCTGTACTGGTATCACTACAGCCACAATGGCAAGCGCATCGACGTCGAAACCGACGATGAATCGATCGGCGGTCATTTCCTGCATTTGCTACATGGCGAAAAACCGTCCAAGGCGTGGGAAAAAGCCATGCATGTTTCGCTGATCCTGTACGCCGAGCATGAATTCAATGCGTCGACTTTTGCCGCTCGGGTGGTCGCCGGCACCGGCTCCGACATGTTCTCGGCCATCACCGGCGCCATCGGTGCGTTGCGCGGACCGAAACATGGTGGCGCCAACGAAGTCGCGTTCGAAATCCAGAAACGCTACGACAATCCGGATGAAGCCGAAGCCGACATCCGCAAGCGCGTCGACAACAAGGAAGTCATCATCGGTTTCGGTCATCCGGTCTATACCATTTCCGACCCGCGCAACAAGGTCATCAAAGAGGTGGCGCGCGAGTTGTCGAAACAAGCCGGCTCGACCAAGATGTTCGATATCGCCGAGCGGCTGGAAACGATCATGTGGGACATCAAGAAAATGTTTCCGAACCTGGACTGGTTTTCGGCGGTGTCGTATCACATGATGGGCGTGCCGACTGCGATGTTTACGCCGCTGTTCGTGATTGCCAGGACATCTGGCTGGGCCGCGCATATCGTCGAGCAACGCATCGACAACAAGATCATTCGCCCGAGTGCCAACTATGTCGGACCGGATGACCTGACGTTCGTGCCAATCGGCAAGCGTACGTAAAGCTCACCGTTTCCGATCCTTTCCGACCATTTGAATTGTGCCCAAGCCATGAATACTGCAAATCGCAAACCCCTGCCGGGCACCACGCTAGATTACTTCGATACGCGCGCCGCGATCGATGCGATCCGGCCGGGTGCTTATGACGGGCTGCCGTACACCTCGCGTGTGCTGGCCGAAAATCTGGTGCGTCGCTGCGATCCGGCGACGCTGACCGACTCCCTGAAGCAGTTCATCGAACGCAAGCGTGACCTCGACTTTCCGTGGTTTCCGGCGCGTGTGGTGTGCCACGATATTCTGGGGCAGACGGCGCTGGTCGATCTGGCCGGTTTGCGCGACGCCATTGCCGCTCAGGGCGGCGACCCTTCTCTGGTCAACCCGGTCGTGCCGACGCAACTGGTGGTGGACCATTCGCTGGCGGTCGAATGCGGCGGCTTCGATGTCGATGCATTCGACAAGAACCGCGCGATCGAAGACCGGCGCAACGAAGACCGCTTCGACTTCATCGACTGGACCAAGAAAGCCTTCAAGAATGTCGACGTGATCCCGCCGGGTAACGGCATCCTGCATCAGATCAATCTGGAGCGCATGAGCCCGGTGGTGCAGGTCAAGGACGGCGTCGCGTTTCCGGATACCTTGATCGGTACCGACAGCCATACGCCGATGGTCGATGCGCTTGGCGTACTTGCCATCGGCGTCGGCGGCCTCGAAGCGGAAAGCGTGATGCTGGGACGCGCGTCATGGATGCGCTTGCCCGACATCATCGGCGTCGAATTGTCCGGCAAGCCGCAGCCGGGGATTACGGCGACCGATACGGTGCTGGCGCTGACCGAATTTTTGCGTCAGCAAAAAGTAGTGTCGTCGTACCTCGAGTTTTACGGTGACGGTGCTTCGCACCTGACGCTGGGCGATAGGGCCACCATTTCGAACATGGCGCCTGAGTTCGGCGCAACGGCCGCGATGTTCTACATCGACGAGCAAACCATCAAGTACCTGAAGCTGACCGGCCGCGACGATGAATTGGTCAAGTTGGTCGAACTGTATGCCAGGCAAACCGGCCTGTGGGCCGATACCCTGAAAAGCGCCGAATACGAACGCGTGCTCAAGTTCGACCTGTCCTCGGTGGTACGCAATATTGCCGGCCCGTCCAACCCGCACAATCGGGTGCCGACGTCCGAACTGGCAGCACGCGGCATCAGCGGCATCGTCGAAAACGAGCCGGGCAGGATGCCCGATGGCGCGGTCATCATCGCCGCCATCACCAGCTGCACCAACACCAACAATCCGCGCAACATGATCGCTGCGGGCCTCTTGGCGCGTAACGCCAACGCGGTCGGCCTGACACGCAAGCCGTGGGTCAAGAGCTCGCTCGCGCCAGGCTCCAAAACTGTCGAACTGTATTTGCAGGAAGCCAAGCTGCTGCCCGAACTGGAGCAACTCGGATTCGGCGTGGTCGGCTTTGCCTGCACCTCGTGCAACGGCATGTCCGGCGCGCTCGATCCGGTGATCCAGCAGGAAGTCGTGGAGCGTGATCTGTACGCCACTGCCGTGCTGTCCGGTAACCGCAATTTCGATGGCCGCATCCACCCGTATGCCAAGCAGGCGTTCCTGGCCTCGCCACCGCTGGTGGTGGCCTATGCGATTGCCGGTACCATCCGTTTCGACATCGAGAAGGATATCCTCGGCACGGCCGCAGACGGCAGGCCGGTACGACTGGCCGATATCTGGCCGTCCGACGAAGAAATCGATGCGGTCGTCGCTGCGAGCGTCAAGCCCGAGCAGTTCCGCAAAGTCTACATTCCGATGTTCGCGCTGCAGCCCGACGATGGTCAGAAGGTCAGTCCGCTCTACGACTGGCGCGCGCAGACCACCTATATCCGTCGTCCACCGTATTGGGAGGGAGCGCTGGCGGGTGTGCGCACCATGAGAGGGATGCGTGCACTGGCGGTATTGGGCGACAACATCACCACCGACCATTTGTCGCCCTCGAACGCGATCATGCTCGACAGCGCCGCTGGTGAGTATTTGGCCAAGATGGGCTTGCCCGAGGAAGACTTCAACTCGTATGCGACCCATCGCGGCGATCATCTGACCGCACAGCGCGCCACCTTTGCCAACCCGACGCTGAAAAACGAAATGGTGCGCGAAAACGGCAAGGTGAAAGCCGGCTCGCTGGCGCGCATCGAACCGGAAGGTACCGTCACGCGGATGTGGGAAGCGATCGAAACCTACATGGCGCGCAAGCAGCCCCTGATCGTGATTGCCGGTGCCGATTATGGTCAGGGCTCGTCGCGTGACTGGGCCGCCAAAGGCGTGCGCCTGGCAGGCGTCGAAGTGATCGTGGCCGAAGGCTTCGAGCGCATCCACCGCACCAACCTGGTGGGCATGGGCGTGCTGCCGCTAGAGTTCAAGCTGGGCGTCAACCGCCTTACCTTGAACATCGACGGCACCGAAACCTTCGACGTGACCGGGGAGCGCACACCGCGTTCGACGCTGACACTGGTGATCCATCGCAAGAACGGCGAACGGCTCGAGGTACCGGTAACCTGCCGACTCGATACTGCCGAAGAAGTCTCGATCTACGAAGCCGGCGGCGTACTGCAGCGCTTCGCGCAGGACTTCCTTGAATCCGCCAAGGCGGCCTGACGGGCTTTAATCACTTTAGTCTGGCCGGTCGATCCCGGCCAGGTTCACCAGAAGCGACTCTCCATGTCCAAGGCACCTCAAATCAAAATTGCCGCCACCTACATGCGTGGCGGTACCAGCAAAGGCGTGTTTTTCCGCTTGCAGGATTTACCGGCAGCCGCCCAGGTGCCGGGCGCGGCGCGCGACGCGCTGCTACTGCGCGTCATCGGCAGCCCGGACCCGTACGGCAAGCAGACCGACGGCATGGGCGGTGCCACCTCCAGCACCAGCAAGACGGTGATCCTGTCGCCCGCTACGCAGGCCGGTCATGATGTCGATTATCTGTTCGGCCAAGTGTCCATCGATACCGCCTTCATCGACTGGAGCGGCAACTGCGGCAACCTGTCGGCTGCCGTCGGCGCATTCGCTATCGGTAGCGGCCTGGTCGTGCTCAAGGACGGCCTGACGGAGGGCGTGGCGACCGTGCGCATCTGGCAAGCCAATATCGGCAAGACCATCATCGCCCATGTGCCGATCGTCGACGGCGCGGTGCAGGAAACCGGCGACTTCGAACTCGACGGCGTGACGTTTCCGGCCGCCGAAGTGCAACTCGAATTCATCGATCCGGCCGCCGAGGAAGAGGGCGCCGGCGGTGCCATGTTCCCGACCGGGAATCTGGTCGATGATCTCGCCGTGCCGGGTGTCGGTACGCTCAAAGCCACAATGATCAATGCCGGCATTCCGACCATTTTCATCAACGCCGACGCCATTGGTTACACCGGCGCCGAGTTGCAGGAGGCGATCAACAGCGACGCCAAGGCACTGGCGATGTTCGAGACGATTCGTGCGCACGGTGCGGTGCGCATGGGCCTCATCGGCCACATCGATGAAGCCGCCGGTCGCCAGCACACGCCGAAGGTCGCCTTCGTCGCACCGCCATCCGAATACGTTTCGTCCAGCGGCAAGCGCATCGCCGCCACCGACATCGATCTGCAAGTGCGGGCGCTGTCGATGGGCAAGCTGCATCACGCGATGATGGGCACCGCTGCCGTTGCCATCGGCACGGCGGCAGCGATACCGGGCACGCTGGTCAATCTGGCGGCCGGCGGCAGCGCGCGCACGGCAGTGCGCTTCGGCCATCCGTCGGGGACCTTGCGGGTCGGCGCAGAAGCGTGCCAGGTCGATGGCGAATGGCGCGTCGGCAAGGCGATCATGAGCCGCAGTGCGCGGGTGCTTATGGAAGGGTGGGTGCGTGTTCCCGGGGATGCGTTTTAAGTATCGCCGCCCAGTTTTTTCTTCCTGCCACAGCAGGGGGCTGGGAGAAAGATTTTCGGCCTGAGGAAATGCGTCGGATCGTCCCTGATTTTTAGATATGTCAGCACCAGTTCGTCCAAATTTTTGTACACAACCATCCGACTCCGGAGAATGCCATGAACTACGCAGCAGCCTACAATCATTCGATCACGGACCCACGCTCGTACTGGGCCGAGGAAGCAAAGCTGATCGACTGGCACAGGCCGTTTGCGGAAGTCCTGGACGACAGCAATCCACCCTTTGCAAAATGGTTCGTCGGCGGTCAGACCAACCTGTGCCACAACGCCGTCGACCGCTGGCTGGCAAGCCAGGGCGATCAGCCGGCGCTGATCACGGTCAGCACTGAAACCGAAGATGGTCAGCCGCTCGAAAGGGTGTACAGCTTCAAGCAACTGCATGCCGAAATCAGTCGTGCCGCGGCCATCATGCAGTCCCTCGGCGTCGGCAAGGGCGACCGCGTCCTGCTCTACATGCCGATGATCGCCGAAGCCGCTTTTGCGATGCTGGCCTGTGCCCGTATCGGTGCGATTCATTCGGTGGTGTTCGGCGGTTTTGCAGCGCATAGCCTGGCCACGCGTATCGACGACGCCACACCAGTCCTGATCGTCTCCGCCGACGCCGGTTCGCGCAGCGGCAAGGCGATCGCCTACAAGCCGCTGCTGGACGAAGCGATCAACCTGGCGCAGCACAAGCCACAGCATGTGCTACTGGTCGATCGCAGTTTGGTACCGATGACGATGGTGCCCGTGCGCGATGTCGATTACGCTACCGCACGCGAGCAGCACATCGATGCCGAGGTGCCAGTGACCTGGCTGGACGCTACCGACACGTCGTACATCCTTTACACCTCGGGCACCACCGGCAATCCGAAAGGCGTGCAGCGCGATGTCGGCGGTTATGCCGTGGCGCTGGCGTCATCGATGCAGCATATTTTCGGCGCCAAGGCAGGCGACGTGTATTTCGCCACCTCCGACATCGGCTGGGTGGTCGGCCATTCGTACATCGTCTACGGGCCGCTACTGGCTGGCATGGCCACCGTGATGTACGAAGGCTTGCCGACGCGGCCCGACGCCGGCATCTGGTGGCACATCGTCGAACGTTTCAAGGTCAACCGCATGTTCTCGGCGCCGACGGCGGTGCGGGTTTTGAAAAAGCAG
>JACMQD010000030.1 GCA_014377155.1 Herminiimonas sp.
CAGCAACATCCTGGCGGGTGCGCGCACGAGCAAGCGAAGCGGTATCGACCTCGATCTCGGCTGCATGTTTCAGATGGCCGACGGCACACCGGGTTGTGTGCAAGCGCTGGGCAACAGCTGGGGCAATTTCAACGGCGCACCGTTCGTTCATCTGGAAGGCGACGATCGTTCCGGCGCCAACACCGAGGGTGAAAATCTGTTCATCAACGGCGATCAGCTAAGCCAAATCAAGCGCATGCTGATCTTCACGTTCATCTACGAAGGTGCACCGAACTGGGCCGTCACCAACGGTGCCGTCACGATCGAGGCACCCGGCCAGGCACCGGTCGAAGTCCGACTCGACAACGGTACCGATGCCTCGATGTGCGCAATTGCGATGATTGAAAACAACGGCGGCCAGTTACAAATCACCAAAGTGGTCGAATATTTTTCGCCAACACGCGCAGCCAGTGGGCATGAACTGATGAATAATCGGTTTGGTTTTGGCTTGCGTTTCAAGGCGGGAACAAAGGACTGAGACGCGCGTCTCGGGCGCAAGGTTTGCCGGTCCCTGCGCGCAGTCGGCTTTTTTACCGCTGCGCGTCAGCGGTTCAGCAAATATGCACGCCGCTAGCGCCGCTGCGGCATCGAATACTTCGCAAATCCTCCATCCACCAGAATGAATTCCCCGGTGGTTTTAAGCGCGCCGGCGCACAGCCAATAGGCAGTGTCGGCCACATCTTCCGGCTGTATGGTTGCCGCCAATGGGGCCATCGACATGTAGCCCTGCCGCCGAGCCTCATACTCGTCCGCGCCCAAACCGTTTTGTAGCCACGGCGTCTCGACCATGCCCGGCCCGACTGCATTGACGCGCACCTGCGGTGCCAACGACCGGGCAAGGCCGAACGTCATCGCATTCAACGCGCCCTTCGACGCCATGTAGGCCAGACTGGACCCGACCCCCATCACGGACGCAACCGACGAAATATTGACGATGGCGGCACCCGGATTTTTTTTCAGTAACGGCGTGAAAGCACGAATCATCTGAAACGCACCGATGACATTGACGGCATAGATATTCTGGAAGTCCTCCGCCGACAAGCCCTCCAGGTCCTTTGCCGCAACGAATTTCGTCGTTCCGGCATTGTTGACCAGCGCATCGGTACGGCCCCATTTCGCTTCGACCGCGTGTGCCAGCGCACGACAGTCATCGTCCTCGGCCACATTGGCTTTCATGACGAGTACGTCTGCGCCGAAATCCCTGCATTCCTGCGCCACCGTTTCGGCCGGCAGCGGGTCACGCGAAAAATTGATCACGACGTTGTAGCCATTTTTGGCAAACAGACGCGCCGTTGCGGCGCCGATGCCGGATGATGAACCGGTTACGACTGCTACTTTTTTTTCCATGTTTTCCTCAGAACTGAAATGCTCAGTTGCCGGATGCATCAAGATCCATTGACGCACCCGGTCAGTTTTACTTGACCAGACCTTCCGCCTTCAGCGTCTCCTGTACTTTTGGCCGCGCGCCGACAAGCGCCATGTAGGTTTTGATACGCGGCCATGGTGCAAGGTCGATTTTGTGAATGCGGGTCCAGTTGAGTACTGTAAAGAGGTACGCATCGGCAGCACTGAAATTGTCACCCATGATGTACTGTCTGCCTTCCAACATTTGCTCGAGCGAAGTCAGGCGATGTTTAATCGTCCCCATCTGAACTTCCTTCATTTCCGCTGTCATCGCAGGATTGAAGAGCGCGCCGATCTGTTTGTGGATTTCGGTAGCGGCAAAATTAAGCGCTGCCATCTGTTCATAGCGCTCGATCGTACCGAATGCAGGAACCAGTTTTGACTCTGGCATCTGGTCAGCCAGGTATTGACAGATGACGCCCACTTCAGTCAGCACCTTGCCATTGTCGAGCTCGAGCGCCGGCACATAGCCCTTCGGATTGACCTTCCAGAAGTCACTACCATCAGCCGTCTTTTTGTTAGGAATATCGACTTTCACCAGATCGATGGGAATGCCGGATTCGCGGGCGACGATATGCGGCGCCATCGAGCATGCGCCTGGGGAATAGTAGAGCTTCATGGATTTTCCTTCGCTGACAAATGGATTTTAATCGTAACAGAAAGAGCCATTCGCCATTGCGACGCTGCGCCGATGGTGACAGGAGAATCGAAACGATCAGCGTGCGTTGCATTTTATCCGGCAACGGCGCTCGGCGTTTGTTGTCACGCCAATTCATGCGTAATTTTCACAAATTAATTAGCCAATCGTTGTACAATACACAATAGATAAATTACCAAAATATCGACTTATGAAAAGGAATCAACCGTGAATTGGAGCTTGTCGGGAACCGGCTGGAAGCAAGCCATTGTTGTGGGTGCGTGCTGCATTGCAGGAGCCGTGCAAGCGCAGGATCTCGGTAGCCTGTTAAAGAGCGTCTTTAACAACCGGCCGGCCGACATGATGAATCTGATCATTCAATCCGTCTCGGACGTGTCCTCAGGCAATATTAGCGCCGGTACACCGGTGCCGGCTGATTCCGAAGGCAAAGTCGTGCTATACAGCACGTCGTGGTGTGGATACTGCAAGCGTTCCGCATCCTACATGCGGCAAAAAAATATTCCCTTCATCGAACGTGACATCGAATCCAATGCCGCTTACAAGGCGGAATACAAACGCGCGGGCGGCAAGGGTCCCGTCCCGTTTCTGGTCTTTGGCACACAAACCATGCAGGGATTCAGCGAAGTGTCGATCGACCGCCATTACGCCGACTTTCAGCGCACGATGGCGAGCAGGCCTGTGAACATGGACGCGCCTGCCGCACTGATGCAACCGACACCGCAACTCGATTCAAGCGGGACACTCCTTCAATCTGGCGACATGGTCGTCGGCAAAATCGCTGGCGTCAAGGTCTATGCTCAGCCAAGCAGGACCGCGCCGAAACTGCTCGCGCTAGGTAAAACCGAAGAAGCCATTTACATGGGCGAAGAACGCGACGGACTATACCGCGTGACAACGGCGATAGGTGAGGGATGGGTGGATAAATTGCTGGTCAGGCGAAGA
Source organism: Herminiimonas sp. (assembly GCA_014377155.1). The sequence continues at coordinate 3,044 of JACMQD010000030.1, forward strand.
TAACCTGTAACGATTCGATTGCAAAATGACGTACGACAATGAGCTAACGGGCGCCTGAAAAGCAAAAAGGATTGCAGATGAAAATCTGTAATCCTTTTTTTATTGATGGTCGGGACGGAAGGATTCGAACCTTCGACCCCCTGGACCCCATCCAGGTACGCTACCAGGCTGCGCTACGCCCCGACTGTCGGCGAATTATAGCAGAGCGCGTTTATGTTTCGCCATGCCGCGCAACTGTTTTCGAAACGATCAGTCGAGCTTTGCACCGATAGCGCGAATGATGGCCGCCCATTTTACCGATTCCGACGCGATCAGCGATTTAAAAACCTGCGGCGTGCCGCCGGCCGGCTCCAGGCCGGCATCGTGCAGCCGCTTTCTGACGTCGGGCATTCTCATAATTGCGTCGATTTCCCGGTTCAGCCTGTTGACGATTTCCAAGGACGTACCCGCTGGCAGCAAGACGCCATTCCATGCCATTGATTCGAAGCCCGGCAAACCCGATTCGGCCATGGTCGGTACGTCGGGAAGCAAGCTGAAGCGGCTCGCGCTCGTCACGGCAAGCGCCTTTAACTTGCCGCCTTTTACCTGCGGCATGATTACGGTCGGTACGGCAAACACCATCTGGGTCTCGCCTGCTACTACCGAAAAAGCGGCTGGCGGCGCGCCGTTATAAGGTATGTGTACGAGGTCGAGGCCTGCCATCGATTTGAACAATTCCATCGTCAGATGCGACGACGAGCCATTACCCACCGAAGCATAGTTGAGCTTCCCAGGATTGGCTTTGGCAAGCGCAATCAGTTCACGCAGATTGTATGCCGGCACGTTTGCATTAATGGCGAGCACACTGGGTTGCGAGCTCGTGAGAATGACCGGAATCAAGTCTTTTTGCGGGTCATATGGCAGCTTGGTCAAGTACTGGGTGAATGCTAACGGGCCATTGTAGGAAAGCAGCATAGTGTAGCCATTGGCTGTGGCACGGGCGACGCTGCCGGTAGCGATCGTGCCGCCGGCGCCGGGGTTATTTTCCACGATGACCGGTTGTCCAAGACGATCCTTGAGCTTGTCGCCGATCGTACGCGCAATGATGTCGAGGGATGAGCCGCCGGGTGCGGCGACTATAAAATGTATTGGCTTGGCAGGCCACGTGTCTGCCAGTGCAGGATGCGCAATCAGGCACCATGCAGACAAGATCATTAACCAGCGTGTTTTCATGCGGCCTTTGCGAAATTCAGGTAAATCCCGGAGAATAGCAGCTAAGCAAATAATCACAATGTTCGAATTGCAATGGGCAACGCGGTTTTTAGTTGCCTAGGCAAGTGAGGACTGCGAAAGCCGATTTGTAACGCTGGACAAGACAATCATGCCCCTAAAAATTAGCCATCAGTTCGACGCCGGTGCGATCGAGATCCTCAAAGCGGACCTGCCACAGGCAATCGATCTGAACATCCGCAAGGATTCGCACGCCGATTTCACACAGTGGTTTTATTTCCGGTTGCAAGGCGCGCGCGAGGAAGCATGCACGATCCGTTTCATGAATGCAGGGCAGTGTACTTATCCCGGCGGCTGGGAAGATTATCAGGCCGTCGCCAGTTACGATCGCTGTCACTGGTTCCGCGTGCCGACAACTTTCGATGGCAAGGTAATGACGATCAGCCACATGCCTGAGCATGACAGCATTTACTATGCTTATTTCGAGCCCTATTCGTGGGAGCGCCATCTCGAATTGCTGGCCAGCGTTGAAGTCTCGCCGCTGGGCCGGGTCGAAGACCTGGGCAGCACGGTCGACGGCCGCGATATCAATCTGGTGGTCATCGGTGATCCGCAGGCGCAAAAAAAAGTATGGGTCATCGCGCGGCAACATTCGGGTGAAACCATGGCCGAATGGCTGGCCGAGGGCATGATCGATGCGCTGCTCGACGAAACCAACCCGGTGGCGCGGCGGCTCTTGCAGGATGCGGTGTTCTACATCGTGCCCAACATGAATCCGGACGGTTCGGTACGTGGGAACTTGCGTACCAATGCCGCCGGCGCCAATCTGAACCGCGAATGGATGGCGCCATCGATGGAAACCAGCCCCGAGGTTTTCGTAGTGCGTAAGCGGATGCATGAAACCGGCTGCGACCTTTTCCTGGACATCCACGGCGACGAAGCGCTGCCTTATGTGTTCATAGCCGGCAGTGAAATGTTGCGTGGCTTCAGTGACGAGCAGGCAGCGCGACAGCAGGCTTTCCTTGAAAGCTTCAAGCTGGCCAGCCCGGATTTCCAGACCGAGCACGGTTATCCGGTGAGCAAATACCAGAATGACGTGCTGACACTGGCGTCGAAATACATGGGCCACCACTTCAAGTGCGTGTCGCTGACGCTGGAAATGCCGTTCAAGGACAATGCGATCTTGCCGGATACGCTAGTGGGTTGGGACGGCGCGCGCAGTGCAAGACTGGGCGAGGCGATACTGCAGCCGATATTGCATTCGATAACGTCATGATGATTGCGATGACGTGATGGGGGTCGAAATCGAACGCAAGTTTTTGCTACGCGACGATCGCTGGAAGTCAGTGGGGCAGGGCGTGCTACTGCGGCAGGGTTATTTATCTTCCCACCCGGACCGCGTGGTGCGGGTGCGGATCGAAGGCGCTTTAGCGATGATGACCATCAAGGGACGCTCATCCGGTGCCCGTCGCGGCGAATGGGAATATCCGATCCCGCTTGAGGATGCGCAAATTTTCCTGGACAGCCTGTGCGAAAAACCGGTGATCGAAAAATACCGGCATCGCATTGTCTTCGACGGCATGGTGTGGGAAGTTGACGAATTCCTCGGCGAGAACACCGGGCTGGTGGTGGCCGAAGTCGAACTCACATCCGAAGACCAGTTATTTTGTCGTCCTGACTGGGTCGGCGATGAAGTCACCCACGATGCACGATATTTCAACGCCAATTTGCTGCGCCATCCGTTTTCCAGCTGGTAAATACGGCCACTGTGCCAGTGGCCGGGGTGCGCAGTGTCAATGCAAATGCGGGTTACCTTGAGGGACGTCTTCCGGCATTTCCGGATGTACCAGCTCGCCTTCGAGATCCGGATAAAGCGGCGAGCCGCAATCGTCGCAGAACTCCATCGAAAACAGTTCGGCGTGGCGCTTGATGTGAATGATGCCGGACTCTTCCAGCAACGCGATGATTTCGTCGATCGGCGCACGGCGCTCGATGCCACCGACTGCCAGTGGCGCGATCGGCAACAGCGGCTCGGATTCGCTCGATTCCTCGTCGTCTTCTTGCCCGTAGAGCGGCCAGACGATGCCATAGATTATTTCAGGCTCGTTTCCTAGCGTGAAGCCGACGCGGTATTCCTCCATCCTGCCATCGAGCTCGTCGGCACCAAAGCCGCCGATAATCGCATGCAGGTCTTCGGCGGCCACATTGAGGGTGTGTGTCAGATAGTGTACCGCTGCGCGGATCGAGGCCGGACGAATCTGCTTGTCACCTTCGCGGCATGCCAGGTAATACGCTTCCGGCAACAGCAGGTCAATGCCACAACCCGGCAGGAGGCGCATCACGTTCGGCATCGCTTGTGCATGCCAGTCGGCCAGCGCATTGTCGCGATCGCTTAGTTGTGCCGATGCCTGCCAGCGAAACAATGGTGTACCTACCGGTGCAGCGACCGCTGCCAGCAGATAACGGGTATCGGCCAGAAACGGCGCCGTTTCCGGTGGATGAGCAGGCTGGCGTAAAGGCGTCCCCTTGAGCGCTGCCAGTGCCATGCGATGACTCAAGGCATAGGTTTCTGCATGCGTGTGCGGCAACTGGTCAATGGCGAACAGTGTCGGCGCCATCGCCATGCGCGTATCCGGCGCCAGCACATGCGCATGCAAGTGGGCCGACAAGGTAGTCAACATGTCGGAAGGCACCGCGCCCGAGGCAATCGAAAAACGGGTCCACGCCAGAATCGGTGCCGCGACCAGCAGGACGTCATACTGCACGCCGTCGTGTTCGACCACACAGGATTCGCTGCACGCTTCAGCCGATTCCATCAGCGCATCGAATGCGCCGAGTTCGATCTTCGACAAATGATCGAGCGCCGCATCGATCGTGTCCTGATGATTGCTCTTTAACAGCTTGATGATCGACGCATCCAGTTGATGCTCCCATGCGCGTTCTTCGACGCGGCTTCCGGCCTGCACCAACGCCTGTGCGAACGTGACGAGGCGCTGGCCTTCGGCGGACAATTTTGGGGTGGTATTTTTGGACGAACGACGCATGGGAATGGGCAGGTAAATGAAGCTGAGCCACGTATTGTAGTGGATTTGTCACGGGTCGACGAAGAGGTTGTGCACACATTGAAATGTCGCCCTATCTTGCTTGCATGGGCGTTGTCATCGAACAAAGGTCGGTATTGCACTGATGCCACACAGTCATTGAGTTATCGGCCAGTAGCGAGTATAGTCTTGGGTTTTCCTCTTCCCACACTCGTCTTGACGCCGAGGTGGGCGATTCTTCAATCCGTCCAAAAGGAGCTTACATGCGTCATTACGAAATCGTATTTATTGTTCATCCGGATCAGAGCGAGCAAGTGCCCGCGATGATCGAGCGTTACAAAACAATCGTCTCTACCCGTGGTGGAACGGTTCACCGTGTCGAAGACTGGGGTCGTCGTCAGATGGCATACATGATCCAGAAACTCGCCAAGGCACACTATGTTTGCCTCAACATCGAGTGCGACAACGAAACTCTGGTCGAAATCGAAACAGGCTTCAAGTTTAACGATGCCGTCCTGCGCCACCTTACAGTCAAGCTGAAGAAGGCCGAGACCACACCGTCGCCGATGATGAAGGCCGTGCAGAAGGAAGATGCTGCCAAGAGCCACCGTACCGAGGCGCCTGCTGCTGCAGCCTGATTTTTGCACTGATCCGGGAGTTTGAACACGCTGCAAGTTACCGCCACCATCGTCGAGCGTGACGTTTTACGTTATACGCCGGCAGGCCTGCCAATCGTGTCAGCGAGACTGCTGCACAATTCAGCCCAAATGGAAGCGGGAATCGAGCGCATGGTCGAGTTTGAAATTGCGGCAATTGCCGCAGGTGAAATTTCAGGTCGATTCAACCACGCCGAATTGGGCGGGATGTTCAAGTTCAGTGGATTCATTGCACGCAAGAATCGCAACAGCAAAAGCCTCGTATTTCACATCACTGATTTCGAGACACCCATTATTTAGATACAGGAGCCACAAATGGCATTCGGTAAAAAATTCGACAAGAATAAACTCAAGCTTAAAGAAAAGCGCAAACAACAAAACCCTTTGTTCAAGCGTAAGAAATTCTGCCGCTTTACAGCCGCTCACGTCGAGCAGGTAGATTACAAGGATGTTGATACGCTCAAGGATTTCGTTCAGGAAAACGGCAAGATCATGCCGGCACGCCTGACTGGTACCAAAGCGATTTACCAGCGTCAAGTCGATACTGCGATCAAGCGCGCACGCTACCTTGCGTTGCTGCCGTACACCGATCTGCACAGCGCGTAATTGACGACTGACTCAATTACCAAAATCCTGGAGAAAAAACATGCAAGTCATTTTGTTGGAAAAAGTCGTTAATCTCGGCAATCTCGGCGAAGTCGTTCGCGTCAAGGATGGTTACGCACGTAACTTCCTGATCCCGCAGCGCATGGCGCGCCGCGCCACTACTAGCGCCGTCGCTGAATTCGAAGCCAAGCGTGCCGATCTTGAGAAAGCCGCCGCCGAGAAATTGGTCGAAGCGCAAGGTCAGGGCGAAAAGCTCGCTGGCCTGACCGTCAAGATCTCGCAGAAGTCCGGTGTCGATGGCCGTTTGTTCGGTTCGGTCACCAACTTCGATATCGCCGAGTCGCTGTCGAAGCAAGGTTTCGCCGTAGAGAAGTCTCAGATCCGCATGCCACAAGGCCCGCTCAAGATCGCTGGCGACCATACGGTTTCGGTTGCTTTGCACACCGATGTCGTGGTCGATGTAGTCGTAACAGTGATTGGCGAGCACGCTTGATATAAAGCGCGTCGATCATCAAAAAAGGCCGGTTTTATAACCGGCCTTTTTTTTCGTCCAGATTTCGACTGGGCTGATGACGTACTAAGCTACTGCAGTACAGCATGGCACATATCCACTATGAAGTCGTATAGACGCACGGCGCGCGCGCCGTTCACCGTTTTCCATGTCGTGCGCTAATGCGCCGCGACAGCACCGCTGTTTTTCTTCGGCTTGGTAAGCCAGACCAGTCCGGTAAGCGAAAAGAAGGCGAGTGAACAGTAGATGAAAAAGTCGTTGGTCGCCAACATGTAACTCTGCGCCGTGATGGTCCGTTCGACGACCGCATACGCCTGTTCCAGCGACATTCCCGTACTTTGCAATGTGGCGAGATATTCAGTACTGGCCGGCGAAAATCGGGTGATGTTTTCCACCAGCCGTGCGTGATGGCTGGCGGTCAGGTGTTCCCACATGGTGACACTGATTGCCGTCCCCATCGCCGCACCCAGCGTCCGCAAGAAATTGGATAAACCGGAAGCCGCTGCCATCCGATCCGGCGTAATGTTGGACAACATGATCGATTGCACCGGAAGGAAAAAGCAGGCCATGCCGATGCCCTGAATCAGGCGCGGATTGACTATAGTCCAGAAATCCACATCCAGTGACATGAAGCCATTCCAGAGGGACACCGATCCCATGATCAGGAACGACAATGTTGCGAGCAAACGCAAATTGAGTTTCGCGGCGTTTTTGCCGATGATCGGCGCCAGGATCAGCGTGAAAATGCCAATCGGTGCCATCGCCACACCGGCCTGGGCCGCGGTATAACCCATCACGGTTTGCAGCCACAGCGGAAACACGACGACCGACCCGAAATAGGTCATGAAACCCATCGACAGTAAGATCACCCCATAGCGGAAATTCACGTCCTTAAATAGGGTCAGATCCACCAGCGGACGGCTCGATGTCAGAAGCCAGGCGACGAAAAAGGTCAGCGTTACCGCAGCGGTAACGCCCAGCGCGGTGATGAACGACGACGCGAACCAGTCGTAATCCTTGCCGATTTCCAGCATCAGTTGCAAGCTCCCGATACCTATCACCATCAAAGCTAACGCGGTCAAATCGAGCGGAATTTTCTCGGTAACGGAATCGCGCTTGCGCATCAGAAACCAGATCGTGATGGCGCCGAACAGGCCAATTGGAATATTGATCAGGAAAATCCACGACCAGTGAAAATTATCACTGATATAGCCTCCCAGCAAAGGCCCGCAAATTGGTGCGAGGATCACCGTCATCGCCCACAAGCCTAGCGCCGCACCGCGTTTTTCCGGCGGAAAATTACGTACCAGCAGGGTTTGTGACAGCGGAACCATCGGTCCCGACACCAGCCCTTGCAATACGCGCAAGACCACCAGCATTTCCAGATTTACCGAAAAAGCGGCAAGCGCCGACATCAATGTAAAGGCCAATACCGAAATGACGAACAGCTTGACCTCGCCGACGCGACGCGCCATCCAGCCGGTCAGCGGCACGGCAATGGCGGCAGCGACCGAGTAGGCGCTGATGATCCACGTGCCCTGACTGGTCGACACTCCCAGCGCACCGGCAATAGTCGGTATCGAGACGTTGGCGATGGTGATATCGAGGATTTCCATGAACGTCGACAGGGCTGCCGCGATCGTCAGCAGGACCAGCGCCGCGCCTTTTAGCGGTGGCAGTTCAGGCGGCGCAGCGTCGACCACGCGCGCTACGGGACGACTATTCGGAAGATCGCTGACAGCTTGGGATGACATGGGTGCGCCTCTTATTTCAAATTGGCGGCGATGATCGAATCAATCCGGGCCTTGAGACGTGTATCGGGTTCACTGACCACGGCGGTATAGCTGGTTGCCACTTTCGGGCTTTCCGTAGCTTCACCGAGGCGTTTGCCCTGCTGTTCATGCAGGTCGACTTCGGCGTGGATCGACAGGCCGATTCGCAGCGGATTGGCAGCCAGTTGTTTTGGATCGAGCGCAATACGCACTGGTACGCGCTGTACGACCTTGATCCAGTTGCCGGTTGCGTTTTGTGCCGGCAGCAGCGCGAACGCCGACCCGGTTCCGGCCCCCATGCCAGTGATCTTGCCGTCGTACTTGATCTTGTCGCCATACAAATCGGCGACCAGCTTCACCTGCTGGCCGATACGGATACCACGCAATTGCGGCTCTTTGAAATTGGCATCGATCCACAGCTGGTCAAGCGGTACGATTGCCATCACAGGTGCGCCCATACCGATACGTTGGCCGACCTGGGCATTGCGCTTGGCGACCTGCCCGCCGACCGGGGCGAACAACGTCGCGCGCGATTGCGCCAGCATTGCTTGCTGTACCTGTGCGCTGGCGCGTAGCACGTTCGGATGCTGGGCAACACTGGTGCCGTCGGTCAGTGCCTTGGTCGATGACAGTTGTTCCTTGGCCGCATTGACACCGGCCTGGGCTGCAGCGAACGCGCTTTCGGCATGGCGTATTTCTTCGCCCGAAACGGCACCCGATCCGGCCAGCGCCTTGCGGCTACGCAGGTCGTCCTGCGCCCGGGCCAGTTCGGCCTGGCGCAATGCCACGGTTGCGCCGGACTGGGCCTGCGACGCATACAAGGTGCGCACTTCACGCACGGTTTGCGCCAGCTGCGCTTCTGCCTGCGCGAGCGCGACGTCGGCATCGGCCGTGTCGAGACTGATCAGCGGCTGGCCGGCCTTGACGATATCGGTATCGTCCGCAAAAATTTTGGTGACTGTGCCGGCGACTTGCGGCGTGATCTGCACGACGTTACCCTGGACATAGGCATCATCGGTTTCTTCGACGTAGCGCGATACCAATCCCCAATACAAACCGTAAGCAACGGCGGCGATACCGAATATGCCGGCAATCGACAGCAGGATCTTCTTGCGTTTTGGGGTGCCCGGAATTTTATTGCCAGGCACTGGCAAAGTGACCGGGGCGATCGTCGGCGGGATGGTCGTTGATGTCATGAAGGTTCCTTGTAAATGTCGCGCGGCGTTCGTGATCTGGGGGATTCGTTTAGCGGGTATTGTTGGCCATCGGCAGCGTCGCATCGCTGAATCCGCCGCCAAGCGCGCGCACCAGACCGATCTGTAGGTCCTGCCGCCGGGCGCCGATGTCGAGCGCGATACGGCGTTGCGACAGCAATTGGGTTTCGATGGTCAGTACAGTCAGATAGGGCGACAGTCCGCCTTTGTAACGCAGCATCGCCAGGCGAAATGCTTCCTGCGCTGCTGCCGTGGCCTGCTTCGAGGCTTTTTCTTCAGGTCCCAATGCGGCAAGCCGCGTCACCTGCTCGGCCACATCCTGCGCGGCGGTCACCACAGACTGGTTATATTGGGTGATGGCGGTATCGATGTCCGCATTCTTGATCGCGTAATTCGCGCGCAGGCGTCCCGAATCGAAAACCGGCAAGCTGATTGCGGGACCGACGCTCGTCAACAAGCTACTTGGGCTGAGCAATTGTCCGAGTCCGATTGCCTGAAATCCGATCAGCCCTGCAAGATTGATGTTCGGATAGAACTGCGCTTTCGCCGCATCGGCGTCGCCGATGGCGGCAACGATGCGGGCCCTTTGTGCCGCCAGTTCCGGTCGGCGACCCAGCAGATCCAGAGGCAAGCTAGGCGGCACGCCGATTGCCGCGCTCGACATAACGGGACGCGTGATGGTTGCCGCCGAAGCGGGCATGGCACCGGTAAGCGCGGTCAGTTGCAGGCGCGTGACGTCGATGGTCGTCGCCAGTTGCGCCGAGTCGACCTCCAGCGCCGCTTCGTTGCTTTCGGTCTGTTTCAATTCGACCCGCGTATCGAGCCCGCTGGCCACCCGTTTGGCGGCCAGCGCGCTGATGGAACGGCGCTGCGTTCGGGTGGCATCCAACACGTCTTGCAGCGCATATTGCGCCGCCAACTGAACGTAAGTGCGGGCGATCGAGGTCGTCAGCACCAGTTGTGCCGCATCGCGGTCGAAGATGGTAGCGTTCAGGAGCGCATTGCCAGAGCGTATCAACGCCGCATTCTTGCCCCACAAATCGGAATCGTAATTGAACCCGAGCGTTGCCACGCCCTGGCTGACGAATTCGCCGCCCTTGCCGATGGGCGGCTTCGGGACCTGATAATTTTCCGACAAGCGGCCATACGTGGGATTGAATGTTGCGTTCGACTGCACGCCCGATGCGGACCGGTTCAGGTCCGCGCTGGCCTGCGCCCGGGCGATGCGGCTCTGGGCCGTGGCAAGATTGGGGCTATTTGCCAGTGCCGATTCAATCAAACGATTTAGTTGCGGATCGTTGAACACGCTCCACCAGGTCTTTTCTGGCCAGGCGCCGGATACTGTCGTTTGGGAACTTGCGTTTGGCAAGCTGACCTGTTCGATCGCTACGGCAGTCGGCGCTATCCCGGAAAAGCTGGCGCATCCCGCCAGCGATAGAGCGCTCACGAAAACGAACATACAAGCCGCAGTGGGTTTTCTTTTTGGTAACTGAATGAGTAATGTCATCGATATTTCAGCAATACGCTGCTGGTTTCACGCGTTGGCGATCATGCGTCGCAAAAAATTCTTGAATTGCCCTACCTCATCGGTGGTGAATCCACGCAGATGGTGATTAAGCGCGGTCACTGCGACCTCGGTCATGCGGTCTGCCAACTGCACACCCTTCGGCGTCAATTCGACCTCCACCACACGGCGGTCGGCACAGCTGCGGGTGCGCTGGACGAAGCCATTTTCTTCCAGGCGGTCCAAGATGCGTGTCATCGCGCCGGTGTCGGAACCTAATTCGCGGGCAAGATCGGCGGCGGTATTGGCATGCTTGTGCAGCAGTTTCAAGAAAATGCCAAGTTGCGCATGGGTCATGTCGAATTCAGCCAAAGCACGATCGATGGTATTGCTGAGCAATCCGCCGGTGCGTTTCAGCAGATAGCCAATGCTTTCCTCGGGCGTATAGTTGTGGGCGTCGTAGTGATGATTCATTGCTGCGCTTCTAAAAAACTTCACGGTCATTAATATAGCTGCCTAGACAGTGAGTGTCAAGGCAGCTAATTTTGTCATGCACATCACATGCCGTGATTTACACACCGATACAGCCCGCTCGAATTCTGTTGCATCAGCCAAACGCGTATAATTCGCGCCATGAATACCCGTCCAGATCCGCAAGTCGATTCACTTCGCGTTCCCCCCCATTCGATCGAGTCGGAACAATCCGTGCTGGGTGGACTGCTGCTCGATAACGCCGCATGGGATCGGATTGCCGATTTTGTACGCGAAGATGATTTCTACCGCTATGACCATCGGCTGATTTTTCAGCACATCGTCAAGCTGATCAATAACAGCCGGCCGGCCGATGTGATCACGGTCTATGAGTCGCTTACCAGCATGGGCAAGGCGGAGGACGTCGGCGGATTGTCGTACCTGAACGCGCTCGCCCAAAACACGCCGTCGGCGGCCAATATCCGTCGCTATGCGGAAATCGTGCGCGACCGTGGTGTACTGCGCAAGCTGATCACGGTAGCCGATGAAATTTCCGGCCAGGCGTTCAGCCCGCAAGGCAAGGAAGTCAAGCAAATGCTGGACGAGGCAGAATCCAAGATCTTTGCCATTGCCGAAGAAGGCTCTCGCGGCGCGCAGGGTTTCCAGGAGATCCAGCCGCTGCTGACCAAGGTCGTCGAGCGCATCGACGAACTCTACAATCGCGATAACCAGAATGACATTACCGGCGTGCCGACCGGATTTGCCGATCTTGACAAGATGACCTCGGGATTGCAGCCGGGTGATCTGGTTATCGTTGCCGGACGCCCTTCAATGGGTAAGACCGCATTTTCGATCAACATCGGCGAGAATGTCGCCATCGACAGCGGCTTGCCGGTAGCGGTTTTTTCGATGGAAATGGGCGGCACCCAGCTTGCCATGCGTATGCTGGGTTCGGTCGGACGGCTCGACCAGCACCGCCTGCGCACCGGCAAGCTGGCCGACGAGGACTGGCCACGGCTGACGCATGCGATTCAAAAAATGAACGATGCCCAGTTCTATATCGACGAAACCCCGGCGCTGAGTTCGATCGAACTGCGCGCGCGTTCGCGACGACTGTCGCGCCAGTGCGGCAAGCTCGGCCTGATCATTATCGATTATTTGCAACTGATGTCGGGCAGCTCCAGCGGGGAAAACCGCGCCACCGAAATTTCCGAAATTTCGCGAAATCTCAAGGGACTGGCAAAAGAACTGAATTGCCCGGTAATCGCCTTGTCACAGCTTAACCGCTCGCTCGAACAACGTCCCAACAAGCGCCCGGTCATGTCCGACCTGCGTGAATCCGGCGCCATCGAGCAGGACGCTGACGTGATCCTGTTCATCTACCGTGACGAGGTTTACAATCCCGATTCGCCTGACAAAGGCACGGCCGAAATCATCATCGGCAAGCAGCGTAACGGCCCCATCGGCAGCGTGCGGCTGACCTTCCTCGGGCAGTACACCAAATTCGATAACTACACCGGTCATGCACCGATGTTCAGCAACGACTAGGGCCATCGGAAACCCGAGGCTTACAGCGCGCTGCGCCAGCGATCCGCCCTCGAGCCGATAGCGCCCTACCTATCACCATAATTTGAAAGTACACGACATGTTTGGACGATTAATGCCCACGGAAGGCAAATTCTTCGAGCTCTTCAACCAGCACGCCGATCTGTGTGTCAAGGGCGCCAAGGAAATGGTTGCGCTGATGACCAATTTCGACGACCTCGAAAACCGCGTCCACGCGATCGAAGGCATTGAAAAGCAGGCCGACAAGGTCACCCATATCACGCTCGAAATGTTACACAAGACCTTCATCACCCCGCTCGACCGGGATGACATTCACCTGCTGATCACGCGCATGGATGACATCATCGACCTGATGGAAGATGCAGCGCAGACCATTTCACTGTATGACATCAAGGCTATCACGCAGGAAGCCAAGCGCCTTGCCGAGCTGTGCTTGGCCTGCACCGAAAAAGTCAAAGCGGCGGTGGCGCTGTTGCACAATATGGATAATTCACGGGAAATTCTGTCGCTATGCGAGGAAATCGATCGGCTTGAATCCGATGCCGATCACGTGATGCGCGCTGCGATGTCGAAGCTGTTCCGCGACGAGCCCGATGTGCGCAACCTGATCAAGCTCAAGGCGATCTACGAGCTGCTGGAAACCGTTACCGACCGGTGTGAGGATGTTGCCAATATCATCGAAGGCATCATCGTCGAAAACGCTTGAGCAGCAGCGTCATGCAGTTTCGAAGAATGCACGTGTCGGCTTCCGCGCAGTGAGCGTGGGCAGGCTTGCATTCGCGCGCTAGCCCAACGGTAAACAATCAACTACTAACATTCATGCAAACTCTCCAGATCAGTATTTATGTGATTGCCATGCTGGTCATTCTCGCCCTGGTATTTGATTTCATCAACGGTTTTCACGATGCAGCCAATGCCATTGCGACTGTCGTATCGACCGGTGTCATGAAGCCGCAAACGGCAGTGGTAATGGCGGCGTTCTTCAATTTCATCGCGATCCTGGTTTTTCAGCTGAAGGTTGCGACCACGATCGGCAAAGGCACCATCGATCCCTCGGTGGTGGACCACTACGTGGTTTTTGGCGCCTTGGTCGGTGCGGTTTTCTGGAACCTCGTCACTTGGTACTACGGCATTCCGTCGTCATCGTCGCATGCACTCATCGGCGGCATGGTCGGCGCCGCCGTGGCCAAA
>JACMQD010000031.1 GCA_014377155.1 Herminiimonas sp.
GATTTCCATGCGACACCTGCCTATGTCAAAGCGGTTCCCTGGAGCGACAAACAACGCCTGACGGAAGAAAAAGCAGCACTCGGCTTTTATCTTTCGGGACATCTTTTCCATGCCTACCAAGAGGAAGCGCGGCGATTCGCACGCACCCGTCTGTTGGATCTGACGGCATCGCGCGAACCGAGGCTGATCGCGGGCGTCATTTCTGCGATGCGGACCCAGATGACGCAGCGCGGCAAGATCGTGATCGTGACACTGGACGATGCCAGTGCCACGGTCGACGTGACGGTGTATGCCGAGGTCTACGACGCCAACAAGGCGCTGTTCAAGGAAGATGAATTCCTGGCCGTGCAAGGCAAGGTATCCGAAGATCGATTCTCAGGGGGCTTGCGCATTACCGCAGAAAAAGTCATGGATATCGCAGCGGCGCGCATCACCTATGGCCGAAAATTTGCCTTCTCGTTATCGTCGAGTATCGATCCCGAACAGATCAAGGCGATGCTCGCGCCGTTCCGGCTCGCCAGCGGATTGCCGCTGATCACCCATTACACACAGCACGGTATCGATTGCGAAATTTGCTGGCCTGACGACTGGCGCGTGTCGCCGGTGGATGCCTTGCAGCGAACGCTGGTCGAACGATTGGGAGCGGTCAAGGCGGTAGTCGAATACGGGTGATTTCCAAACGTCCGCTGTAGCTACCTATCGGCGGTCATGCGGTAGCCGGCGGTCACTATTTACCGTCGTCACCGGTCACCGGTCACCGTCTGCCGCGAGTTTCTCCGCCTGCCATCGCTCGACGGTTTTCGCTACGCTGGATACCGAAATGGCGTCCATGCAGGCACACTGTCTCGGATAATTACAGCCTTGGCATTCGGCTGCACCCGTAATTGCCTGGGCCTGCGCGCCAAGTGGCGCCCACCGGGCCGGATGGATCGGCTTAAGGGGTGGGTAGAGTCCCAAGGTGCGTTGACCCACCGCGGCTGCGATATGCACAGGTCCGGTACCGCTGGCGACCAGTCCATCGGCAGAGCGGATAAATTCCTGCAGCTCCGCCAGGGTCAGTTTTCCACACAGGTTTTGCACGTTGGCACACGTGAACAATTCAGGTACATGGGAAGCCAGCCATTCTCCTTCCGGAGCGCTGCCGGTGACCCACAATCGTATCCGGGGATCGGTAGACAGGTATTTTGCCAATCCAAGATAACGTGCCGGTGGCCACTCGCGTCCATTGCCGTTCGACTTCGGATGTAGAAGAAGATTGAAATCGTTCTGGTTCAGGCCAACCGGCTTTTTCGATTGGGAAATTGCCAAGGGCGCAACCTGTAGGCCATAAAGTCCAGCCACTTCGGAAAGGGCCGGAATATGCTCGATGCCTAGCGGTTTCAATAATTCGAAATTCAATTGCGCTTCATGCAGCCCGGATTTCACCCTTGAAAAATGCGCTAGGCGATTGCAGTACCACCAGTTGAACAGTCGGTGGCTCGTGCCGACCCGTCTGGCGATTCCCGCTTTTTTTGCCGCCGCCGCCAGTCGTCGATCGGGTTTGGCAAAAATGATGGTGTCGACACCGGCCTTCTTCATCCAGGCGGCCGCGTTGGCGACAGCATCTTTGCTTGCCACCGGTGCGCCTGGGGGAGAGGTTTCGATGGTTTCCCTCTCCACGACATAATCGAGGGCGGTACAAGTCGCTACCAACTCGGCAGCATAACGGCGGCAAAGAAAACCAATTCGCAGATCCGGAAACCGCTGCCGGAGATATCCCGCAAGCGGCAGCGTCAGCACGACATCGCCCAGATTGTCGGTACGACAGATCAGGACATGCTGCATGGCCGGAACGATGGTGCCGGCAGCATCCAGTGCGCTCACTCCGGCGACCTTGACGCGGAAGGTTTGTTTTCGGATAGCAGCATTAACTTCAGGTACTTGTGATACGTGCTTTCCGTGCTGGAGATGGCCACCATCAAGCCTGCCTGTCCGTCGAGAAAGCCGCGCTTGAATACATAGCTGCGCAGAAATGCCGCGGCCGCATGGGCGATGGCGCCGGACAGGGTGCTGCGCTTGCCGGCGGTATAAGACTGGCGAGCGCCGAGGGTCGAGTAATGGGCTAGTTTTCGCAGGACGTCGTCGTCGTCGCGGTAGCTGGTGTGATGGATCGGGGTCTTTAGCTTGCCGCCCGAGCCGGTGGCGACCACGCGCTCATGCACCAGATCGTCGGAAAACCGCCCATGATCCCGACGAAACAGCCGTATCACGTAATCGGGATACCATCCGCCGTGGTAAATCAGCCTGCCGCAGAAACTCGATAGACGTGGCAATGCAAAGAAAGTGTGGGCAGATCCTGCGACTGCAGCCTGTATCTCCTCGGCCAGCGCTGCCGGTATGCGTTCGTCCGCATCGAGCGACAGCACCCAATTTTCGTCGGCAGCCGACAACGCACGATTTTTCTGGGGACCGAAACCTGGCCAGTCTCCGCTTTCGATGACTGTGGCGCCAGCGGCACGCGCCAGTGCGACAGTGCCGTCCGTGCTGCCTGAATCTACTATAATCCGCTGACTCGCGAAAGCCACGCTCTCGAGACATTCCACGATGTTGTGGGCTTCGTTGAACGTGATGATGACGACCGATAATTTCATGAAAGAACGTTAGGGCGATTGTGGGCGAGGCGACGCGCCGATTGTAATGCGTTTTTCCGGTGATGCAGCGGCACATAGGCGCGGCAACTACGCACCAGCGCGCCAATGACGACCTGATCGATGAATTCCACACCACTTTTCCCCTGCCTTCGATGACCATACCGATCTCCTGTTTTCCGTCTTGCCGATGAAATTGCCGCAAAACCTGACGCGGCTGCTGGTCATGCTCATGCCGTATCGCCGTCAGCTCGGTCTTGCGATGGTCGGCATGTTGATGACGGCGGCAACCGAGCCGACGCTTGCAGCC
>JACMQD010000230.1 GCA_014377155.1 Herminiimonas sp.
CCAGATTCGCCGGCTGCCGAGCGGTGAACGATTCGAAGTCGTGAAGAATTTTCCGTCCGATAGCTCATTGCGAAAACGACTATCGCACGCCGTCAAGGAAATCCGTATCAAGCGTCTTGAGCATTACTGGATGTTGACTTGCAAGCTGAAATAATGCGGCATAGGTCACGGCGTGGGCGTGGGCGCGGGCGCGGGCTACAGGGTGCGCGAAATATATACCACCGCTTATCTGCTTCCGGAGCTCGTGTTCAATGATATCCAGACGCTGGCGCTTGAGCAGCGTGGCGGGCGATAGGCCGGACGCAAAAAGCGTTGAATAGAATCACGCATAGTTCTTTCGATCTAGTCGCACACAAAATTCCTAATACCTCCGGCCAGCGTTTCTAGCCACGTTGTTCGTTCGCCGACACTCGTAAGGCGAATGGTTTCTGCTCGTCGCCCGACGTAACCTTTCACTGTCTCATTTGACCGTCAGAGGGGTTCGTTGTGGCATCCGATAATAATCAAAACAAGCAAATATCCGTACTCGTCAGCAGCACATTCGCATTCACGATCTGCTTCGCGATCTGGATGATGTTCGCTGTGCTCGGGATTCCGATCAAGGCCAATCTTGGCTTGAACGAAACGCAGTTCGGCCTGCTCGCAGCGACGCCGGTATTGACGGGTTCGCTAGTTCGTGTGCCGCTTGGCATATGGACCGATCGATTCGGCGGACGCATCGTTTTCTTCCTGCTCATGCTCGCGTGCGTGGTGCCGATCTACATGATCAGCTATGCGACCGCGTACTGGCATTTTCTGGTGCTCGGCCTGTTCGTTGGACTGGCCGGCGGCTCGTTCTCGGTTGGAACGCCGTATGTCGCGCGCTGGTTTCAGAAAGAACGCCGCGGCCTGGCGATGGGGATCTTTGGTGCGGGCAATTCGGGCTCGGCACTGACCAAATTCGTCGCGCCGGCAATCATCGCCGGATTCGGCTGGCAGATGCTTCCGAAGGTCTATGCACTCGCGATGCTCGTGACCGCGCTGCTGTTCTGGTTTCTGTCATCGACTGACAAATCGCATCAGGTTCCAGCCGGCATGTCGTTCGCCGAGCAGATGAAAGTTTTGAAGGACCCGCGCGTCTGGCGCTATTGCCAATACTACTCGGTGGTGTTCGGCGGCTATGTCGCGCTGGCGCTGTGGATGACGAAATACTACGTCAGTGAATACGGCTTCGATCTTCGGCTTGCTGCGTTATTGGCGGCGTGCTTCTCGCTGCCGGGCGGCGTCCTGCGGGCACTTGGCGGCTGGATCTCGGACAAATACGGTGCCTATGAAGTGACCTGGTGGGTGATGTGGGTGTGCTGGGTTTGCTTCTTCCTGCTGTCTTATCCGCAGACCAGCATGATCGTCAAGACCATCCATGGCGACATGAATCTCAGCATCGGTTTGACGCCGCTGATGTTCACCGGATTGCTGTTCACGGTCGGCGTCGCCATGGCCGTCGGCAAAGCGTCCGTATTCAAGTTCATTGCGGATGACTTCACGGACAACATCGGCGCGGTGTCCGGCGTGGTCGGCCTTGCAGGCGGACTTGGGGGCTTCATCCTGCCGATCCTGTTCGGTGCGCTGGTCGATCTGACCGGTGTCCGATCCAGCGCATTCATGCTGCTTTACGGGACCGTCTGTGTGTCGCTGGTGTGGATGCAATACTCGTTCAAACCGCAGCGGTCGGCGCTACTTCAAGCCGCATGAGCAATTCAATTTCGAGCGGCTACCTCCGCTTTCGCGAATCAACCAGGAGCACAAAATGAGCAAGTACTTGATTAACACGTGGGAGCCGGAGACATCCAGCTTCTGGCAGAGCAGTGGCAGGGCTACAGCCAATCGCAATCTGTGGATTTCGATTCCCGCGCTGCTACTGGCGTTCGCGGTATGGATGGTATGGAGCGTGGTGGTGGTCAACTTACCCAACATCGGTTTCCAGTACAGCACCAATCAGTTGTTCTGGCTGACCGCATTGCCGGGACTGTCCGGTGCGACGCTGCGGATTTTCTATTCATTCATGGTGCCGATTTTCGGCGGCCGGAAATGGACGACGATCTCCACGGCATCGCTGCTGATCCCGGCGATCGGAATCGGCTTCGCGGTACAGGATATCAGCACCAGTTATCCGACGATGCTGATCCTCGCGTTGTTGTGCGGTTTCGGCGGCGGTAACTTCGCATCGTCGATGGCCAATATCAGTTTCTTCTTTCCAAAAGCGCAAAAAGGCTACGCACTCGGCATGAACGCCGGCCTCGGCAATCTCGGCGTGTCGGTCGTGCAGTTCGTCGTGCCACTGGTGATTACGATGGGCGTGTTCGGCGCCTTGGGCGGTGAGGCGCAAACCTGGAACAAGGCAGGGCAGGCCAAGCAACTGTGGCTGCAGAATGCCGGCTTCATCTGGGTACCATTTATTTTGCTCACTACGCTGGCAGCGTGGTTCGGTATGAATGACATCGCATCGGCGAAGGCGTCGTTCTCCGAGCAGGCGGTCATTTTCAAGCGCAAGCATAACTGGCTGATGTGCTGGCTGTATGTCGGTACCTTCGGCTCGTTCATTGGCTATTCAGCCGGCTTTCCTTTGCTGATTAAGACCCAGTTCCCCGATGTTAATCCCCTTCAATACGCGTTCCTCGGACCGCTCGTCGGTGCGCTGGCGCGTGTCGCTGGCGGCTGGGTATCGGACAAGCTCGGCGGTGCGGTCGTGACGTTCTGGACCTTCGTGGTGATGATCGGTGCGGTGTTCGGCGTGATGAATTTCCTGCCGGGTCACGGTGGCGCCGGCCAGTTCTGGGGCTTCTTCTGGATGTTCATTCTGCTGTTCGCCGGCACCGGCGTCGGCAATGCATCGACCTTTCGCATGATCCCGGTGATCTTCCTGACTGAACGCCAGCGTGCGGCTGTTGGAAAACCTGCCGCGATACAGGCACAAGCCATCGTCGATGCGAACAAGGAAGGCGCGGCCGTGCTCGGCTTTACATCGGCGGTAGCGGCGTTTGGCGCGTTTTTTATCCCTAAGAGTTACGGGACGTCGATTGCGCTGACTGGCAGCCCTGGCGCGGCGCTATGGTGCTTCATTGGCTTTTATTTCACCTGTATCGCCGTGACGTGGTGGTTCTATTCCCGCAAAGGGGCGGAGATGCCTTGCTAAGGTAGATAGATGATGAAAGTTGGACTTGCCAGCCCAGCATACACGCTGATGGTTTTGACGGTTCAGGTATCGGTCCCAATCTGACGCCGTTCGGGTTGGCGCCGGTATCGGGTCGGCCTAGCGGGCGCATTCCATCATGGAGGCGAGTTGGGCTAGAACGCGGTGCAATTTTCTAGATAATGAGGGACGCGTCTGCGTAACAGATGCCAGAAACGATTATCTACATCAAAAAAACAAACCCGCCGAAGCGGGTCTGTGTCATTGCAATTACTAAAAAATTATTGCTTGCGGCGACGTGCTGCAGCAAAGCCTAATAAGCCTAAGCCAAGCAATGCAAGCGTAGCTGGTTCAGGAACCTTCGCAGTCACAGACACGGCATCCAATGAGCCGCCCAATGCGTTGCTTGTTCCATTTGCAGCAAATTTAATAGTGGACGAAGAGCCCGATGCAACCTCCAGAAAATTATAAACAGACCATACGTTATTTGTATTTTGAGTTCCGTCTGCCGTCAACGCTGCGACTAAAACACCATTCCAATACGCATCAATTTCGTTTGAGTTTGCTGCTACACCCGGACGCGGCGAATAAGCAAAGCTGAATAAATAAGTCTGTCCTGCGGTCGTCGCAAAAGTTTGAGACATAAAACTATTCTGCGTTGTGTCTAGTTCGACGTACTGAACGCCATCGAAAGCCGTGCCGGCAACGTTATTGCGAAGTTCAATTCCATAAGTACCTGGAACCCAATTTGTGATGCTGCCATTGGAAATAGTGGTCCAAGAACCATTTGCAATTGCCGGAATTTCAAAGCTGCCATCCGTAATAAGGTTTGCATGTGCTGCGGCAGATAGAAACATCATGGACGCACAGGTAGCAAGTTTGGACAGAATTTTCATTTTCGGACTTTCACGAATGTTCATAAGGAAGTATCCGTATAAGCACTTTTTATGCCAAAAAACAAATTCCATTAAATTCAACGCGTTAGAAACTTAGGCATCAAAAATTCTCGTGCCTTGTAAAGTTTTCCGACAGAACTTTTTGTGAAATTTAGCTGGCTAACAGTAAAAGTGCAGGGCACCACGCCCGGAAACCAGTTTCTATTCAAACTAATGTTACTCGTCGTTACCTTTTTTTGCGGACATGGGCGAGTGCGTAGGTGCGTTTTTAACCATCGGCGTAATGAGTACGGTTAGGTTGGGACACCAGTTCACCTGACTAAGCTTTTAGTCAATTGTGACTATGTTCCCTAGTCCCAACGCGCATTGCAGATGGCCTTCTTGCGAATACCCGCTTCATCGACTAGTCCATAAACTTGATTCATAGAAATTCGCAATATGTTGAATTCTTGTTTGAATTCTTGGTTAATTCGCGCCTGTGTCGCAGGTGCCTGGATGGAGAGAGCATGAGTCATTTTCTGGATCGCCTGAACTTCTTCGGCAAACCATTGGAAACCTTTTCAAATGGCCATGGTGCAGTCGTCAACGAAGACCGCACGTGGGAAAACAGTTATCGCCAGCGGTGGCAGCATGACAAGATCGTACGCTCAACGCACGGCGTCAATTGCACCGGCTCCTGCAGCTGGAAGGTCTATGTCAAGAACGGCCTGATCACATGGGAAACCCAGCAGACCGACTACCCGCGCACCCGTCCCGACCTGCCGAATCACGAGCCGCGTGGCTGCCCGCGTGGCGCCAGCTATTCGTGGTACGTTTATTCGGCACAGCGCGTCAAATATCCGATGGTACGCGGTCGCCTGATGGACATGTGGCGCGAAGCGCGCAAGACCATGGCGCCAGTCGCCGCATGGGACTACATCAGCCAGAATCCGGAACGTGCAAATCAGTACAAATCGATCCGTGGCCTGGGCGGATTCGTCCGTGCCAAGTGGGACGAAGTCAACGAAATCATCGCCGCTGCCAATGCACTGACAATCAAGAAATATGGCCCGGACCGCATCGTCGGGTTCTCGCCAATTCCGGCCATGTCGATGGTCAGCTACGCAGCCGGCACACGCTATCTCAGCCTGATCGGTGGCGTCGCGCTAAGCTTCTACGACTGGTATTGCGACTTGCCGCCGGCCAGCCCGCAAGTGTGGGGCGAACAGACCGACGTGCCTGAATCCGCCGACTGGTACAACTCGACTTACCTGATGGTGTGGGGCTCGAATGTACCGATGACACGCACACCCGATGCGCATTTCTATACCGAGGTCCGCTACAAAGGCACGAAGACGGTAGCGATCTCGTCCGACTACGGCGAGATGGTGAAGTTCGGCGATATCTGGCTCGCGCCGAAGCAGGGCACCGATGCCGCGCTCGCAATGGCGATGGGACACGTGATCCTGAAAGAATTCCACGCCAATGGCAAGTCCGAATACTTCCGCGGCTACGCAAAGCAGTACACCGACTTTCCGATGCTGGTCATGCTCAAGGAAAAAAACGGCGCGCTGGTGCTCGAGTATTTCCTCCGTGCGTCGCATCTCGCCAACAATCTCGACGAGACCAATAATCCGGAATGGAAAACGCTGGTCATCGACGAAGCGAGTGGCGACATTTCCGCACCGGCAGGTTCCATCGGTTTCCGCTGGGGCGAATCCGGCAAATGGAATCTCGAACAGAAAGCGGGCACCAGCGGCAAGCCGATCGATCCGCGCCTGTCGCTGATCGATTGCAGCGATGCGGTGTTGCCAGTCGGCTTTCCGTACTTTGGTGGTCGCGACGCTGACGATATGTTGATGCGCAATGTACCGGTGAAAATGGTACAGCTGGCCGATGGAAGCGCGGCCGTGGTTGCAACCGTGTACGACCTGACCATGGCCAACTACGGCATCGATCGCGGTCTCGGTGGTGGTAATGTCGCGAAAGATTTCGCCGACGATGTGCCGTACACACCAGCATGGCAAGTCAAACATACCGGCGTCAAGGCAGCCGACGTCATCACCGTCGCGCGTGAATTCGCCGAGAACGCCGACAAGACCCAGGGCAAGAGCATGGTCATCGTCGGTGCCGCACTGAACCACTGGTACAACATGGACATGACGTACCGCGGCATCATCAACATGCTGATGATGTGTGGTTGCGTCGGCAAGAGCGGCGGCGGCTGGGCGCATTACGTCGGCCAGGAAAAGCTGCGGCCGCAAACCGGCTGGACGCCACTCGCGTTCGCACTCGACTGGAATCGTCCGATGCGCCAGATGAACGGCACGTCGTTCTTCTACGCGCACACCAGCCAGTGGCGCCACGAGAAATTGCACACGGCTGAAATTCAGTCGCCATCGGCTGACGGCGAAGTCGAAAAAATGGCGCTCATCGATTACAACGCCAAGTCTGAACGCATGGGCTGGTTGCCGTCCGCACCACAACTGGAAACCAACCCGCTTGAAGTCACGCGTGCGGCAGAAGCGGCTGGCAAGGATGTCGTGCAATACGCTGTCGAACAGATCAAATCAGGCAAGCTGAATTTTTCTTGCGACGATCCGGACAATCCGGCCAACTTCCCGCGCAACATGTTTGTGTGGCGGTCGAATATTCTCGGCAGTTCCGGCAAAGGGCATGAATACTTTCTCAAGTATTTGCTCGGTACGCAGAATGCATTGATGAGCGATGAAGACAACTGCATCAAGCCGAAGGATGTGAAGATCCGCCCCGCGGCAGAAGGCAAGCTTGATCTGCTGGTCGTGCTTGACTTCCGCATGTCAACCACTTGTCTGTATGGCGATATCGTATTGCCGACGGCAACCTGGTACGAAAAGGATGATCTCAATACATCCGACATGCATCCGTTCATCCATCCGTTGTCGGAAGCCGTGCAGCCGTTGTGGCAGTCGAAATCCGACTGGGAAATCTACAAAGGCATCGCGGAGAAATTCGCGGAGATCGGGGGCGAATATCTCGGCACGCAAAAGGATCTGATCCTGACGCCGCTTCTGCACGACACCCCGGGCGAACTAGGCCAACCGTTCGATCCGAAAGACTGGCGCGCAGGCGAATGCGAGCCGATTCCCGGCAAGACCATGCCTAGCATGACTGTCGTCGAGCGCAACTACCGCGACGTGTACAAAAAATTCACATCGATC
The DNA here is from genome assembly GCA_014377155.1 of Herminiimonas sp. The sequence goes on from JACMQD010000230.1 coordinate 7,245, forward strand.
GGACCTCTGCTGGAAAGTATCGGCAACGGAGGCAAGGGCATCGGCTGGAAAACCGGCCACGAAATCGACGTCCTGCGCGGCATCAACCGCACAGTGCTCGACGAGGGCGTGTCGAAGGGTCAGCCACGACTTGATACTGCGATCGATGCGGCAGAGATGATCCTGTCGCTGGCACCGGAAACCAACGGCCACGTGGCGGTGAAAGCATGGGACGCGCTGTCGAAAATGACCGGCCGCGATCATAAGCATCTTGCACTGTCACGCGAGCACGACACGATTCGCTTCCGCGATGTGCAGGCACAGCCGCGCAAGATCATTTCGTCGCCGACCTGGTCGGGACTGGAGAGCGAAGAAGTCAGCTACAGCGCCGGCTACACCAACGTGCACGAACTGATCCCATGGCGCACCCTGACGGGTCGCCAGCAGTTCTATCAGGATCACTTGTGGATGCGTGATTTTGGTGAGGGTTTGTGCGTGTACAAGCCAGCGATCAATACCAAGACCACGACGTCGATGCTCGGTGCGAAGCCAAACGGCAATGCGGAAATCGCGCTGAATTTCATCACGCCGCATCAGAAGTGGGGCATTCATTCGACGTATTCGGACAACCTGCGGATGTTGACCTTGTCACGTGGCGGACCGCACGTGTGGCTGTCGGAAATCGATGCGAAAACAGC
>JACMQD010000231.1 GCA_014377155.1 Herminiimonas sp.
CATGTTCAGCGCTGGTTCGATGAAATCAGCGCGCGGCCGGCAGTACAGCGGGGGGTGGAAGTGCTGGCAGACTTGCGTAAGCCACTGATGGATGACAAGGCCAAAGAAGCCCTATTCGGGGCCAGCCAATACGCCAAACGTTGATAGGCCGTCACGCGCAACGCCGAAGGAACGTGATGCTCCCTCGGCGTTGCGCACATCACAAGTTCTTATCAGGTATATCGGCGTGAAATCGACTCTGCCACACAGACAGGTTTGTCGCCGCCTTCCCGTTCCATCGTGACCAGCCACATCATCTGTGCACCGCCCGGAATGTCTTCCACGGACATCAAGGTCATGCGCGCCCGTATCTGGCTGCCGACCGGCACCGGTGCCGGAAAGCGCACCTTGTTGAGGCCGTAGTTGACGCCCATTTTGACGTCGGTCATGCGAATCGATTTTTCCATCAGCATCGGCAACAGCGACAATGTGAGAAAACCATGGGCAATTGTGCCGCCGTAGGGTGACTCCTTGATGCAGCGATCTACGTCAAGATGAATCCACTGATGATCGCCGGTCGCCTCGGCAAATTGATTGACGCGCTCCTGGCTGATGCCGACCCAGTCCGATACCGCGACTTCCTGTCCAACCAGTGTTTTCAGTTCTGCAAGCGATGCGATTTCACGCATGAAGTCTCCTTGTTGTTACTGGATTCAGGCCGGACGCCGGCCGAACATGCCCATGCCCTTGACGGTGGCGACGATATCGCCATGCTGGTTGGTCGCTTCCCACACCGTCACCACCACACCGCGATCGGGCTTGCTGGCGGATGGCTTCTTTTCGATGGCGGTCGTGGAAACAGTCAACGTGTCACCGCCGCGCACCGGTTTGATCCAGCGCACTTCGTCGACGCCGGGCGAGCCCATGCTGGCAGAGTCGCGCAGGAAGCCATCGACCATCATGCGCATCATGATGCTGCAGGTGTGCCAGCCGCTGGCAATGACGCCACCGTAAATCGATTTGGCCGCTGCATCCTGGTCGACATGGAACGGCTGCGGATCGAACGCGGTCGCAAAAGCGATGATCTCGTTTTCGGTGACCGTGCGCGAACCGATGATGATTTTTTTATCGACTTCGAAATCCTCGAAAAACCATGTAGGCTGCGTCATCTCGTTTCCCTTTGCGCGCTCAGGCGGCATGCTTGAATTGCGGCTGGGCCACGAAGCGCGCAAGATGATGGTCGGTGTCGCCAAGCGTCAGTTCGATCATGGTCAGGCGCTTGAAATGATGCGCCGCCGGCAGTTCATTGGTCACGCCCATGCCGCCATGCAGTTGCACGGCTTGCTGGCCGACGTATTTCATGGCCTGACCGATGCGTGCCTTGGCGGCCGACACTGTACGACGACGTTCGTTGGCGTCGGTGGACGATACCTTCACCGCTGCCAGCGTCGCCATCGAGCGTGCCTGCTCCAGCTGCATAAACATTTCCGCCATGCGATGCTGCAAGGCCTGGAATTTACCGATCGGTACGCCGAACTGCTGGCGCGTTTTCATGTAATCAAGCGTGGCGGCATTGAGCGCTTCCATCGCGCCGACGGCTTCGGCGCACAGCAAGGTCACACCATAATCGGCGGCTGCGTCGAGCACATCCCATCCTGCGCCAGCCGTGCCAAGCAATGCCGCGTTCGACACTTGCACATTGTCGAACGTGATGTCGGCAGCGCGCTGGCAGTCGATGGTGCGGTAATCGCGCAGCGACAGTCCCGCAGCATCGGCATCGACCACGAACAGCGAGATGCCATCGGTGTCGCGTGTCGCACCAGCGGTGCGTGCAGAGACGATGATCTTGTTAGCCTGGCCGCCGTGGATGACGACGGTCTTGGTGCCGGTGATGACATAACCGGCGGCGTTCGCGGTAGCGGTGGTGGCGATATCGAACAGATCATGGCGCGATTGCTTCTCGCCCAGCGCTGCGGCCAGTTTCAGCTCACCTGCGGCAACCTGCTCCAACAAGGCTTCATGGCCGCCGGCGAGTTTCAGGAACTGGGCGCCCAACACGGTCGCAAAGTAGGGTTCGACGACCAGTCCACGGCCGATTTCATGCATCACTACCAGCAGGTCGATGGCCGATCCGCTGAAGCCGCCCTGCTCTTCCGGCACCGGCAACGCCGTCATGCCCAGTTCGGTCAGCGTGGTCCACGCAGCGTCGGAGACGCCGCTGTCGGAGTAGACGATTTTCTTGCGATGGTCGAATGTATAGTCGCGATCGACCCAGCGGCGCAGGGCATCGGAGAATTGCTGCTGTTCTTGCGTAAAGGTAAAGTCCATGGTCGTCGCCTCACAGTCCCAGAATCATCTGGGTGATGATATTTTTTTGGATTTCGTTGGACCCGCCGTAGATCGAGGTCTTCCGATAATTGAAGTAGTACGAAGCCAGCGGCGCCGCGTCGTCGTCGTTGGCTGCGCTATGCTCGGTCTTGCCTTCCATGAACGCCGGGTCGAACGGCAAGCCGTAAGGGCCCACCGCTTCCAGCATCAGCTCTGTCAGGGTCTGCTGCACCTCGGTGCCTTTGACCTTGAGCATCGACGCTTCCGGTCCTGGCCCGCGCTTGGCATTGTCCATCGAGATCACCCGCAGGACGGTGACTTCGAGCGCCATCAATTCGATTTCGAGCGTAGCTACCTTGGCTGCGAAAACCGGGTCATCCAGCAGTGGCTTGCCGTTCTTGAATTGCTTGTCGGCGGTGCGCTTGAGGAATTCGAGTTCGCGCTTGGCGCGTCCGACGGCGGCGATATTGGTACGCTCATGGCCCAGCAAATACTTGGCGTATGTCCAGCCCTTGTTTTCTTCACCGATCAAATTTTGAACCGGTACCTTGACGTTATCGAAGAAGACCTCATTCACTTCGTGATCTTCGTCGAGCATGATGATAGGACGTACCGTGATGCCGGGTGTCTTCATGTCGATCAGCAGGAACGAAATGCCTTCCTGCTTGCGCCCGCCCGCATCGGTGCGAACCAGACAAAAGATCATGTCCGCATGCTGACCCAGCGTGGTCCAGGTCTTCTGACCGTTGACGATGTAAAAATCGCCTTCGCGCTCGGCGCGGGTCTTCAGCGATGCGAGATCGGAACCGGAGCCTGGCTCCGAATAACCCTGGCACCACCAGTCTTCGCAACTGAGGATTCGCGGCAGGTAGTAGGCTTTCTGGGCGGCGTTACCGAACGCCATGATGACCGGCGCCACCATCGCCACGCCGAACGGCAGGATCATGGGCGTGCCGGCACGCGCGCATTCTTCTTCCCAAATATGCCGTTGTACAGGCGACCAGCCCGTGCCACCGTACTCGACTGGCCAGCCAGTACCGATCCAGCCCTGCTTGGCGACGATCCTGTGCCAGCGCTGCAAGTCGTCCTTCGAAAGGCGTTTATGGTTCAGTACCTTGTGCTGCAGGTCTGCGGGCAGGTTTGCTTCGAGGTACGTCCGTACCGTGTCGCGAAATGCCAAGTCATCCGCGCTGTAATTCAAATCCATGCTGTCTCCTTGTTTTCAGCCAAAAAGCACGACCGTTCAAAAAATATTATACCGCGCTTTTTTGAAAAACGCAGATTACGAATTTCTTTAATTGACGGGGATCTAACCGGACGGCGCAGGCTGTGTATTTCGCTTGATGCGATGCTCTGCACGCCGCGTCGATCGAACGACGCAAAAAAAGACGCAATGCGTCTTGGTGAGGGTAATGCAATGCTTTGGGATACTGGTGCGAGAGAGGGGACTTGAACCCCTAAGCCCTTACGGGCGGCAGATTTTAAGTCTGCTACGTATACCGATTCCGTCACTCTCGCTTGCATGAAACGTTGTGCCTGGAAAACGCTGACGACTACTGCAAAAAAATCAGGGGGCGCCAACAGCGTCGCCAGTGCAGCGCATTTCGAGGCGCGATTTTACCATCCTGTGCGCGGGTCGCGAAAGCATCGACTGAAATTGTTCCACATTAGTTTGCGAAGGCACTATTTTCATGTCGGAAATCAACGTTTTCGTCTACGCCGGCGTGCTCACGAGTCGGTACCCGACGCCGGTCTCGGTCAGCAGATAGCGTGGCTGAGCGGGATCATCCTCGAGTTTGTGCCGGAGATGCCCCATGTAAATGCGCAGGTAGTGCCCATCCTCCGCATGAGAGGGTCCCCAGACAGCCTGAAGCAACTGCGGATTGGTCAATACGCGTCCGGCACTGGCCACCATGACGGCAAGCAAACGAAATTCAGTTGGCGTCAGGTGCACGCCGACCCCTGCCTTAGATACACGTCGGTCCTTCAGGTCGACCGTAACGTCGCCAAATTGCACCAGGCCGGAACTACCGGCACCCGCCGTGCGTTGCCGCCGGATGGTTGCCCGTACACGCGCTTGCAATTCACCGACGCTGAACGGCTTGGTCAGATAATCGTCGGCGCCGGCGTCGAGCGCCGCGATCTTGTCGGTTTCGCCGGCACGCGCCGACAGCACGATGACGGGTACACGCGACCATTCCCGGATATCCGTAATGAAGTCGATACCATCGCCATCGGGCAATCCCAAGTCGAGCACGATCAGGTCCGGGGTTCGGGTTCCCGCATCGATCAAACCGCGCCGCATGGTGGCGGCTTCATGCACCTGCCAGCCCTCTTCTTCCAGCGCTGCCCGCACGAAGCGGCGGATCTGTGGCTCGTCTTCTACCAAAAGCGCAACGGGTGCAGTGTCATTCATTCGAGGTTCCGTGGTTCGAGTTCAAGCTCCGACATGGCCGGCGGCTGGCCTAATGGCAGACTAATGATAAATGCGGCGCCACCCAAGGTAGACCTTTCGTAGCGGATCTGTCCATGGTGGGCCTCGACGATGGCCCGGCAGATCGCCAGTCCCAGGCCGACGCCGGACCTTGCCGATTCGCGTTCGCCGCGCGTGAATTTTTCGAACATTTCCTCTTCTCGACCGGGCGCAACGCCGGGTCCGTTGTCCGATATGGTCAGTATCGCGCGTGCACCCTGGACCGCAGCTGCGACGTCGATGCGCGACCCGGAAGCGGTGTACTTTGCCGCGTTTTCCAGCAGGTTGCATAGCACGCGCTCAAGCAGTACCGCGTCGAAGCGGATCAGCGGCAGGTCCGGCGGGATGTTTGTCGTCACGATATGCTGACCGAGCACGGAAGAACAAAGGCGCAACGCGGTGCCGACTGCTTCTTCGAGGACCTGCCATTCCAGATGCAGCCTGACTTCGCCACTTTGCAGACGCGCCATGTCCAGCAGGTTGGCCACCAGTGCACTCATGCGCAGCGCTTCGGCGTGCAAACTTTGTGCCAGTTCCAGTTGGGCTTGTGGTAATTCCGGCTTGGTGCGGGTCAGGGATTCGGACAGGCCAATCAACAATGTCAGCGGGGTGCGCAGGTCGTGCGACAGTGCGGCCAGCAGGGAATTGCGCAAGTGTTCTGTCTCCATGCTCACCAAAGCGCCTTGCGCCACCTCGATATAGTGGACACGCTCCAGCGCGATCGCCGCGAGCGCGGCGAAGGTATCGAGTTGCTTACGCTGTTCGGGGATCAGGATCCAGCGCTGTTGCTCCGGCTCGATCGCCAGCACGCCGCGCGTACGCATCGGCGCGACCATGGGCAGATAAAAAAACGGACTGGCCGGCAAGGTATCGGTACCAAGGCCGGCGCTCTCGGCATGATCGTAGGCCCACTGCGCAATCCCCACGTCGGGCTGCAAAGTGCCGGGGGCATCGACGAACGCGGGTGCCTGCAGCCGGTCGTCCAGGTCCGGCACCAGCATGATGGCGCGTGCCTTGAAAGTGCGCTGAATGAAGTCACGCGTCGTGTCGAAAATCTGCTCGGTCTGCAACGCGCCCGAGAGCTCACGCGCAAACTCGTAAAGTGCGCGTGAGCGCCGTTCGCGGTGCGCGGCAACATGGGCCTGAAAGCGCAGCCCTGCTGTCAGGCGGCCTGTAATGAGGCCAACCGCAAGCATGACGCAAAACGTCACGAGATACTGAAGATCCGATACGGCAAACGAAAACCGCGGCTCAACAAAGAAAAAATCAAAGCACGCAACGCCGACGCACGTGGCCACGATGGACGCGCCACGACCCAGGCGTACGGCTACCAGGACCACTACCAGCAGGAACAACATGGCGATATTGGCCAGATCCAGGTACGGCAGCAAAGGCGTGGCCAACAACGCCGTGACGAGACTGCTGGCAGCCGCCAACGCGTAAGAAATCCATTTCCGCTTGCCGGCGGTAAAGGCCTGCACCATGCCATCAGAGGTTGGCCGAACCGCGGCCTTATGGGTCGCATTCCCGATTTCTACCAGATCGATATCGGGTGCTAACGCAGCGATGCGCCGGATATGGGAAGTACGCCACGGCCAGGTCTTGTGTTCGCGCGCCAGCACGATTTTAGACAGGTTGTGTTCTCGCGCGTATTCCACGATCGCAGCGCCGATGTCATTGCCGGCCAGTACCGCTGTGCTCGCTCCCAGGTCCTGGGCGAGCTTGAGGGTGACGAGTGTAGTTTCACGTCGTGCGGCCGGCAGGCGCTGGAGCTCGGGGGTCTCCACATAAACCGCGTGCCAATCGCCGTTGAGTTGGCCGGCCAGTCGCGCGCCGCTGCGCACCACATGTTCGTTTCCCGGTCGCGGGCCGACACATACCAGCAACGCGCCGCCGGTTTTCCAGACCGTGTCGATCGACTTTTCTACGCGATAGGCGCGCACATCGTCCTCGATCCGGTCGGCGGTACGCCGCAAGGCAAGTTCGCGCAAGGCGATCAGATTGCCTTTACGGAAAAAATTCCGGGAGGCGCGTTCGGCCTGGGGCGCTTGATAGACCTTGCCATTTTTCAGGCGGGCCAGCAATTCATCTGCCGGCAGGTCCACCAGCACCACTTCATCGGCGGCGTCGAATACCGTGTCCGGCACGGTTTCAGCGACCCTGATGCCGGTAATGCCACCGACGACGTCATTGAGACTTTCCAGGTGTTGCACATTGACGGTACTAAAGACGTCGATACCGGCGTCGAGTAGTTCCTCGACATCCTGCCACCGCTTGGGGTGGCGCGAACCGGGTGCATTCGAATGCGCCAGTTCATCGACCAGAATGAGGGCTGGATGCAGCGCAAGCGCAGCATCGAGGTCGAATTCGCTGAGCGCCTTGCCGCGGTAACTAAGGGTCTTCGCGGGTAGCAATTCAAGGCCGTCGAGCATGGCCGCCGTTTCGATCCGTCCGTGGGTCTCCAGCACACCTACCAGAGGTGGATGTCCATCGGCCTGGAGCTTGTGTGCTGCGGCCAACATGGCATAGGTTTTCCCAACACCGGCCGATGCCCCGAAGTAAATGCGCAAGCGCCCCCGCGCAGCCTTGCGCTCCTGGCTTTGGACCTGTGCCAGCAGCGCATCGGGATCGGGGCGTTGACTTTCATTCTGGATCATCGGCACATTTTTCTGGCATGGTTAGCGATTGGCTGGCGGCTGGGCATCGAGCGCCAGATTCAAACTCAGTACATTCACCCGGGATTCTCCAAAAAACCCCATAGTTTGCCCGACAGAATGCTCCGACACCAGTGCATCGACCCGCTCGCGCGGCAGCTTGCGTGCCGTCGCAACCCGGCCAGCCTGATACCGCGCCGCCGCTACGCTGATTTCGGGATCGAGACCACTGGCCGACGCGGTCACCAGGTCCACCGGTACTGGCGCAGTATTGCCGGGATCGGCCTCGCGCAGCGCAGCGATGCGGCCCTTGACCGCATCGTCCAGCGCCGGGTTGAGCGCGCCCTGGTTGGAACCGGAACTGCCGCCGGCATTGTTGGCCATGGGCGCGGTCGCCGATGGCCGGCTCCAGAAATAACCGGGTACCGAAAAGGATTGTCCGATCAGCGTCGATCCAACCGCCTTGCCGTCCCTCATTACCAGGCTACCGGCGCTTTTGTCGGCAAAAGCAATCTGACCAATACCGGTTACGGCCAGCGGATAAAGTACCCCGACCAACAGCGTCAGTGCGCAGAAAAGAACGATTGCGGGACGTAACGTAGATTTCATGAGTTGTTCCGTTAAACGAGATGAAGAACCGACAACACCATGTCGATCAGTTTGATGCCGACAAAAGGCAGCACGATACCGCCCACGCCATAGATCAGAATATTTCTGCGAAGCAGTGCAGCCGCGCCAATGGCGCGGTACTGCACGCCCTTCAAGGCCAGCGGAATCAGAACGATGATGATCAGCGCATTGAAGATCACTGCCGACATGATGGCCGAGTCCGGGCTGGACAACTGCATCACGTCGAGTGCCTTGAGCTGCGGATACGTACCGACGAAAGCGGCGGGAATGATCGCGAAATACTTGGCAATGTCATTAGCGATCGAAAAGGTCGTCAACGAGCCGCGCGTCATCAGCATTTGCTTGCCGATCTCGACGATCTCCAGCAACTTGGTCGGATTCGAATCGAGGTCGACCATGTTGCCGGCCTCTTTCGCTGCTTGGGTACCGGAGTTCATCGCCACGGCGACATCGGCCTGGGCCAGCGCCGGGGCGTCATTGGTACCGTCGCCGGTCATGGCGACTAGCCTGCCCTGAGACTGATAGTCGCGAATCAGCTTGAGCTTGTCTTCTGGCGTGGCTTCGGCAAGGAAATCGTCGACGCCCGCTTCGGCAGCGATCGCCGCTGCGGTAAGTTTATTGTCGCCGGTGATCATCACGGTCTTGATGCCCATACGGCGCAATTCCGCAAAGCGCTCCTTAATGCCGCCCTTGACGATGTCCTTGAGCTCGACCACGCCCATTATGCGACCGTCGTCGATGACTACCAGAGGCGTGCTGCCACGGCGTGCGACATCGTCGACCAGTTTCGCCATTTCGGACGGATACGGCATGCCTAGTGCCTCCACATGCTTGCGCACGGAATCGGCCGCACCCTTGCGCACCTGGCGTTCATCGATATCGACGCCGCTCATCCGGGTATTGGCACTGAATGGAATGAAGACTGCATGTAGGGAACTCATCTCGCGCTCACGGATATTAAAGCGTTGCTTGGCCAGTACCACGATGGAACGACCTTCCGGTGTTTCATCGGCCAGCGAGGCCAGTTGCGCTACATCGGCGAGTTCTTGTTCGGTCACGCCAGGCGCAGGAAAAAAACCTGCGGC
>JACMQD010000232.1 GCA_014377155.1 Herminiimonas sp.
CACGTCTTCTTCGGCAAAAATCGCATTGACCGGACATTCGGCGACACAAACCGCACAGTCGATGCACTCGTCGGGATCGATCGTAAGGAAATTGGGTCCCTCGCGAAAGCAATCTACCGGGCACACATCAACGCAGTCGGTGTAGCGGCAGCGGATGCAGGATTCGGTAACAACGTGGGTCATGACAATCCAATCTAGTGTGATAAATTATTTCGAGGCGTTGCCGGGGTTCGATGGTCGCACTATACGCGCATCGCGTAAAACGGCTCGGCCTCCTGCCGTGGGCTGATGCAAATTCCACAGCTGCAAAGCCCTGTATTTTAAGGCAAATCACACTTTGGAACAAACCGGGCTTAGATCGAATACGCATAAGTAAATTCGACACCCTTGCGCTACTGGCAGGCGCACTAACCTGTCTACCTGGCCAACTTGGCGTGCGCGATCGAAAATCAGGATGTTGAATGCCAAAAGGACGGCATAAAAAACCAGTGCTGCAAACCATGCGGTTTCCTGCTTGAAAAATTTGCGGCGGGGCTTTGAATTTATATCATCCGTCGCGTACCCCGCGCCACCGTCGAAATCAGCTAAACTCGATCACTAGTTCATGAGGTCACTATGGATACTTCCGCCGCCCGCCAGGCCATACTCAAGCGTATCCGCACAGCGCGCAATGCCACGCCCCAGCCTACCCAGGCCGAACTCGACGCCGTGCAGCATTATCTGAGCAGCGGCTCTCAAGGCCCGCGTCCCGATATCGGCGCCGACTTATTCCAGCGCTTTTGTGAACAGGCGGTGCGCATGTCCGACACCGTCGCCGAGGTCGCGTCGATGGCCGAGGTGCCGACTGCGGTAGCGCGATACCTAGAGCAGATCGGCGTCGCAAAACAGGCGATTGCCTGGAAAACCCTGACCGGCCTGCGATGGGCTGAAGCCGGCCTGCAAGTCGAATTTCGGCCGCCGCGCAATGAGGACCTGGTCGGCATTACCGGCAGTTTTTGCGCAGTGGCCGAGACCGGCACCCTGATGATGCTGTCCGGCGCCGATACGTATGCCTCGGCCAGCCTGCTACCGGAAACCCATATTGCGATCGTGCTCGAATCGCGCATCGTCGGCGCCATGGAAGACGCTTTCGTTCTGGCGCGCGCTGAGCGGGGTGAACTGCCGCGCGCGACCAATTTCATTTCCGGCCCGTCGCGCACGGGCGATATCGAGCAAACGATCGTGTTGGGCGCACACGGCCCATACCGGGTGCATGTCATCATCGTACGCGGCGCCTGACCACTTGGCTGGACGTTACCGGCGCCGGCGAACTTGCCCGAGCGTGCGCGCTTCGTATCGCTCTTTGTCAACCGAACAATTCAATCACCGACCCTCATGCGACTCAAAATACTGATTGCCCGTGCCATCTTCCCGGATGTTATCGAACGGCTGGAACAACACTTCGAGGTCGAAGCGAATCAGCAGGATCAGGTCTTTTCAGCTGACGAACTGGCGTCGCGGCTACAGGACAAGCATGGTGTCATCGCCACCGGCAGCGAGCGTATCGATACGGCGCTGGTCGCCGCCGCTCGAAGCCTGAAAGCGGTGTGCAACATGGCGGTCGGCTACAACAACATCGACGTCGACGCTGCGACGGCAGCCGGCGTGATGGTTACCAACACGCCCGATGTGCTTAATGAGACCACTGCCGATTTCGGCTGGGCCCTGCTGATGACGGCGGCGCGCCGCATTACTGAATCGGAACACTGGCTGCGCGCCGGCCACTGGGATAAATGGCGTTATGACAGTTTTCTGGGTGCGGACCTGCATGGCTCGGTCCTGGGCATTATCGGCATGGGCCGCATCGGACAGGCCATCGCGCGCCGCTCGATGGGCTTCGACATGCAGGTCATCTACCATAACCGCTCACGACTGCAGCCAGACCTGGAGCAGCGCGCGAACCATGCCCGTCTGGTCGGCAAGGAAGAATTGTTGCGTAGCGCCGATCACGTCATGCTGGTGTTGCCGTATTCGGCGGCAGCGCACCACACCATCGGCGCCGCAGAGCTGGCCATGATGAAACCGAGCGCCACGCTGGTCAATTTGGCACGCGGTGGCATCGTCGACGATGTTGCATTGATTGCCGCATTGCGCGAGAATCGTATTGCGGCGGCGGGACTCGACGTGTTTGAAAACGAGCCAGCCCTGCATCCGGGGTTCCTGACGCTGTCGAACGTGGTGCTGACGCCGCATATTGCCAGCGCATCCGAGCCGACCCGGCGTGCCATGGCAAACCGTGCAGCCGACAACCTGATTGCCGCGCTGAGCGGCGTGCAGCCGCGCGATCTGCTGAACCCGAACGTCAAATCAAAAGGATGAACGCATGGCCGACATCAGCATCACGCAGGACCACAAGCTGACACCGAAGAAAGCCAAAGCCGCAGCACAGAAGGTCGCTGACGAAATGGCCGAGCAATTCGATATGATCACTGCCTGGGAGGGCGACATCCTGACATTTAAGCGCAGCGGCGTGAACGGTACGCTGACCTTGCTGCACAAGCAGGCACAGCTCGATATCACGCTGGGTTTCTTGCTCAAGGCGTTCGCTGCCAAGATCGAAGAACAGGTCACCAAGAAC
>JACMQD010000233.1 GCA_014377155.1 Herminiimonas sp.
GACGCGATCGATGATTTTCAGGACCAACTACGTGCCCCGTGTATTTACACCGTCGAAGCTAACGTAGGTCACATCTGCGACGGCCGGATAGTGCGCGGCCTCAATGGTTACACCGAACCGGCAATTGCTGACGATCTGAACGCTCTAGAGTATTCACGTTTCGCGAGAATATGCTGTTGTTAGTAAGTGGCGATGTAATGGGAACTAAACCGCATCGCGACCATGTACACAGCCTTAGGCGCGGAAAACGATGCAAATTGGACAGTAACCGGCGCAGTGCTCTCATACATGCCATCCTGCGCCGTGCAACACTCTTTCATTTGATCTCATAGCGTACTATTTCGTTACGCATGCGCCCGAGATACAGGATGCCGGAATCGAGCAGGGCATCGTTACAAAAATGTCCGATCTGCGCAATTAACCACAAATTTTTCCGACTTCCGCCTTCTAGCGCCCCGTGTCATAAAAACCCCGGATCAGTGACCGTCAGCGTTCCGTCCCAGGCGTATTTAGACTACACCGCAATGCCGTCCGCAAGGGTGCGTTGAACTGTCTTTTCTGAAAGGTGCGGGATGAGTTTCTGCGCCGACGGCGTCACGAACGCTAGAGGAAATTGGGAGTTATGTGCCGTCATAGAAACAGCTATCAATGAATTCGTCACAATACCGAATTGTAGAATTTTAATGCGGTGTCCCGGAAATGCGGTGGAATTCAACCTTCGATGACAAAATCAAATTCCGCTTGAGCCGGTTATAAATTTTCCGTGGAGATTTGTCCATCACGCTCTAAAAGTACAAGGCTGTTTCAAGGGTTTGAAAACGACAGTACATTGCATTAGCGACAGGATGACGACGCAGAGCATATCCCCAACGAATATCAATCAGGTTCGAGAGGCTCGTTATTTTGTCGCCGGTCAATTGAACATGCCTCTGAAGTCCTAGGAATGCAAAACAACGTCGCTTTTCAAGGTGGAGGTTCAACTCGGAAAGAAAGTGGCGCCTAATGCTGGCATTGCCGGGCCATATTGTTGCATATTTTATATTAAAATCTCACGTCTGCTTACAATTGAAACACCTAGCCGGTTGTCGTGGTGCAGCTTAACGGGTTAAGGTTGAATCTCGATACAGAACAGCCGGGAGAACCTCATGGAATATCAGACAAACAATGCCGCAAGCCGTATTCATCCTCTGGCGGCAGGTGCCGCAATTTCAGTCATGCTAGTGAGCTTGGTCGGTGTCGCAGCCATAACAGGTTTAATTCCGTCGACGCACGGTACGGTTTCCCCTACGGTCACCACCACCCCCGAGATTTCCACAGTGCCGGTAGTGAATACCGCTAAAGTTGCCTCGCTGGCGCCGATTGCGTCACCGACGCCACTGACAGCTACACGATACATGAGCGCGGATGGTCAGGTGTTTGACGCAGTGCCGAATACGAACCAGCTTACGCCAGTCAACCCGGCGCAGGCACCGACTGTAACAAAAACTCGCACGCCAAGCCCATCCGCGCATCATCACACAGTCCGTCATGTCGCCAGAAATACTTATACCCAACCCGTGCATAGCAGCCATGCACAAAATTATTATAACCAGCCGGTCCGTACGGCCGAACGACCATATTACCCACCCCAACAACAACATCCGATCCAGAACTACGTGAGCGACATGCACCCGGTCGGTACAGGCGTCGGTGCAGTAGTGGGTGGTTTGCTTGGCAATCAGGTAGGTGGCGGAAACGGCAAGAAACTGGCCACGGTCGCCGGTGCTCTTCTCGGCGGCTACACAGGCAATGAAGTTTCACACAATCGCAACCCGCTTGTCCCTTGATCCGCGAAGGGCACGAGCACGACTCTTGAGCTATGAATGTCATTCCGCGTGCCGTGGATCAGACTGCGGCTGCTTTTTGGTTTCTTCACTAGCCAGAAAGTGGTCACAGACCTAGCACCGAGCCTGAAAAATTGAATGTATAACGAAAGCGGGACAATGGTGTCCAACGGTTCCGTATCCAAAAACGGCGTTTGGAGAATCAGAACAGTGGTTCGAAGAGCGACGAAAACTCTTCCGCAATATTTCAATAGCGTCTTAGAATTTCTTGAATCGAAGTAATCGCGACAGGTGCTGCGCTCGCCGCCTGTACTCAAAAACCCCTCCTACGACGCACATCTGCTTATTCCTGCGCACGCTGCCCTGCTTGACAGTGCCTCAAATACGACGAGCATCTATACTTGATGATTCTTCAGGATTATCATGTGCGACTCTCTCAGCACGTTAACCGGACATTTCCCTTCCTTTCTGATGAGCGGGTTGTTTGAGAATAATTAATACTTAATAATATCCAACATCCAAACACCTCTGAGCAAACCCTGTTAAAGTCCAGCTTGCCTAACCGGCGCTCGCATCATCTTTCCTCGCACAGGGCTGTTCATCATGGCGTTTCTCCTGCCCGGCTTCATAGCGTTTCTTTCGAAACGTGCGCATCTACATGAAAACGCCTCCAAGCTTAGCGGTTGCCTTCAACACAGTCGAATAGTCACTATCGCAGGTAACAACTGATGACAGCACCGGTCACAACAGCGAGTGGCATTCTCGACAGGCTCCGGATCGAAACAAGGTCTGACCACGATGCCATTGAACGAGTGCTCGACATCATGAAGCCCGATCTGAGCATCGCTACTTATCGTAAACAGCTCGCATTGTTCTATGGTTTCTATCAACCGCTGGAGTCGTCGCTTGCATCGCTCGCCGACTGGTCAGAGTTCGGGCTGGACTTCGATGTGCGGTGCAAATCCGTCCTGCTTGCAGACGATCTGGACTATGTCGGGTTTGACTCACCCTGTCCGGTCCCCACCTGTACGATCCTTCCGCCATTGAATAGCATCGCTGCGGGCTTCGGTTGCCTTTATGTACTGGAAGGTGCGACCCTCGGCGGCCAGCTGATCAGCCGACATCTCGCGGAAACGCTGGGCCTCGATGGGCTTCGAGGAGCGCGTTTCTTTAATTGCTACGGTGATCGTACCGGCATGATGTGGAAGTCGTTCCGCTGCGCGCTGGCGGAATTCGCAACGACCCCGGAAGTTAGGAACGAGGTCGTTGCGTCCGCTGCGGCGACTTTCCGCACGCTACGCTGCTGGTGCCTGACAGGAAGGAACAAATGAGTACCATAGAACCCGCAACGCCTGCGCTGCCGTGGGAAGGACAGTCTTACAGTGTCAAGCGTTTCGGCATTTCGATCACCAACTGCGATACTGAACCGGTACAGACGCCCGGTTGCGTCCAAGGCCACGGGGTTCTGCTTGCACTGAGACCGGGCGACCTGACCATTCTTCAGGCCAGCGAAAATACTGCTGAACTGCTCGGCCATACGCCGGCCGATTTGCTTGACCAACCCGTGCGCCAGGTACTTGGCACGAAGAACGCCGATTTGCTTGCGGCGTTCCTAAAGCGCGAGTCAGTCGAATGTAATCCACTGTATGTGCTGACCCATCCCGGCAACGGCGACGCCGCGCCGCTCGACGTTGCGGTTCATACGCTCGACGGCGTAGTACTGCTTGAATTCGAAGCCACTGCGCGCGATCATCCGCAGGACCCGGATTATTATGGATTCATCAAGCACAGCGTCGCGCGCCTGCAGGGTACGCTGACACTACAGGAGTTAGGCGACGCAGCAACCGACGAGTTGCGTATGCTAACTGGACTCGATCGCGTGATGATCCACAAATTTCATGACGACGGCCATGGCGAAATCGTGGCCGAAAGTCGTCGCGCCGACCTTCCCACGTGGGTTGGCCAGCACTATCCGGCGCAGGACATACCCGAGCCCGCACGCGAAGTTTTCCGGCAGATATGGATCAGGCCGTTGCGGGAGGTCGGTGCGCCTCTGGCAGAGATGGTACCTTTGGCGCATCCCGAAACTGGCCGCCCGCTATCGATGACGTACTGCGTATTGCGCGGCCCATCGGTGATGTACAGCGAATACTTGCAGAACATGGGTGTCACGGCGTGCCTGACGCTGGCGATCCGGCGTGGCGACAAGCTGTGGGGATTAATCACATGCCATCACTACGCCGGTCCGGTGAACCTGCATTATGGGGTACGCGCCACCTGCGAACTGCTTGCCCAGATCGTTTCGCTCCAACATGAATCGGCAGAGCAGCGGGAGCATCTTGCCTATCAACTGCATCTGGAAAATGTGCATCGCCAACTCGTGACCGAGGCGTCCAGGGAAAGTGGCCTACTGGCCTTGGTCGAGGCAACGCCGAGCCTGCTTGACGGTATGGATGCAAGCGGCGCGGCGCTGTTCCATAATGAGTGCTGGCGATGCGTTGGATTGACACCTTCGGAGACTGCGCTCGATGCGCTGGGTGCATGGCTGAAGGCACACCCGGATTTTAAATCGCCGACCCATCCGATCGTGGCAACCGACTCGCTGATGCGTGACTATCCTGGGGGTGCGGCGCTAGCGGAGGTTGCCAGCGGCCTCCTCGCCTTTGCCTTGACGCGTGACTGCCGCAGCATGGTGCTGTGGTTCCGGCCAGAGGTCATCCGCTCCATCGAGTGGCGCGGTGACCCGCACTACGAGGTAAAGGTGTTGGGCATACATGGCCAACGCCTGACACCACGCCGCAGCTTCGATCTCTTCACCGAGTCGGTGCGCGGATGTTCGGCACCATGGAAATCGGTCGAGATCGATGCAGCACTGCGCTTCCGTATGGTGGTCATGGAGCTGATCGTCAGCCGGGCCGAGCAACTCGCCGAGCTCAATGCCGATCTCGCCCGCAGCAACGAAGAGCTGGATGCCTTTGCCTACGTCGCCAGCCATGATTTGAAGGAGCCCCTGCGCGGCATCTACAAATATGCCCATCAGCTGGCCGAGGATGCAGCAATGATCGCACCCGAGAATCGACACCGCCTCGATGGATTGATGCGGTTGACATCGCGCATGGACAGCCTGCTCGACTCGCTGTTGCATTTTTCGAGGGTGGGTCGCATTGCGTTGCAGCCTGAAGAAATCGATCTCAACGAGGTCCTGGCCGAGGCGCTTGAAATGGTCGACGCGCGCCGCCGCGAAAAGATCGTGGAAATCACTATTCCGCGCAAGCTGCCGATGGCGCACTGCGATCGTGTCCGCATGCGGGAAGTTTTCGTGAACTTATTGTCGAACGCTTTCAAATATAACGATCGGCCATTGACAGTTGTCGAGATCGGGTTCGTCGCACCCGTCGACCTTGGCGATCGCGAGGGGTGGCCAGCCACCTCATCCGATCAGGTCATCTACTACGTGAAAGATAATGGCATCGGCATCCACGCGCGCCACATGGATCAGGTGTTCAAGATGTTCAAGCGGCTGCACGGCCGGGATGAATTTGGTGGCGGTACGGGTGCGGGGTTGACGATCGTAAAGCGGTTGGTCGAGCGGCAGGGCGGCATCGTGTGGATCTCCTCTCGACCTGGTCTTGGCAGTACGTTTTATTTCTCATTACCGTCATCCGTGGGATATTGAGATGCTTCCTCTGGCCGGTATCCCGATGTGCCTTCTGGTCGAGGATTCCAACGAAGATGCCGACACTTTCGACGAAGCCTTGCGTCAGTCCGGCATAAGTACCGAGCTGCATCGCGTTTGCTCCGGTGATGCATGCATGGCGTTACTGTGCCAGCCCGGAGCGCGCCGTCCCGCGTTGATCGTGATGGATCTTAATACGCAAGGGCTGGATGGACGCGAGGCGTTGCGCATGATTAAAAGCGACGCTACGCTGATGTCCATCCCGGTCGTCATCCTCAGCACATCCGCCAATCCGCGGGATGTGGATTTTTGTTATACCTCCGGCGCCAATGCTTACCATGTCAAGCCGATGCGCTATCCCGATCATGTGCGTGCCATGATCGATCTGCTCGATTACTGGCTTACGCGGGTTTCACTGCCAGGCAACGACAGACAAAAGCCATGAACCACAAATCCAAGCACATATTGATCGTCGACGATAACCCGGACGACCTGGCTGACATGCGGCGCATGCTGCTGCTCGGGTCCGAGGTTCAGTTCCGTTTCACGCAAGCCGGGCTTGGCATGACGCTTATCGACATGCTAGGGAATGGCGCGCACGCGATGCCTGACTGCTTGCTGCTCGATTATTATTTGCCGGACATGGACGCGCCAGAGGCGATCGCCGCATTGCAGGGTACGGACGGGATGAGCGTTTGCCCGATCGTGGTCCTGACCGGCGCGGAAGGTGCCCACTTGGGCAAGCTGGTACTACGTGCCGGCGCGCAGGATTTCATCGGCAAGGAATCGCTTACTCCGATCGGACTGGTACGAGCCGTCGAGAACGCCATCGAGCGCTGGACTATGGTTCGTGAACTCATGCAGCGCGAACGGATGTTGACCGCACGCGAACGGGAACTGGCTTCGCTGGCCGATAACACGCCAGATATCCTGAGCAGGTTCGATCACGAGTTTCGTCACGTCTTCGTCAACAAGGCCGTGCAAAGCA
>JACMQD010000234.1 GCA_014377155.1 Herminiimonas sp.
ACAGCGTCAGGTTGCCGCTGCCATCCTGATATTTTTCGCGCCAATGCGCGATCACTTCGCCGGGATCGAGTTCGTTCTCGAAACAATATTCATGGGCCAGCATGTCGATTTCATCCTGCTCCGCCGGACCGGGAATGCGACACACAGGACACAGTCGACGCGCCAGCCGCTGGCCCACGACTCCCAGCAGCGCATCGGCAAAATTGAACGGGTCGAGGCCGAGATCCAGCAGCCTGACCACGCTTTCGACGGCGCTGTTGGTATGCATCGTCGAGAACACCAGGTGACCTGTAAGGGACGCTTCGATCACGACCTTTGCGGTTTCGGGATCGCGTGTCTCGCCTACCATGATGACGTCGGGATCGGCGCGCAAAAAGCTGCGCAAAACGGACTCGAAGGTCCAGTCTATTTTCGACTGGACCTGGACCTGGCGCAGCCCGTCCTGGGTAATTTCGATCGGGTCCTCGACAGTCCAGATCTTGCGTTCGGGCGTGTTGATATGGCTCAGCAACGCATGCAGCGTGGTGGTTTTCCCCGAGCCAGTGGGGCCACAGACAAACAGCAGCCCATGCGACTTCGTGGCTGCTTTTTGCAGGCCATCACGGATATAAGGAGCCAAACCAATCCCGTCCAGCGACACCGCTTTGGGCGCTGCCAGAATGCGCATGACGATGTCTTCCAGGCCTTCGGTGGTCGGCATGGTCACGATACGCAGTTCGATTTTTGCCGGTCCGAACTGCTCGAAACTGATCTTGCCGTCCTGCGAGCGCCTTTTTTCCGATATATCGAGGCGGCTCATGATCTTCAAGCGCGAAATCAGCGCATTGCGAAAATTGGAGGGGATGTTCGAATAATGCACCATCACGCCATCTTTGCGAAACCGCACCCGCGATGGCTTGCCATCTTTCATGGATTCGATATGAATATCCGAGGCACCGGTTTCGAACGCATCCATGATGATCTTGTTGACCAGCCGAACCAGCGTGTTATCGGATTCTGTGACCGATTCCTTCACTTCCAGCGTAAAAGTCAGGTCCGTGCTGGCATCGAGTTCCGATACCAGGTCCGAGACGTTGATAGCGTTGGCCTGATGACCATAGAACTGGGCAATGGCGCTGGCAAGATCTTCCGCCGATGCCATGACGGGATCGACTTTCAGTCGGGTCATGAAAGCCATCTCTTTCAAGGCTTCCAGCAAAAGTGGGTTTTCCATTGCCACTACGATGCGCGACTCTGTCCGGTACAACGGCATCATGGCATGCTTCCTGACGAGATCGCCTGGCACCGTTTTGATCAGGTTCGGATCGAACTGAAAATTGGTCAGACCGATGGAAGGAATACCGAGTTTTTGCGCTAGTACGCGCTTGATGGTTTCTTTGTCGACCGCGGCCATGTCGACCAGAATATCGCCCAACTGTTTCTTGCGGTCCTGCGCCTGCATTTGCAATGCATCGTCGAGCTGCCGGGCGGTGATGATTTTTTCCTGAATCAGTGCCTCGCCCAGCCGGATCTGCGGCAATCCCTTTTGTGCCAGCAGCGCGCTTTCCACCTGTTCGCGAGTGGCGATGCGATGGAGTTGCAAATAGTCGCCCAGTTTTTGGGAACGCAAATTTTCTTGTACTTCGAGCCCGGCATTGACCACGTCTTCGGAAACGATTTTTTCCGCAACCAATATCTTGCCGAGCTGATCACCGATCTGGTAACTGAGCATCGACTCGGTCGGGATAAACCAGCGTACGACGCTGCTGGCATAGCTGACCAGGAACAGGAACAAGCCGTAGCTGTGCGGGACAAAACCCGCAGTTTCTGCTACCAGCGACGTGCCGTCCTTGAATTGCACGACGCATTTCTGCTTCGCAGAAGTCTGGTAATGCTCGTTCGTGGCAACCGCCACAGACAAGGCGATGCGTTTCAACTCGACTAGTTGTGTCAGGCGCAGACTTTGGATACTGCCAAAACCGACTGTGATGTTGGAAACCGCGCGATCAGGATGGAACTCGACCAGCGCAACCGATGGGTCGAGCCGAATCAGCTCGCCGATATAGCGCGTTCCATCATTCATTGTGATCATTCCTGCCAGGCCGATCCCGCCAATGGCCGCCTTGCCTTGCGCGATGGCTTCGCAGTGCGGTGGCAAAGGCCATTCGAAATCGATGCTCATTGATGCTCCATTCTCAACCTGATTGGGAGTGCGACGCACAAAAAGTGGCGCCTGCATGGGTAACATGCCGTGGTGGGCACGTCGATTATCATCGTGCTACTCGTTGTCGGAGTCGATGTGTTATTCATGCCGCATCTATTTTAGTAGATCAGCCTTACTTGTCGATATCCGGTTCCCGAAATTGCTTTCTCAACTCAAGTTGCCTTTTAGAATGTATGCTCGACGAGTATGCGGTTAAAACCAGGATGCGTCGGTCTTAATTGATGCGAGGCGGTATCGCGGGCGACCAAGCAGAGGGATATCGGCAATGGATGCTTTACCAAATAACAAGATCGACGACCGCTTCAAGCATCTGGCGAAAATGTATGTGGCGCTCAGTGCGACGAATGAAGCTATCCTGCGGGCCAGAGAGCCTGTCGATCTGTACCAGCGCGTTTGCGACGCTGCGATCGAAGCAGGACATTTTGCTGCCGCGGGCGTCGTGATTGCGCCCCCGGGTTCGACCTGGGTGCATTTCGAAGCCGCTGCCGGCAGCGCTGCAGAACAGTTGAAACAGGCGCGTATTTCACTCGATCCCGAATCGAGTTCGGGACGCGGACTGGTAGGCGTTGCTTATCGTACGATGGCGCCCTGTATCAGTAATGATTTCCTCGCCGACGAGCGCTCGCTGCCATGGCGGCATATTCCGGCACAGTCACAGATCGGCTCTGCCGCTGCGGTTCCGCTCATGCAAGGCGACAGCGCCATCGGCGTCCTGCTTTTATATGCCTCAGAACGCAATGCATTCGACGAGCAGGTCATCAGCCTGGTTGAGCGGATGGCTCGCAGCATCATTTTCGCGCTGCATAACTTTGCGCAAGACACTGAGCGCAAAGCCATCGAAGAAGCCTTGCAAGCCAGCGAAGCCCGCTATCGCAATATCCTCGAGACGATGGAAAATGCTTACTGCGAGGTAGATTTCACAGGTCGGCACATCTTTTTCAACACGGCGTTTTGTAACCTAACCGGCCACTCGGAAAGCGAATTGAAAGCGTCTACCAATCGCGATCACCAGACCAAAGAAATGGCGCGGGTCTGCATGGCATCGTTCAACAAGGTCTATCGATCCGGTTTGCCACAGACTAACCAGCAGTTTGGTTATTTGCACAAGGATGGCAGCGTTCTGCAACTGGAAGGGTCGGTACAGCTACTCAAGGACAAAAGCGGTAATGCAACAGGGTTTTGTACCGTACTGCACAATATTACCGCCCGTTGGAAAGCCGATCAGGCTTTGCGCGAAAGCGAAGCGCGCTTCCGTGCGTTGACCAACCTGTCCTCGGATTGGTATTGGGAGCAAGACCCGGATTTACGGATTACCCGCATGGAGAGCCGCCATCTTCATGTCAATCACCAAGCGCATCCGCTGCTCGGCAAACTGGTATGGGAGTGCGGATTCGAAATCCAGGCCGCCGGCGGTTGGGACAGCCTTCGCGCAACGCTTGCCGAAAAGCGCGGATACCGCGATGTCATCGTACATCGGGTCAACCGAAACGGTGAGCCGTACTTTGTCAGTATGAGCGCCGAACCGATGTTTGCCAGTGATGGCGAATTTTCCGGCTATCGTGGCATTTCGCGCGAGATTACCGAACAAAAAATTGCCGAAGAACGCATCCGGTATCTTGCATCGCACGATGCGCTCACGGCGCTGCCCAATCGCCTGATGTTCAGCCATTTACTTAACGTATTGCTTGAAACCTCAAAGCGCTACGTGCGCCACTTCGCGGTGCTGTTCATCGACCTCGACCGTTTCAAGTTCATCAACGATACGCTCGGCCACGAAGCGGGTGATTCGCTACTCAAAGAGATCGCGGCGCGATTCAAGCAGAACCTGCGCGCCAGCGATGTCATCGCCCGTCTGGGTGGCGACGAGTTCGTGGTACTGATTCAGGAAATGGGCAACCACGAACAGGTTGCAGCCATCGCGCGCAAGTTGCTGTCGGCAGCAATTAGGCCGATTGAATTGATGGGCCAGGAATGCCGGGTCACAGCGAGTATCGGCATCGCCGTGTATCCGGAAGACGGGGTCGATGAACAGGCGTTGATGAAGAATGCCGACATCGCGATGTATCACGCCAAAGAAGAAGGCAAGAATAATTTCCAGTTTTATTCCACCGAAATAAAATCCCAGTCCTTGGAACGGATGGTGCTCGAATCGAACCTGCGATATGCCCTGGAGCGCAACGAACTTACTCTGCATTATCAAGCCAAGGTCGACCTCACCACCGATGCCATCGCCGGCGTCGAAGCCTTGCTGCGGTGGGACAATGCCACACTCGGTTCGGTGTCACCGGCGCAATTCATTCCGATTGCAGAGGATACCGGTCTTATCGTCCCGATAGGGATATGGGTTCTGCGTACTGCGTGTGCCCAAAATGCCTCATGGCAGAAGCAGGGTTTGCCGCCGATCTGCGTCGCCGTCAATCTGTCGGTCAGGCAGTTCGCTGACGAAAACCTGCTGAGCGATATCGCGAGTGTCCTTGAGCAGACTGGCCTAGACCCGAAACTGCTCGAACTTGAAATTACCGAAGGCATGGTAGTCCACAATCCAGAGCGTGCGATCAAACTGCTTATCGCGATCAAGCAACTCGGTGTGCGGCTGGCAATCGACGACTTTGGCACGGGATACTCGTCGCTGGGACAGCTGAAGCACTTCCCGATCGACACGCTCAAGGTCGATCGCTCCTTCATCCGGGACCTTGCGACCGATTCCGAAGACAAGGCCATTACCAATGCGATTATTGCAATGGGCAAAACGCTAGGCCTGACAGTGGTCGCCGAAGGAGTCGAGACCTTGGAACAGGAAATGTTTTTGCGAGAACATGCATGCGATCAAATGCAGGGTTTTTATTTTAGCAAACCGATCGCGGCAGACGCATTCGGTATTTTGATGCGCGAGCATGTTCCTCGCCGAAGCCCATATCGACACGAAGTCTGACCTTTCCCCTCGTGGCGAACCTCAGCAGGTCGGCACGCCCTAGCATCGGAAGATGTTTAGCGTCTGAAATGACGCGATCGATTTTGTCCTTTCGAACACGGACTTGCGACGGCGCTCGACATCATGCTGTCGAAAACCGGTCGACTCGAAGTCAATCGTTAGATCGCCTGGCGGACATTTTGCCTGCGTATGCGGCGTCCGACGAGACGATCTGCAGCATCTCAGCATCGGAGCAGCACGTTTCAATAATATTTTGGCAAAAGCGGAACCGCACGAATAGGTGCGGGTCTACTTGACAATTAATTGCATTATTTGCAACCTCAATGTAGTTTCCCGTCGACCCTAAATGATTGCGTATCGCAATGAACCATCCGACAGCCTCTCCGAATCGCACGATCTCGATTACAGGAATTCTCATGCAAGACAATACGGTGTCTCAATCGCCCGACGCTACCAAGACGATGGATCTCGAAACGCTTGAATTTGCGCGCAAGGTTTTCCAGCTCGTAAGAAACGGCGATGCAGAAATGCTGGAGATTTACCTATCTCGGGGATTGCCGGCCAATCTCAGCAATCACAAGGGTGACAGCTTGCTGATGCTGGCAAGTTATCACGGCCATCTCGATGCGACACGTGTTTTGCTCTCACACGGCGCCGACCCCGAAATGCGCAACGATCAGGGACAGACGCCGCTCGCCGGTGCCGCATTCAAAGGTGATATTCCGATGCTCGAATTGCTGCTCGATCACGGGGCCGATGTCGACGGTACAACCAGTGATGGCAAAACCGGATTAATGTTCGCTGCAATGTTCAACCGACTCGATGCGGTGAAATTTCTGATCGGCCGTGGTGCGGACATCGGGGCACGCGCTGCCAGCGGGCTGAACGCACACGACGCGGCCAGCAGCATGGGAGCGGTCGACACGGCAGCGCATCTGATGGCCGTCGCTCGTTGACGAGGTCGCTTGGTAACAATGATTAATTGTAACCGGACATGTGTGCGCGCTCACCGCGACCGCATCGCCAACATGACTGCGCAATTATCCGATACGGCAGGCGCCCTCGCCATGGTCCCCGATCGGGAGAGGCATTGCCGTCAATGTGGTTTAAGGAACCGGTGTTACTTTACCTCGTTGGCAGACGCGTTGTGACAATCCTATGCAGTCTTCGACCGATTCATGCTCACACATCGAAGGTGATTCCCTGTGCCAGTGGCAAGGCCGCGCTGTAGTTGATCGTGTTCGTTGCACGACGCATATAGGCCTTCCACGCATCCGATCCGGACTCGCGGCCACCGCCGGTTTCTTTTTCTCCGCCAAAGGCACCGCCGATTTCTGCACCGCTAGGTCCGATATTGACATTGGCAATGCCGCAGTCGCTGCCGGTGGCGCTGATGAACGCCTCCGCCTCGCGCAAGTCGGTGGTAAAGATACTCGACGACAGCCCTTGTGTCACGGCGTTGTTCCATTCGATTGCCTGCGTTAGGCTCTGGTAAGGCACGATATACAAAATCGGGGCGAAGGTTTCCTGATGCATGATCCCGCTTTGCGATGGCATCTCGACCAATGCCGGACGAACGTAGCAAGCGCCGTCGCCGCCGGCCACGACCGCTCGCTCACCGCCATGGACCTGCCCTCCTTCGGTTTGCGCAACGCGCAGCGCCACCTGCATGGCATCGAATGCAGCGGCATCGATCAAGGGGCCGACCAGGGTATTTGCATCGAGCGGGTTGCCGATCCTCAGCGAACCATAGATTTTTTTCAAACGTATAACCAGCGCGGCATGGATCGTTTCGTGCACGAACAAACGCCGCAATGTCGTGCAGCGCTGGCCGGCGGTCCCCACCGCCGAAAACACGATTGCCCGTGCCGCCATTTCGAGGTCAGCGCTCGGCGCGACCAGCATGGCGTTGTTGCCGCCCAGTTCAAGGATAGTACGTGCAAACCGTTGTGCGCACCGTGCGGCCACCGACTGCCCCATCGCCGTACTACCGGTCGCGCTGACCAGGGCCACGCGGCGATCATCGACCATGATTTCGGCGCAGGCGCGGTTGCCGATGATCAGTTCGGCCAAGCCTGGCGGCGCATCGCTGCCGAATCGCGCCATGGCCCTGGCGAACAGTGCATGCACAGCGATGGCGGTCAGCGGCGTTTTTTCGGATGGTTTCCAGATCACGCTGTCACCGCAGACAAATGCCAACGTCGCGTTCCAGGCCCACACAGCGACCGGAAAATTGAACGCGGAAATCACGCCGACGACGCCGAGCGGATGCCAGGTCTCCATCATGCGGTGCCCAGGCCGCTCGGACGCGATGGTCAGGCCATACAACTGGCGCGATAGGCCCACCGCAAAATCGCATATGTCGATCATTTCCTGGACTTCACCTAATCCCTCCTGCAGGATCTTGCCAGATTCGATCGTTACCAGTCTGCCGAGCGTCGTTTTATGGATGCGCAGCTCCTCGCCGAACAGACGCACCAGTTGGCCCCGACGCGGTGCAGGCACCGTACGCCAGCGCAGGAAAGCCTCATGGGCTCGGCCAATTTTCGCCGTTATTTGAGACGGCTGATCGATCCGCAGCGTCAATAAACGGACGCCGTCGATTGGACTGGTGACGCTTAAATCATCGCCTTCGAAGGCGTCGACCTCGACCCCGAGCGCCTGCAGCAGCTCAGCAATATTTTCCATGACAGCTCCTTATGCTGCAGTGAAATGACAGCCGAAACGGTTGCCAAGAAAGTCTTCGAGACTAACCTGTTCCTGGCGTACCAAGCCATGTCCTGGCAGCTTACCTTGCAATACCAGATCAACCATTGCACAGATGCCGGCGGCAGTCGTCAGCTGGATCGCTGACAACAATTGACCGTTAATGCGCCGGCTGTAGATTTTTTCCGCAAAGGTTTCCTGTTCGAGTCGCCCATCGCGCATGCCGACGACGCTGACGAACACCAGCACGACATCTTGCCGCGTCATTGGAATCGACGCCTCCAGCACTTCCTTGAGAATATGGCGGCGATCGTGCTGCCCCAACTGCAGGTCGCGCACCAGCATCTTGACGATATCCCGATGGCCCGGATAGCGCACGGTCTTGTAATTGAGATTCTGGACTTTGCCGGCCAGGCTCTCGCACAGGGAACCCAAGCCACCGGATGTATTGAATGCCTCGTAATCGATGCCATCGAGTGAAAAATGTTCGTTTTCTTCCAGGGCCGAGGTTTCGCGCAACTGGCCATCGACGATGGCTTCGCACGGGTTGCAGTATTCATTGATCAAGCCGTCCGTGCTCCAAGTCAGATTGTACTTGAGCGCATTGCTGGGATAAATCGGCAGCGCGCCGACGCGCATGTGGACGTCGCGCAGCGTGTCGAAACGGCTGGCGACGTCGTTGGCGACAATCGAGATAAAACCCGGCGCCAGGCCGCACTGGGGCACGAACGCCGTTTCGGCGCCGACGGCCAGTTGCTTGACGATGCGCGTGCTGTCGACATCTTCGGTCAGGTCGAAATAATGGGATCGGGATTTTTTCGCGGCAGCGGCAATGATCGGTGTCAGGAAGTACGGGCAGGCTGACAAAGTCACTACATGACCGCCGACCAGGTCGCCAACGGTGGCAGCGTCGCCGAGATCGGCTTGCAGAAGACGCACATCGGACATGCCGACCTTGCCGACCTTGCCTATAAGCGCCAGCTGTGCCGGATCGCGGTCGGCGACGGTAATGTCGAAGTCACCGGTAGCCGATAACAAAGTGAGAATCGCATCGCCGATCTTACCGGCGCCTAACAGGATGAGCCTGGTTTTCATGATGTTCTTTCCGCCATTTTCGCGCTTGTCGTATCCGGCATCCAGGGGCCGTCATATGATCGAGTCTAGGCGCAAGCT
>JACMQD010000032.1 GCA_014377155.1 Herminiimonas sp.
CAGGACGTGGGCATTGGTGAGCACCGTCGAGCCATCGCCGACGGCAAACCCGGTACCGAAGAATGCGATCGCCGGGCTGCGGGTCTTCATCTGGGTGGCAATGGCGACCACCGATGGCTTGACGGTGACCACCGTCTGCGTCAGATCGGCGGCAGATGCGGCGGCGAGCGGCGCCGTGCAAAAAACGGCACAGACGATTCCGCGCACGGCAGATCGCACGGGAGCGCTCAAGTACTGCCGGCCATCAACGAACATTGTGACGCGTCATCAGATCATAGAGCGTCGGCCGACTAATCCCGAGCAACTCCGCTGCCTTTGCGACATTGCCGTCCGAGCGCGCGATGGCCCGTATGATTGCCTGGTGCTCGGCCTGGTCGCGCACCTGGCGCAGGTTCATCGGTTCTTCGACGGCATCGACGGCAGTCAGTCCCAGGTCGTCGACGCTGATCTGTGGGCCATCGGCCATGATGACGGCGCGCTTGATGCAGTTTTCCATTTCGCGCACATTGCCGGGCCATTGATGGGCTTCGATCTGGACCAGCGCTTCGGGACTAAAATTGAGCGAGGAACGGCCTTCCTTGGCGCTGAACTTGTTCTTGAAAAAATGCGCCAGCAGCGCTGCGTCGCCGATCCGCTCGCGCAGCGGCGGAATCGTGACAACGATTTCGCTCAGGCGGTAGTAAAGGTCTTCCCGGAAGCGACCGGCGAGCGCCAGTTCGTTCAGCTTTTGGTGGGTCGCGCAAACGATGCGCACATCCACCGGTATCTCGACCCTGCCGCCGACCCGCTCGATCACCCGCTCCTGCAGGAAGCGCAACAGCTTTGCCTGCAACGCCATCGGCAGGTCGCCGACCTCGTCGAGAAAGAACGTGCCGCCGCTGGCCATTTCGACCTTGCCGAGGGTCTGCTTTACCGCGCCCGTGAAGGCGCCCTTTTCATAACCGAACAATTCGCTCTCGAGCAGATTCTCTGGAATCGCGGCACAGTTGATGGCGACGAAGCGCTTGTCGCGCCGCGGGCTGAATTCATGCAGCGCCCGCGCGAGTACCTCCTTGCCGGTTCCGCTCTCACCCAGCAGCATGACCGTGGCCGAGGATGACGCGACTTTTTCGATGCTGCGGCAGACCTTCAGCATGGCGGGGTCGCGGCTGATCAATCCGCTCACGGGTGAATCAGCATGGCTTTGCAGCAAATGCCGATTCCTCAGTTGTAGGGCGTGCAGGTAGAACGCGCGTTGCACGACCAGCGCAAGCATGTCGTCGTCGAAGGGCTTCTGATGAAAATCGTAGGCGCCCATTCCGATGGCCTTCACCGCGTTTTCATGGTCCTGGTTGCCGGTCAGGACGATCAGCTTCGTGTCCGGCGCCAAGGCCAGGATTTCCTGCAGGGTCGCTAGGCCTTCGGTGGCGCCGTCCGGGTCCGGCGGCAAGCCGAGATCCATCGTCACCACTGCCGGCTCGTGGCGCCGCACCTGCGCCAGCGCCGCCTCGCGATCGCCCGCGACCACCACGTCGTACGCATCGAAACTCCAGCGCAACTGCTTCTGCAAGCCCGGATCATCTTCGATGATCAACAACTTCTGTTTTTCCTGGGTCACGGTAATCCTCTCGCGTTCAGTGACCGCTTCACGCGATCGCAGGTTCAATCGGTGACGCGGGATGCGGGGCCGCCGGTTGCTGCCTCACATGCAGGGGCAGGATGATGCGAAACGTCGTGCCGCCCGGTTGCTGGCTCATCACTTCGACCCGACCGCCGAGTTCCTGCACGTACTCCCGGCTCTCGAAGACGCCGATACCCATGCCGGCCGACTTGGTCGTTTCGAACGGCTTGAACAGGCGCTCGCGCATGAATACCTCGCTCATGCCGGCACCGGTATCGACGCACTCGACCACCAGTTCATCATGCCAGCGCAACAGTCGGACCAGCACACTGCCGTCGCGCGGCGTCGCCTCGATCGCGTTCTGGACCAGGTGGCCGATGACCCGCTCGAGCCGCGCCGGATGCGCCATCACGGTCAGGTCGGCATCCAGTATCTCCAGCACCGGATGCGGCTCGGTTGCCATTTTCGCTGCGATCACCTTCTGCAGCAGTTTATCCATTTGCAAGCGTACGGGTGTTTCCATCGCCGAACTGCGTGCCAGTTTTTGCAACAACAACTTCATCTTTTGTACCGAGAGATCAACGGTCTCCAGCATGTCCTTCTGGAATTCAGGATTGTCCTTGTGCTTTTCCGCATTCGACACCAGCAGCGACAATTGGGACACAAGATTTTTCAGGTCATGCACGATGAAGGTCGACATCCGGTTAAAGGATTCGAACTGCCGCGCCACCATCAATGCATTGGCCGACTCTTGCTGGGCAAGATAACTGGCGGCCTGACTACCGGCGATCTTCAACAGGTCGGTTACTTCCCAGTTCAACTTGATACTGCTGCGCGACGGAGCCAGCACGATGAAGCCGCACAGTTCGTTTCGCAGGATCAGCGGCACCACCAGCCATGCGCCATCCATTGCGGCCAGCCAAGGTGGCAGCGACAAGCCTTCGTATTGCTCGGGAATCAGCTTGAATTCGCCCAGATCGATGACCCACTGCCGGCCCTCGAGAAATTGGCAGAACGCCGAATCGAGCGGTTCTGCCGCATCGCCCAGCGCCACGTTCAGGGAGGCGGCGAGTTCGTGCTTGCCGGATTCGCGGCTCAGGAACAATGCGCCGCCGGTACTTTCGACCAGTGCAGCCACGGCCTGCAGCGCGCGGTCGCCGATCGCGGGGCCATCATTGGACAGGATGCGGGTGAAACGCAGCCACTCTTCGCGATAATCGTAGCCGTAACTGTAGAAGTGCTTGCTGATGACCACCTTCAGCCAAGCGCGGAAGGTACCTGAAAACAGGACCGTCATCAGCAAGGTGAGCGCACCAAACAGGAAGGCGCCCTGCATGACCGTACCCCAGCTGCCGCCGAAGTAACGCAGGTAGTAGCCGGCGGCTGCCATCGCCAAGAGGTAGAGCGCAGAGCCGAACAAGGTCACCGAGTGGAACAGCACGCGGCGCGACACCGACAGACCGAGCGACCATTGCGGATTGCGCGCTGCCGACAACGCCAGAAGTGGCACCGTGAGGGCATTGACGGCGCCCCGCGCAATCCAGATTTCAGCGTTCATTGCACGAAACAGCATGGCGTCGCTGAAGAGATAGAAATCGTACGCGAACAAGCCGCCGATGCCCATGCAGGCAAACTTGACACCCCAGCGTTCTTGCGCCGCGCAATTCCGATAGACCTGCTCGACCAGCAACATGCCGACCACCGCAATGACGATCGGGCCGAAGATGCTCGCGCCGAACACCAGCAGCCCCGTGGCTTCGACGACGTCGGCATAGAGCAGCAGCTTGATCATCGCCATCGATGCATACAGCAAGAGGATGGCCGCCATCGCCGGTTTCAGGTTTCCCAAGCCGCCCCCGAGCGCCTCGTCCCGGAACGGACCGACGAAGCGTGCCAGCAGATAGGTCCAGGCAGCGTCCCGAAGCAGCTCCAGCAACTCCGAGGCGATAGAGATCGGATGTCCGGACAAGGCATTGAAGGCGATCGTCGCGGCCCACGCCATGGTAAGCAGGCTGGCAATTGAGCAGGCGACGCCGCCGGTCGGACTGCGCCAGCGCGTGAGCAACAGCATCGAAAAAATCAGGAAGGCTGCCGCGCAGGCGGCGTAGCTATAGAAGGTGATCGTGATTAGCATCGCGACGGACCCCTGCCGGCGGCCAGCATGATTTACTGGCCCTTGCCGAAAATGACGACCTGGAGTGTATCGATCAGGATCAGCATGTCCAGGAACAGGCTGTTGTTCTTTACGTAGTACAGGTCATATTGCAGTTTTTGAATCGAGTCTTCCACCGAGGCGCCGTACTGATAGCGCACTTGCGCTAGGCCGGTGATGCCCGGCTTGATGCTGTGGCGGGCGTTATAGAACGGCACGTCCTGGCAAAGCTGCTTGACGAAGAACGGCCGCTCTGGACGCGGTCCGACGAAGCTCATGTCGCCTTTCAGCACGTTCAGGATCTGTGGCAGTTCGTCGATGCGCAATTTTCGAATGACACGACCGACCCGTGTCGTGCGCGGATCATCCGAGGCAGCCCACTGCGGCTTGCCGGCTTTCTCCGCATTGTTGGTCATGCTGCGGAATTTCAGGACTATGAAGGTCTTACCGTTCAGGCCAACCCGTTCCTGTTGATAGAACACCGGCGCACCGTCTTCGATAAAGATCAGTAAGCCCGTGATCAGCATCGCAGGCAACGACACCAGGAAGATCACCAGACTGACCACAATATCGAAAAAGCGCTTGCCGATCGTTCGCAGGAAGCTCTGATCGAAGCCGGTGCCGAAAACGAGCCAGCTCGGCTGCAATGAATCGACACGAATCTGATTGGCTTCGCGCTCGAAAAACGATGCCGCATCGATGACCTTTATGCCGTTCAATTTGCACTCCAATAATTCCTGGATCGGGAAGCCTCCGCTACGACGGTTGGTCACCGACACGATGATTTCACCCGCGTTGAATCTTTTGGCAAGCGAGACTAGCGACTGGCCGGCCGGCAGGATGGATGCCGCGGGAACGCAGCAAACTTCGCCCGTCATCGGCACGAAGCCCATGATCCGGTACTTGTGGTACTGGAAGTTATGCATCGCAAGATTTCCACACTCGCGAGCAAGCGCCCCGGCACCGAGGAAGATGATGCGCGACTCCAGAAGCTTTGATTCCGACGATTTGAAGAACAGAATCCTGCCGACCATAATGCCAACGGCTGCGACGATCACGACGATGCCAAGTGTGCCGCGGCCGAGAAGCAGATCCGGCATCAGGTAGAAGACTAGCGTCATGATGGCGAAACTTAGTGCACTTGCCGGCATCAGGCGCAGGAACGTATTGCGAAAGCCCTCGCGAAAACTGAACTTGTACATTCCAAGGGCGCTCATGCTAAACAGCATCGACAAGGTGTAAGCGAGTGCCGTCACGAAGAAGTGTTCGTTGTCTTTTGAAAACGGAAAGGTTCCACCCGAGAACCGCAAGGCAGCGCCGACATAGGTCGAGGCCAAAAGGATGATCAACTCGGCGAGTAGAAGTCCTGACACGACTTTGGACACCGAATGATTGAAAATCCTTAACAAGTAATACTCCCGAGTGCTATGGCGCGGCGCGTCAAAAAGAATGTGTGGCAGTGAAAAACCGCATGTATGGGGCTCACTGAGTGGGAATGAGGGCACGAGTGCCCCGGGTACAACAGATTTGCTTGCGAACCGATTTGACCGAAACCCCGGATCGGGCCGAGGCTACCCGCGCTATCGATCACCTGCGCCGACCGGCGGCCTGCGACGCGGGGTCGGACAAAACGATCACACGAATTCGCTAGAAAAAACTTTCTGGAATGACAAGTACGTCGCCTGGTCGCATTGGCGTGTTGGCCGAAACGTCACCCTGCTTGATCAAATCGTTCAAACGAACGCCAAAGCTCTTTTGCTTACCATCGACGACACGGATGATGCTGGCCTTGTTGCCTGAAGCAAATTCCGTAATGCCACCGACCGCAATCACCACATCCATCAGGGACATATCCTGCTTGTAAGGCAAGGCTTGCGGCTTCGCCGCCTGGCCAATCACACGAATCTGCTCGGAAAAGGGGCCGATGAACCCGGTAACGATAACTGTCACGACCGGTTGCTGGATATACTTGCCCAGCACTTTTTCGATATCGCGTGCTAACTGGGTTGCAGTTTTGCCGCTCGCGGGTAGGTCTTCTACCAATGGCGTCGTGATCTTGCCGTCGGGTCGGACCGGAACACTTTGCGAGACTTCCGGATTTCGCCACACATTGATGCTCACCGTATCCCCAGGGCCTATCAGGTAGTCATGTGGGACGACGACGGACGTGTCGTTTAGAGGTGGGTTCGCATTCGTTGCGCAACCAGAAAAAAACACGACAGAAAGGCCCGCCATGACAAGCAGCCAGCGCTGCATGCCGTTAAGTTTCAAAGGTTTCACGTAAATTTCCTTTTTTTTCTAATGTTGATAGTGCATTTAAACAACAAAACAGAGTCTACCTTCGGTATTTTAATCAGAGCGCACTTAACAGGATGTTAACGATGGTGTCTTTAATCCTGTTCTGAGTTGACTTATTTTATACTAACGCCGTGCACCTGAATAAACACGCGAGTGCTTGGAACGCAAAATTTTCATTCTGCACGGAAAATTTTGGTGCAGCCGTGGTCTCTCTTCTCGGGCATAAATTGCCTCGAAAAGTAGGAGTTAGTATACGGACCCCATCGGTAGCAAAATTGCAACGTCTTGGTGGGCGTTACGAATGAGTCCGGTACAATTGCCAATCGGAATGATTGTTGTGCGTTACAGTATGCAACCCGGCGCACCGCTGAACTATAGGCGCGACGCGAGAAAC
Organism: Herminiimonas sp.; assembly: GCA_014377155.1. Next base: position 6,445 of record JACMQD010000032.1, read on the forward strand.
CACTGACCCAGTTGATTTCTGAACACACCATGGAGAGCTTCACGCGATGGAGGAACTATTAACCCAGCTAATTTCTTTTACGAAAGGTATCTGGAAGTATCGCTGGTACGCGATGTCGATCGCGTGGATCGTCATCGCCGCCAGTTGGGTCAAGATCTATACTTTGCCTAACAGTTATCAGTCCTCCGCGCGTGTTTACGTGGACACGCAGTCGATCCTGAAGCCGTTGCTTTCTGGCATGACCACCTTGCCCAACGTCGATCAGCAAGTGTCGATCATGAGCCGGACATTGATCAGCCGGCCAAACGTCGAACGCGTGATCCGCATGGTGGATTTGGACCTAAAGACGACATCGACCAAGGAGCACGAAAAAATGGTTGACGAACTGATGTCGCAAATCCGCATTTTCGGCACCAGCAACGACGACATCTATTCCATCAGCTACACCTACAAGGATCCGCAGACGGTCAAGAATGTAGTGCAATCGCTATTAACGATCTTCGTTGAAGGAAG
>JACMQD010000235.1 GCA_014377155.1 Herminiimonas sp.
ACCCAGGAACTGATCGCCCTTTCCTCGGTAACACCCGACGACAAGGGATGTCAGCAACGCATGATCGAACTGCTGACACCGCTCGGTTTCGAATGCGAAACCATCCAGTCCGGCAATGTCACCAATCTGTGGGCACGCAAAGGTAATGCACAGCCACTGGTAGTCTTCGCAGGACATACCGACGTCGTACCGACCGGACCGTTGACACAATGGGGGTCCGATCCTTTCGTCCCGACTCAGCGCGACGGCAAGCTGTACGGTCGGGGCGCGGCGGACATGAAGACCTCGCTTGCGGCCATGGTCGTAGCGGCCGAGGAATTCACGGCAGCCCATCCCGTGCATGGCGGCTCGATCGGGTTCCTGATCACCAGCGATGAAGAAGGACCGGCAACCGATGGCTCGATCATCGTGTGCCAACTGCTCGAGGAGCGTGGCGTGCAGATGGACTATTGCATCGTCGGCGAACCAACATCGTATGAACGCCTCGGCGACATGATCAAGAATGGTCGCCGCGGCACGATGTCCGGCAAACTGACCATCAAGGGCGTCCAGGGTCACATCGCGTATCCGCATCTGGCCAAGAATCCGATGCACATTGCAGCGCCGGTCATGGCCGAACTGGTTGCCGAAAAATGGGACGATGGCAACGAATACTACGCGCCGACATCATGGCAAATGTCGAATATTCATGGCGGTACGGGCGCCTCGAATGTCATTCCCGGTGAAGTAGTGATCGACTTCAATTTTCGTTTTTCAACGGCCAGCACGCCCGAAGGTTTGCAGCAGCGGGTGCATGCCATCCTGGACCGCCATGCCGTCGATTACACGCTAAAGTGGACCGTCGGTGGCTTGCCTTTCCTGACCCCGCGCGGTGAACTCAGCAATGCGCTTTCGGCGGCGATCAAGAGCGAAACCGATATCGACACCGAACTGTCGACTTCCGGTGGCACCTCGGACGGCCGATTCATTGCACGCATCTGCCCGCAGGTGGTCGAGTTCGGCCCGCCCAACGGCAGCATCCACAAGATCGATGAGCATATCGAAGTGCGCTTCATCGATCCGCTCAAGAATATCTATCGTCGAACGCTTGAAAATCTCCTGACATGAGCGGGCGATAACTGTGCACTTTTTTTAGATCGATCAGACACCATGACACCGAATAATTTTTCCAGCATCCGCGACCTGCTGCGCTATGCCGTGACCCGTTTCAATACCGAAAAACTGTTTTTCGGCCACGGCACCAACAACGCGCTCGACGAGGCCGCTTACTTGCTGCTGCATACGCTTAAGCTGCCACTCGACAAGCTTGATCCTTTCATGGACGCGCGCCTGTTACCCGATGAAGTCGATGCGGTACTGCGGGTCATCGATCAGCGCACCACGGACCGCTTGCCAGCTGCGTATATCACCAAGGAAGCCTGGCTGGGCGGCTACCGGTTCTATGTCGACGAGCGCGTGATCGTGCCGCGTTCCTTCATTGCCGAACTGATACCCGATCAGTTTTCGCCGTGGGTAGAAGACGCAGACGGCGTCAGCCGCATCCTCGAGCTATGCACCGGTTCCGGTTGCCTTCCGATCATGCTGGCCGATGCCTTTCCGAAAGCGCACGTCGTCACGGTGGATATTTCGGCCGATGCGCTGGCGGTTGCGCGCCGCAATGTGGATGATTACGAACTGCAGGACCGCATCACGCTGATCGAGTCCGATCTCTACACCCGCGTCGGTGCCGACAAATACGATCTGATCGTGACCAATCCGCCGTATGTCAATACCGCCTCGATGGGCAAGCTACCAAGCGAATACCAGCGCGAGCCGCAGATTGCCCTGGCAGGCGGGGCCGATGGCATGGATCTGGTGCGGCGCATCGTCGAAGGCGCGGCACAGCGCCTGACGTCGAAAGGCCTGCTGATTGTCGAAATAGGTAACGAGCGTGCGCATGCAGAAGCCGCTTTTCCCGGCCTGGAGCTGACCTGGCTCAGCACCAGCGCCGGTGACGATATGGTATTTCTGATCACAGCAGATCAACTGCAGTAGTCGAACAAACAATTCAGCAAGCAACCGGTTCGCCGGTTATTTTTTCAAGCCCGCATTCGCAGAAAGGGATCGCCGCAGCACGGCAATCCGCAAGTTAATTACATGATACGTTTTCTTCAAGTTACACTCGCCCGCGGCGTCAAGCCGTTACTCGACAACGTCGATGTCACCCTTAATCCCGGTGACAAGATCGGCCTTATCGGTGCCAACGGGGCGGGCAAATCCAGCCTGTTCGGCCTGTTGCGCGGCGAGTTGCACGCCGATCAGGGCGAAATCGATTTTCCATCGAAATGGCGCATGGCATATGTTGCCCAAGAGACGCCGGCACTGGACCGCTCGGCGCTCGACTATGCGATCGATGGCGATGTCACGTTGCGCCGCCTCGAAGACGAACTTGCATTCCTTGAAAGCGAGCCGGAAAGCACCAGCAACGGCATCCTGATCGGCGAGCTCTACAGCGCCCTGGCGGATGCCGATGCCTATACCGTCAAGTCACGCGGTGAGCAGTTGCTCACCGGTCTGGGCTTTACGTTAGACCAAATGCAAAACCCGGTATCGAGTTTTTCCGGCGGCTGGCGCATGCGTCTGAATCTGGCGCAAGCGCTGATGTGCCCGTCGGATCTGCTGCTGCTCGACGAGCCGACCAACCATCTGGATCTGGACGCTATCATCTGGCTGGAAGACTGGCTCAAGCGCTATCCGGGTACCCTGATCATCATTTCGCATGACCGCGATTTTCTCGATGGCGTCGTGAATGTGATCGTGCATATCGACGAGCGCAAACTCAAGCGCTATTCCGGCAATTATTCGTCTTTCGAGCGCCAACGTGCAGCCCAGATGATTCTCGCTGCCGGTGCGATGGAAAAGCAGGCCCGCCAGCGCGCCCATCTGGAATCGTTCGTCAACCGCTTCAAAGCACAGGCCAGCAAGGCACGTCAGGCGCAAAGCCGGATGAAGGCCTTGGCCAAGATGGAAGAACTGGCGCCGCTGCGGGCCGCCGCCGAATTCTCATTCGAATTCCGCGAGCCGGCCAATGCGCCGAATCCGCTACTGGTAATGGAAAACGTCAATGCCGGTTACCGCATCGAAAGCGAAACCGACTTTACGGTAGTCGAAAAAACAATCGTGTCAGATATCAAGTTTTCGCTGCAGATCGGCCAGCGCATTGGCTTGCTGGGCGTCAATGGCGCCGGCAAATCGACACTGATCAAAACCATCGCCGGTGAACTGGCACCACTGTCGGGCGACAGCCAGTTCGGCAAGGGATTGATGATCGGCTATTTCGCGCAGCATCAGGTCGAAATGCTGCGCCATGACGAATCACCGCTGTGGCATCTGGCGAAAATCGCGCCGAATGTACGCGAGCAGGAACTGCGCAATTTTCTAGGCAGTTTCAACTTCAACGGCACGATGGTCACGAGTTCGATCGCACCGTTTTCCGGTGGCGAAAAAGCACGCCTGGCGCTGGCCCTGATCGTCTGGCAGCGCCCTAACCTGCTCCTGCTCGATGAGCCGACCAACCATCTGGATCTGGAAACACGCGAAGCACTCACCGAAGCACTGGCGCAATTCGAAGGGACGCTGGTGGTAGTCTCGCATGACCGGCATCTGTTACGCGCCACCACCGACGAATTTATCATCGTTGCCGATGGCCGACTGCAGCCGTTCGACGGTGACCTCGACGATTACCGCGACTGGCTATTCAAGACCAAGCACGCAACCAAGATGAATGCGTCCGGCACGCAGCTCAACTCGGTACCCGAGAAGCCCATAGCGAAAGCAGTCGCAGCAGTCGTCGCCGAGCCCGCAGGCGACGGTCGCGAGCAAAAACGCGCGGAAGCCGAAGATCGCCAGAAACTGGCCGCGCGCCGCAAGCCGATCGAGTCGAAAATCAAGAA
>JACMQD010000236.1 GCA_014377155.1 Herminiimonas sp.
CGCCAGTGCGGACTCGGACAGCGAAAGGTCCTGTGCCTTGGCCCCGCGTCCGGTACCCGAGACGATCACGCCGCGCTGGCTGATCGGCTGCGCTGCCAGCAGCTTTTCCTTCGGCTCCAGATCCATCAGGATCACGCCGCGGCCACCACCGGACAGGGTCTTCATTTCATCAAGCCCGAACACCAGCACCCGGCCTTTTTCGGACAGGCAGGCAACGGCGCTGACATTGGCGGCGACCGGCCGCGGCAGCAGAGGCTGGTCACCATCGTCCAGCGTGATGAAACCCTTGCCGCCTTTCATACGGCTGACCATATCGCCGGCCCGGGTCACAAAACCGTAGCCGGCTGTCGAAGCGACAAGCAGCTGGATGTCGGCGTTGCCGGCAAAGTAGTGCAAGATGCCGGTGCCGCTGGCCATCTCGACGATCGACGTAATCGGCACGCCATCGCCGCGAGCGCCAGGCAGCGCGGCGACAGCGACTGAATACACGCGGCCGTTCGAGCCGAACGCCAGCAAGTGGTCGACGGTGCGGCATTCGAACACATTGTACAAACTGTCGCCGGCCTTGAAGGTCAGTTGCGCTGCATCATGGCCATGGCCGAGGCGCGCGCGCACCCAGCCTTTTTGCGACACGATTACGGAGACCGGCTCGTCGATCAGCTTTTGCTCAGCCGATGCGCGTTCCGCTGCTTCGATCAATGTGCGGCGCGGGTCGCCGAACTGCTTGCCATCGGCTTCTATTTCGCGGATCACCAGACGCTTCATCGACGCCGGGTTATCCAGCAGATCCTGCAAACTGGCGCGGTCGCCGCGCAGCTCCGCCAGTTCCTGCTGGATCTTGATCGCTTCCAGCCGTGCCAGCTGCCGCAGGCGGATGTCGAGAATGTCTTCAGCTTGGCGATCCGACAGCTTGAACGCCTCGATCAGGGCTGGCTTGGGCTCGTCGGCTTCACGGATGATCCTGATGACCTTGTCAATATTAAGCAGTACCGCTTCGCGGCCCTCAAGAATGTGAATCCGGTCGTCGACCTTTTGTAACCGGAAGCGGGTACGGCGCGTGATGGTGGTGAAGCGGAATTCGATCCATTCGCGCAGGATATCGCCCAGGCCTTTTTGGCGTGGCCGGCCATCGCCGCCGATCATCACCAGATTGATCGACGCGCTCGACTCCAGTGAAGTGTGCGCCAGCAGCATATTGGCGAATTCGGTCTGGTCCTGGTTCTTGGACTTGGGTTCAAACACCAGCCGCACCGGGGCCTCGCGGCCCGATTCGTCACGCACCGTATCAAGCAGCGACAGCACGGTCTGCTTCATTGCCATTTGTTCTGGCGACAGCGCTTTCTTGCCGAGCCGGATCTTGGGGTTGGTCAGTTCCTCGATTTCCTCGAGGACTTTTTGCGAAGATGTCCCAGGCGGCAGTTCTGTCACCACCACCTGCCACTGCCCGCGCGCCAGCTCTTCGATTTTCCAGCGCGCACGCACCTTCAGCGAACCGCGCCCGCCTTGATACATTTCGGCAATGGCGAGCGCCGACGTGATGATCTGCCCGCCACCCGGAAAATCCGGGCCAGGAATGAACGTCATCAATTGTGCATGGCTGAGCTTGGGATCGCGAATCAGCGCCACCGTTGCCTTGACCACTTCGAGCAGGTTGTGTGACGGGATCTCAGTTGCCAGGCCGACCGCGATACCCGAGGCACCATTGAGCAGCACGAATGGCAGACGGCCCGGCAACAGCTTGGGTTCTTCGGTGGAGCCATCGTAGTTAGGCTGGAAATCGACCGTGCCCATGCCGATTTCATCGAGCAGCAGGCGCGCAATCGGCGTTAGCCGCGCTTCGGTATACCGCATCGCGGCCGCACCGTCGCCGTCGCGCGAGCCGAAGTTGCCCTGGCCGTCGATCAGCGGATAGCGCAGCGAAAAATTCTGCGCCATGCGTACCAGCGCGTCATACACCGACTGGTCGCCATGGGGATGCAGCTTGCCCAGCACATCGCCGACCACTGCCGCCGACTTGCGCGGCTTGGCGGTGGCACTCAGGCCGAGTTCGTTCATCGCATACAGGATTCGCCGCTGCACGGGTTTCTGGCCGTCGCACACATCCGGCAGGGCACGGCCCTTGACCACGGAAATGGCGTAATCGAGATAGGCACGTTCGGCGAAGGTCGCCAAGGTCAGCGACTCGCCGCCGTCTGCAGCCGTAGGCTGGTCAAAAAGGTTTGCTTGGTCGGTCATGTAAAGAGGTCGATGGAAAGATTATTCGATTGGACTGATGGACCGGGTCGGCATGTTGCTTCGCCCGGGAATCGTCATATGGATGCGTGGCGCCGGGGCGCTCTTGTCGGTCGTCGCCGCCACCGCCGGCTTGGATGCGCCGGGCTTGTAGAACTGATAGAACTGGCTCACCAGTCGCACATAGTTGCGGGTTTCGGGATACGGGGGAATCTGGTTCTTGTATTTTTGTACCGCGCCTTCGCCGGCATTGTACGACGCGATGACCAGTTCCGGCTTGTTCGGAAACATCCTGTGCAAATCACGCAGATAACGCGCGCCGAGCCGGATGTTGATCAGCGGTTCCGACAGCTTTTGCTCGATGGTTTTCTTGCGGTCGGTTTGCACGCCATACCGCTCGGCGGTGGCCGGCATGATCTGCATCAGGCCGACAGCGCCTTTGGGCGACACGGCAAGCGGATTAAAGCCCGACTCGGCCGCCGTGATCGCCTTGAGAAGTGCCGGTTCGAGGTTGAAATCGCTGGCGGCCTGGTTAAGCAGCGGTTCGTATTTTTTCAGGTTCGGATGCTTGGTCAGATAAGGCGACAACGGCGTGGCAAGCAGTGCAGGCGATGGCGCTGGCGCTGTCAGATCGTCCGAATCGAAGGCCTGGTCGCCGCGCACGAATAACTGATAACGCGTGTCGAGTTTTTCAGTTGAAAAATGCGCATGGCCGGCCTCATCGATATAGCCGAAGATATCCGCCCGCGCATGGAGCGGCGCCAGCAGAATCGACAGCAAGACCAACGCGGCCGCGATGCGCATCAGATGTCCGCTTCCGCTTCGTTGCCGTGTTCTTCGATCCATGATCGGCGCGCAGCGGCTTCGCCTTTGCCCATCAGCATGTTGAAACGGGCTTCCGAGGCGCCGAGGTCAAGGTCGCCCAGCGTGATCGGCAACAGTCGGCGTGTATCCGGGTTCATCGTGGTTTCCCATAGCTGCTCTGCATTCATTTCGCCCAGGCCCTTGAAGCGCGAGATGCTCCAGCCGGATTCCTTCACGCCATCCTTGCGTAGCTTGTCCTCGATAGCGGTCAGTTCGCCATCGTCGAGCGCATAGATTTTTTGCGCCGGTTTCTTGCCGCGCGCAGGCGCATCGACGCGGTACAGCGGCGGCCGGGCGACACAGATATTGCCACTGTCGATCAGTTTAGGGAAATGCCTGAAAAAAAGCGTCAGCAACAATACCTGAATATGCGAACCGTCAACGTCGGCATCCGACAAGATACAAATCCTGCCGTAGCGCAAGCCGCTCAAATCGGGCGTATCGTTCTTGCCATGTGGATCGACACCGATGGCCACCGCGATGTCATGAATTTCGTTGTTGGCGAACAGGCGATCAGGCTCGGTTTCCCAAGAGTTAAGCACTTTGCCGCGCAACGGCAGGATCGC
>JACMQD010000237.1 GCA_014377155.1 Herminiimonas sp.
AAGGGCTTCACCATTATGGAAGTCAACGGAGCCGGTTCGGAAGCGATCGAAGCATGGGACCCTGCCATCGGTATATTGTCGGGCCTGCGCATCGTTTTTGCGAAACAGCGTCTGTTGTTCGAGATCGGTGCGGCTAACCGAAAGCGCGGCGTCCGGCCGATCGGCCTGTTTGCGTTAGCGCGCTTGAACGCAATGCAGAACCGCCTTCTCGACGCCTATCCGGCCTCAAATTGACGACGCGATGACGCAGCTTTTCGACACACCGCTTTCCGTACCGTCGGCCTTCGCGGCGATCGGCTCGCCGGTCAAATGGACCTTGCAGTCGGCATGGGCTACGAGCGATGCCGAGGTAAGGATGGCCCAGGGCTTGCGATTCGCGGTGTTCGGTACTGAACTGGGTGCGCAGTTGCCCGCTGCTGCATTGGCAAGCCGGCTCGACGCCGACCGGTTCGATGAGTTCTGCGATCACTTGCTGGTTTGGGCCACGGATTCCGAGGACCGCCATGCGCGCCAGCTAGTAGGCACTTACCGTGTGCTGCCGCCTGATGCTGCCGCAGGTTTAGGAGGACTCTACGCCGACCAGGAATTCGACCTTTCGCCTCTTGACCCCCTGCGCAGCCGTATGATCGAACTGGGGCGGGCCTGCGTGCATGCCGATTGGCGCTCTGGCGGTGTCATCCTGATGCTCTGGAGCGCGCTCGGCCGCTATATGGCCCGCTATCATTTCGAAACAATGGTCGGCTGCGCCAGTATCGGTCTTTCCGATGGCGGTGATTTTGCCTCAGCCGTTTGGCACGCACTGCAGTCCGATCATCTCGCTGAAATAAAATGGCGGGTCACGCCACGCACGCCACTGGTCCTGACCGCGGCCGGTGCCGCGAGGGCGCCGGTGCCATTGCGCGCGATGCCACCACTGATCAAAGGCTACCTGCGTGGCGGCGCGACCGTGCTCGGGCCACCCGCCTACGATGCCAGCTTCCATACCGCCGATGTTCCCGTGATGATGCGCATCGCCGACATGGCACCACGCTACCGCGCGCAGTTCCTGTTGGCTTGATGACGGCGCGGCAAGTACGCTGGTACGCGCGGCCTGTCCTGGCAGTGCTTGCTGGGCAGTTTTGTGCGGCGCTCGCCGACAATGCGTTACTGATACTCTCCATCGCGCTGCTCGAAGCGCGCCACGCACCCGCATGGATCACGCCCGCGCTGCGGGTCGGCTTTTACGCGTCTTACGTCGTACTCGCACCGTTTGCCGGACGCTGGGCCGATGCCTGGCCGAAGGGTCAACTGATGGCGGCGGTAAACGTGATCAAGCTCGCTGGCATTATCGCGCTTGCGTTAGGCATTCATCCACTTTTCGTATTTGCCGCGATCGGCCTCGGTGCTGCAGCGTATGCGCCCGCACGCTATGGCATCCTCCCCGAATTGACAGAGGGCCGCGACCTCGTGCAGGCGAATGCGGCGATGGAAATCGTCACCATCGTGGGCATCGTGGGGGGCTATTTGCTGGGCAGCTTTCTCGTGGATTACGCCAGCACGGGCTGGGCCTGCACCATACTAGGCGCGCTGTACGTGGCGGGCGCGGCGTCCACGCTCACGCTTGGCAGGGAGGGTACGTTGCATGACGGAACCATCCTTTTCCGGACCGGCATCAAGGTCATCCTGCGCGACGCACTGACCCGCAACGCCCTCGCGCTGACCAGCATTTTCTGGTCAGCAGCGGCCGTGCTGCAATTCGTCATGATCGAGTGGGCTCAACGCACGCTCGGTCTGTCGCTGGCGCACGCCGCTTTTCTACCAGCACTTTTTGCCATTGGCATGGTAAGCGGAGCGGCATTTGCCGGCACGTGGCAAGCACGGGCAAGCACATGGTGGCCGCCCGTTTGCGGGATTGCGCTCGGTGGCGCCATCGTCTTGATGCCGCTGGCGCGCAGTCTCCCTGCCGCTTGCGCTCTCCTGGCAACCACGGGCGCGCTTGCCGGTGCCCTGTTGGTGCCGATGAACGCCACCTTGCAGCAGCGCGGCGGCACGTTGGTGCTTCCCGGCCTGTCGGTAGCGGTTCAAAATTTTTTCGAGAACGGGCTGTCGATTTTTTTTCTGGCCGCTTATGGCGCAGCCATCGCGTTTGGCGTATCGCTCAATACGATAATCTACGGACTGGGCGTTGGTGTGATGGTACTCGTGAGTTTCAGCGCCTTGTGCAGGCGCACACCCGCCCCGATCCTATCCAATAAACGCCAGTGCTAAACCTGTCGCAGCCGTTGAATCGACCGACTATAAATGACATTCTATGAGTCAGTAACATCTCAGCCACAACTTGACCGAGTCGCGCTGGTTGCATCGCCGAGGCATGTACCTATTTTGATTTAGAGCGCAATACCGCTTTCGGCGTTGCCAATCAAAGTAATCAGTGTCATCGGATCATCGTTGACGAGTGCCATCAATTCGCTCAGATGTGCTGCCGACAGTCCACCATTGTGCGTGGCCTGGTATCCGACGGCGTATTGCCCCCAATCGACACGATTCTGGAAAAAATCCTTGCCGTCCACACCGTCCGAAACGCCTAGCCCGGCCGCGGTCATGTCAACGACGAGCTGGCCACGTGACCCCGCGGCGAGTTGCTGCGTCCAATAGGCCAAGCCTTCCGTATCGGGCAGCTTGTCGAACACATTTTTGTAAATTGCCGTGACGAACTCGTTTATCGTCAAGTTGGCGGCATACACCTTCTGCACGACGTCCAGCGAAAAAATCGTATCGGCTACCTGTGCCAGACCTTTGCTCGCGATCTCTTTCATCCAATAATCATAACCACTACTTTCCGGCGCCCGACGAAATGCCGCCACGTAAATTTCTACCAGCCCAAGACCGACGTTGCCGCTGATGCCTAACGTGGTCAACGCAACGCTCGCATCGCGCGCTTGCAGGGTTTGCACGTCCCGCACGATCGCCATGTCACCGTCATCGCTGCGGACGAAAAAAGAATTGTTACGAAGGGTGGTCACGTGCAGTTGTGCCAACGCGTTGTCCGCAATCAGGATATTGCGTCCTGCACCGCCATACAGCGCATCCTTTCCTGCCAGCCCTACAAAAACATCGTCGCCGTCACTACCATGCGCGACGTCGTTGCCCTTGCCGGCCTCGATGCGATCATTGCCATTACCTGCAAAAATGCTATCGTTGCCACCGCCACCGAGCAGCGAATTGCCGAAATCGTTGCCGAAAATATAGTCGCCGCCACTGCCGCCTTGCGCACCGGTAATTTTTGTGTCGAAGGCGATCCATACATTTTCGACGTAATTGATGAATCGGCCATTGCTGTCGATGGTGTAGACAGGTTTGCCGATGCTGCTGCCGGAACCTTCGTTGAGGTTGATGAGCGATGGCTGAGTGCCGGTATAGGTAATGGTATTGGTTCCGCCACCATCCCAGATCGTTTCCATGTAGGTGGTGCTGTCGTCAAACCGATACGTCGTATCACCGGCGTTATAGTTGCGGTTGGCACCGTACATATGCTGGATCGCTTCGATGTCATACAGCATCGGGGTGGTCGGCGCATAAGACAGCGAGGTCGAACTTTGTCCCGGCTCACCCGAATAGCTCATGACCGACAGGACGAGCGTGTCATTCATTGGCGATATCGTCTTAGTATTCAGCAAATCGCCACTGAACGGGTGCTTCAAGCCGAGTGAATGCCCTAGTTCATGGATCAGGGTATGATATTCATCGCTACCATCGAGGTAGCTGGATCGCAGCGCCGACGTATTCGCATTGATCCATATATCGCCACTGCTAGGCTCGCCGAAAGGCAGATAAGCATGGGCTGCGGAACGTGCCATTTCTGCAGTGTTGGAGTAGGCAACTCGAATGTCGCCTACGGTCGTCTGATTGTCCGGCACCTCCGTAAATTGAATTGCTGCGACATTGGCCCATTTTTGTAAGGCGGACTTGAATCGCACGGTTTCATCGGCGCCCAGAAAGCCGAGATTCGGACTCCACGGCTCGCCGCCACCGCTAGACGGCCCGTAGCCGATATCGGGGTCACGCGACCAGACCGATCCTGAAGCCGGAATGCTGTACGAAATCACCGGACTCGACCAACGCACCAGACTGAGCAGCGTGTTCAGGTTTTCGTAGGGAGATAAAGGGACGGAGGCATAGCCGCCAGAGGTTGTTGGAGTGGCCATGTGACACCTCAAAAATCAAAATGTTTGCTTGAAGTAAGAATACCCTAACTTAAATAAGACTTCTATGGCTATCGTGAAGCGTTGCGTTCACGCACATCGAGGTCGATATAGCGCCATGCGGTATTTTCGACAGGGTGTCGCAAGTAGTTTTTGAGCCAGCGATGCGACAAGGTTGCCGATAGTGGATGATTGCGCAAGACCCAAGGCGCATAGCCGGCAATCAGCCGATTCATGTCGCGATAGAGGACGTTACGTTGCTCCGAATCGGCCATCGTCCGAGAGCGTTCGTAAATCTGGTTATAAAGTGGGAGGTTGAAACGCGAATAATTGGTGCGGCCGCTGTTAGGGCCGTATAACAGCTGAAAGAAATTTTCGCCGTCCGGAAAATCGGCGACCCAGTTGGTTTCGAACATCTGCACTTTTCCCAAACGCGAAGCCTTGATGATTTCGCCATACTTGTCGCCTTTGAACTCCACCCGCAAGCCGATCGCATCGAGGCTGCGGCGCCAGAATTCGTCACGCAATCGGCCGGTAGTCGATGCGACCGTGTGCATCGTCAATACCAGGCGTTTGCCGTCCGGAGTCTCTCGGTAGCCGTCGCGATCGCGATCGCGGTAGCCGAAGCGGTCCAGCAGCGCCTTTGCCAAAGCCGGATCGTAGGTACTGCCGCTTCGATAAGCGGGATCGTAGCCAAGCACGTTCGGTGGCAGCGGCGACTGCGCGGCGAGCGCCAAGCCTTTTTCCAGCACACGCAAATCTTCGGTCTGATTGTAGCTGAGGGCGATGGCCCGTCGCAGGGCGATGCGCTCGCGACTATACCCGCCGATCACCGGATCATCCATGTTCATCCACATGTAAAAAGTCCGCAGGATCGGAAACATGGTCAGGGTAACGCCTTGTACCACAAGCGCCGGTTTGAGCTTGCCCTCGACCAAAGCCATGTCAGCCAGCGGTGCCGGCAATGGTTCCAGGTAATCGAATTCCCGGTTGAAAAAACCGAGAACGCGCGGCTGCGGTTCTTCCATCACCTTGATGTCGATGGCACCGACAAGCGGCAGGCGCTTGCCGTCCAACGCCTTCGCGATGGCCGCATCCTCAGGCCGAATATCGGCGCCTGCTCGAAATATCGTTTCCCGGAAATCGCGATTTGCTTCGAGCACAATCCGGCTGCTGCGCTGCCATTGCCGAATCGTGAATGGGCCCGTCCCGACAGGATGATTGCCGGCATCGTTGCCATAAGCCTCCATGACTTCCCGCGCCACCGCTGCGGCGGCAGGCATCGCCAGTTCGAACAGAAAATTGTTGTCGGCGGCAGTGAGCCGAATGCGCAGCGTGTAACGGTCGATCGCCTGCAAGCCGGCAACCGGCGTGTTGTAGTCGAACGTGTTTTGGGTAGATTGACGAGTGAGCACGTCGTCGCCGAGAATCTTTTTTTCAAACAAAAACAACCACGGCGATTTCAGAGCCGGGTCGTAAAAACGCATGAAGCTATAAACGTAGTCCTGCGCGGTCAGCTCACGTGCCTTACCGCGAAATGCCGGATCCGGGGTAAAACGAATACCGGGCGCAATACGAAACAGGTATTCCTTGCCGTCCTTGCTGACTTCCGGCATCGCCGACAAAGTATTCGGCTGTAGCTTCAGAGGACGACTCAGGTAATCGTAGCGCAACATGGGATCGAAAATGTTTTCATTGATGCTGATCGTGCTAATGTCGGATGCGACTGCAGGATCGAGCGCCGTTTCTGCACTTTCGATCAGGACCTGCAAAGTCTTACCCGCGTCAGCGGCTTGGGCAACCGGAAAACATGCACACAGCATACTGGCCAGCAGGTATGCGAAACCACGCCGCATCCAGTTGCGCCAGCATAAATCGATCTCTGTTCCATTCATGTTTCAGTTATTTCTCGGGCACTGTCGCACATTTGATCGGGCCTCATTATTACAAAGATTCGCGACTCCGAACCTAAACCGATGGCCTCAATTATGATCCGTACCGCATTGCAATAATTACCCGGACGCTGGCCAGTGGATATCGGCGCTTGAATCATTTGTCGCCTGAGTGGCGAATGGAAGGCTAATAAGATAAGACCGACCGCGCTCGCTTTCCCGCCCACGCCCACACCTTGCCCACGCCGTATAGTGTCTGCTAGCAATGCCTTGCAATGCGCCGGCATTACTTTGGTATAGTGTCCGCCTTGACCAGCGCCGGCGAGTGCTCGTCGCGTTGACGCAGCCGCCGCAGGTTCTTCTTGTTTTTTCTATGAAAATAGCAGTCTTCAACTGGTTCGGATGGTCGATTCTCTGGTGTGTTCCGCTGATTGCGAGTTTGGTCAGGGCGCGAGTTGCCGGCAGACCGGTTTTTCATGGCCACGGGTCGATCCGTCCCTGGCTCGGCGCGCTGCTCATGGTATGCGTCAGCAGCGTACTTGAAGCGTCAATCCGCATAAAGGATGGCGCACCTGCGGATATCGTCAGGGTCGGTAATGCCATTGCGCTAGCGTTAATCGATTCGGTCGGCGGTGGTGCTGCCGTCCTTCTGATGATTGCAGTGATCCTGGTCGCATTGCCGTGGCTGTTTGGCACTGCTTCCTTGCGTCCGGGTGCACTCGCACAGCGCTTTTCCGGCCAACCTGCAGACGTCCCATCGGCAGAACGGGATAGCCGCTTTCTCGGTCACAACGCCGAGCCACGCAGTCAGCGGACACCGAATGCAACGACGGTGGCGCCGGTACGCCGTAAAAAGCCGTGGGACCCTTCCTTTGCCCGTGCGACTGTTGACAGCCATGGGAAGACGCGGTCGACGTCGCGCAGCCCGCCGGATACACGCCATCAGTCGCGCCCGATGGCACAGTGGGCAGAGGTCGAACGGATCATTCCAACACCGTCGATGCTTTCGAAGACGCCGATTCAGCAAGATATAGCGCCGACACTGGAGGGTAATGACCGGATAGTGCAGCAAGTCGAGCGGAGCCAATCCAGTTCGGTCCGTATCATCCGCACTAATTCTGATGGACAGACCGTGATCCGGGTTGACCACCTGACAAACGACCGAACTGTAATCGAGCGCGTTGTTCCAACGCCGAGCACTCTGTTTTCTTTCGCAGAGGTAACCGTTCAAGAAGTGCCTTTCCGAAACCTGGCGAGTGTTTCGGAACACGTCACCGACCTGCCGATGCCGCAGACCGACACACCGTTATTGCTAAATTCAGATTATTCAACGGTCGAAGCGATACCCGTAATCGATACCGGCGCGCGGCATCCTGAAGACCACGCCACGCGTACCTTCGAGATGATGGCTGCGTCTGCGCCGCTTGTCGTCGATCGGATCGATAGCTCCAGCCTCGAACGGTCCCTTGAACCTGTGCCCGCGATATTTTCGGACCGGCAGCCAACAATTGCGCAGGCGTCTGCCGACTTCGAATTCCACGCCCTCCATGGTTTGCAGATCGAACTTCCAGGTTTGGATTTGCTCGACTGCGCTACTGCCGGTGTTACACCGATATCGCCTGAATATCTGGCTGAAACAGCGCAATTAATCGAACAGCGCCTGCGTGAATTCAAGGTTCCGGTCACGGTCATCGGCGCCGATGCCGGTCCGGTGATCACGCGTTTCGAAGTCGAACCCGCGCTTGGGGTGCGGGGTAGCCAGATTGTCGGTCTGATGAAAGATCTGTCGCGTGCGCTCGGCATGACCTCGATACGGGTTGTCGAAACCATCCCAGGCAAGACTTGTATGGGTCTCGAATTACCAAATGTTCACCGCCAGATGATCCGGCTCTCCGAAATTCTGGAATCGAACGCGTATCGTCAGTCCGCCTCATTTCTTACCCTGGCGATGGGCAAGGACATTACTGGCAAGCCGCTGGTGGCAGACCTGGCGCGCGCGCCGCATATGCTGGTTGCCGGCACCACCGGTTCCGGTAAATCGGTGGCGATCAATGCGATGATCCTGTCGCTACTGTACAAGGCGACGCCGGCCGATGTCCGGCTGATCATGATCGACCCGAAAATGCTTGAATTGTCCGTGTATGAAGGCATTCCGCACTTGCTGGCACCGGTGGTGACGGACATGAAGCTGGCCGCCAATGCCCTCAACTGGTGTGTGACCGAAATGGACAAGCGTTACCGATTGATGTCGGCGCTGGGCGTGCGTAACCTGGCAGGATTCAACCAGAAAATCCGCGACGGCGAGCGACGCGAAAAGAAAATTACCAACCCGTTCTCGCTGACGCCGGATGCACCCGAACCACTTTCGACGCTACCGATGATCGTGGTGATCATCGACGAACTCGCCGATCTGATGATGGTTGCCGGAAAAAAAATCGAGGAACTGATTGCGCGTCTCGCACAAAAAGCGCGGGCTGCAGGCATCCACCTGATTTTGGCGACGCA
The DNA here is from genome assembly GCA_014377155.1 of Herminiimonas sp. Next base: position 8,579 of record JACMQD010000237.1, read on the forward strand.
GCGCCCTTCTGTCGATGTCATTACCGGCCTCATTAAGGCCAATATCCCGACGCGAGTGGCGTTTCAAGTTTCGTCGAAAATCGATTCGCGCACGATTCTCGACCAGATGGGCGCCGAAGCCCTGCTCGGCCACGGCGACATGCTGTTCCTGCCCCCTGGATCAGGTTATCCGCAACGCGTGCATGGTGCATTCGTATCCGATGAGGAAGTCCATCGCGTGGTGGAATATCTCAAGCAGTTCGGCGAACCAGAATATGAGGAAGCGATTCTCGCTGGCGTGCCGAACGAAGTCACTGAGAAAGATTTGCTCGGCATTGCACCGGATGCCGAAACCGATCCGCTGTATGACGAAGCGGTCGCGTACGTCGTGCGTTCACGACGAGCATCGATCTCATCAGTGCAGCGCCAGCTTCGCATTGGTTACAACCGTGCGGCGCGCATGGTCGAGCAAATGGAAGCTGCCGGAATTCTTTCGTCGATGGCGACCAATGGATCGCGCGATGTACTGGCGCCGCCATTGGCGGATTGAGCGAAGGCACGGGCTTATCTTCTGGCACTGATTACTTGTATTGCAACGCAACTAGACAGGCTTTAAAATCGCTGGATCGATTTTAAATCTCGGTCGGAAAGTGCCTGTTACCCCGGTTGTTGCAAGCAGGTTTTGATGTTTATTTGTAAGATATTAATTCAAACCGGTATATTGTATTTAACTGGTACGAACAGTCGCGTGTTCAGTTGTCCTGACGCGCGCCTGATCTTCCACATTTGAAACAAAACAATCGAACGCAGCAATGATTTCGAGGTCCTATGCTTTGCATCATTCGTCACTTTCGGAGGTTTAGTGGAACAACTCGATTTAATCGGCATGCCCTCTTCAGCACAGCCACAAATATGGCTGCAAAATCCCCGGTCCGCCTTCGAAATCTGGCAACGTAATACGCCTCACTCAGAAGGATTTTTGTACGCCGAGCGCTCGGTCAAGCAGCACTGCGCCATGTGGCATCGCTTTGTCGAGTACATGAATATCACCGGTTTGGACGTGCGTTCCATTCAAGCCGACAAACTCGCGCTTTTTCTCGATAGTTTGCGCGCCAAGGATGGCTCCCTCGCGGAAGACTCGACCCGGCGCCGTTATTTGAAGCTGCTCGGCGCGACATTCGAACATCTGAACGAAGCCGGCGTGCGCGACGACGGCAATCCCTGCGCAAGTCTGTTCAAGTATTACCGACCGGCCGCGGTACGCAGCCCGGCTTCGCTGGCATCGCAGGAAGACGAAAAATTCGTCGAAATCGTTCTCGCAGAATCGCCCCGATTCTGGCGCGATGTCCGCGATCAGGCCATGATCGTGCTCATCATCGGGTCGGGACTTTATACGCGTGAAATCGTTGCCCTCGAAATCGACCAGCTGATTCTCGATGCAGAACCGCCCTACATCAATATTCCAGCGCACGGCAAGGTACCGGAACGAAAAGCGCCGATCGTACCGTTTGCGCGCGAACCTTTGCACAAGTGGCTTGCATTGCGCGCAACGCTGCCAATCGGCAAAGACCCGACTGTTTTCGTCTCGGGCAAAGGGGGGCGCATGTTGCCGGCGACGTTGTATCGCAAAGTGCAAGCGATACTCAAATCTCAGGATGCGGCGCTGCGGCCACGTGGCGGCTTCGGTCCGCAAGTACTGCGCAATTCATTTCTGATGCGGCAGCTCGAAAAAGACAAACCGATCGAAGTCGTTCAGCAATGGGCGGGCCACGTCGAAACAAAGTCAACGTTGCGTTTTCGGAGTCTGGTGGTCAATCCTAAAGGAATTGAAGCCGATTAGAACGATGAGCCAGGTTCCTGCAAAAACGCGATTTCTTCCGGTGTCGAAGGCCGGCCCAAAATCGCATTCCTGTGCGGGAATCGTCCGAATCGCTCGATCACGCGCCGATGGCGCAGGGCGAATGTCAAGAATCCACGAAAGAGTTCTATCTGGTCGGCCGGAACTGCCTGAAATAATTGCGTAAACAAATCCACTGCCCGGGACTGATGCGCATGCGACTCGGAATGCTCGAGCGGCATGTAAAGAAAAACACGCTCGATGGGCCGCAATTGCCGATCGAATCCTTGTTCTAGACCCTGCAAACAAAAACTGCGTGCGACGTCGTCGGCTTGGAATGACGCTGGCGTAGCGCGGTAGATATTGCGCGGGAACTGGTCGCTCAGAAGTACGAGCGCGAGCAAACCCGTTGGCGTCTTTACCCAGTCATCCAGTTCGCGTCGCATCGCGGCTTTGACCGGCACGTCGAATCGCACGCGCATTTCCACATCGACCTCATCGTTTTTTGCCCACCACAATTTGCCATATTGCTGAGCCACTGCGGCATCATCGGCGGACGAGCCGAACCAGAACGCGCGAACCGAATCCGGCGTTTCATTTGTCAATGGTGTAGTGTCGATACTCAACCTGATCCGATTCAAAGGTGTCCACGGCGACGTCGTGTCGCGTTTCTTGCACTGGCAACGTGTCGCATCGCAAAAAAACATTATAGCCGTAAGGCTTTGGACATTTAATCCGACGCGACGATTGGATCAGGCAGTGGTATTGATATTGCGTCCGAGATTGTCAGGCAAGTTTGTCGAGACCGTCGGAGGAAGTGCGTCAAGTAGTACGGCCGCACTGGCCGACTCGATATCGAGTGCTTTTTTCAGAACCGCGATGCCGACGGCCTGCTCGGTGCGCGCCGACGACATATCTGTCGCCAGCGCGGCGATATTGGATACATTCATGATGTTCTTTCATTTGACGTGCTCTGGTTCCAGCGAGCCCTATTCAGATTATCGGCGACAGACCGATTTTCTTTAGCGACTTTCAAAACACCATCGACGTTTAACGACGGCCAAGTCCGATACTTGCCAGACCGACTGGCACGATATCTTGGACAGTAAGTTGTTGTAAATAAATGCGGAGTTAACCAACTGTTAGCCAGCTAACTTACAATCAGGCAGTGCTCATCAATAATAGCGACAATAATGAAAATTCGCCTTGCCTTTGCTACCGGTTGAAGCGGTTAGTGCTGACAGCCGGCATTTTAGGAAAAGGGCCATTGTAGGGTCATGATCTTCACACAATTCGGTCGGTACTTATGCGGCCATACGAACCAAACCGTCGACCTCACCACCGTCAAATTCCTTACATGAGCATTCTCTCCAATCTTCACCGTTCTAGCCGACTGGCCGCCATCGCGATCAGCTGCGCCATGGTTACCGCTTGCGCCACCCTGCCCGACCTCACTTACCTCGATACACTCAAGCCAACGGCGTCCGCGACAATCACGAACGGACAGGCTGTGCTTCCCGAGCGCCGCGCAGCCGCATTGCTGACAAAGCGACTGCGCAGCACAAAAGTCGATCTGCAGACGCTTGCGGCACTCGAGGAAGCGGTCACCGGGTTTCCGCTCATTTCGGGTAACAAAGTGACATTGCTTTTTGACGGGCCACAGACGTTGGGCGCGATGATGGCCGCAATCAAAAATGCGAAAGACCACATCAACCTTGAAACCTATATTTTTGATCAGGACGAACTCGGCTTGAAATTCGCCGAGCTGCTGATCGAGAAACAGCGTGCTGGTGTGCAGGTCAATATCATGTATGACAGTGTCGGAACTTTGGGTACACCCGGCGAATTTTTCAAAAAGATGCGCGATGCCGGCATTGCCTTGACAGAGTTCAATCCGGTTAATCCGCTTGCGGCAACGACCAGCTGGCGCACCAATAATCGCGATCATCGCAAAATCCTGATTGGCGATGGCGTCATCGGATTCGCTGGTGGCGTTAATATTGCTGGCGACTATGCCAACAGTTCGCTGTTCCGTTCGAAAAGCCGCCGCAA
>JACMQD010000033.1 GCA_014377155.1 Herminiimonas sp.
ATGTCGACGCGTCTGGCCGGATTCATGCTGGCAAAAATCGGCGTTGTCTTCCTGGTGCTGACATTTCTGTTCGGAGAATTTATCGCGCCGGTGGTCAGCGAAAAGGCCGAAAGCATGAAACTGCGGGTGCAGGGCGCGCTTATTTCGCAGCAATTTCGATCCGGGCTTTGGGCCAAGGATGTTATCAAGCAAGGTGGCGTGAATGGCGAAGTGATCGGATCACGTTTTGTCAATGCGCGCGAAGTAGCGGCCGGTGGCCAGCTCAAAGAGGTCGTCTTGTACGAATTCGATACCGATTTCCGGCTTGATGCATTAATCCGTGCGAAAACGGCGGATTATCAGGGTAACTTTACGTGGCGCCTGTCGAATGTTTCGGAAACGCGATTCGCCAAGACTGCCACGAACCAGAATATCACCGCCCCTGACATGACCAAGGCGATTTTTACGCAAAGCATGGAATCCAAAATACTGGTGTCCGAGATCACGCCGAAAATCCTGTCGGTATTGTTCGCCGATCCGAACAGGATGTCGGCGTATGGCTTATTTACGTATACCAAACATCTGGCTGAAAACAATCAGGATAGCGGTCGCTATAACATCGCTTTCTGGAAAAAAATCATTTATCCGTTCGCCGTCTTCGTGATGATGGCGCTGGCGCTGCCTTTTGCGTACCTGCACTTCAGGGCCGGCGGCGTGAGCCTGAAGATTTTTTCGGGCATCATGCTCGGCGTGACATTTTATTTGCTCAACAACCTGTTTTCGCATTTGGGTTTGCTCAACACCTGGCCCGCATTTGTCACCGCAATCGCACCTAGCCTGTTTTTCCTGCTGGTGGCGGTGACCGCGTTGTGGTGGGTCGAGCGGCATTAATTAAATTATTGGAAAAACCATGGCCAGACCCGCACTGATTCTTTTCGCCCACGGCGCTCGTGACCCGCGTTGGGCAGCACCGTTCGAACGGCTGCAACAACTGTCGCAGGCACAGCTGCCTGACGTGGACGTGTCGCTGGCATTTCTTGAATTGATGTCGCCGCGTCTACCGGAGACGGTGGCAGCACTGGTACAGGGAGGTTGTGAGGAATTGACGGTGGTGCCGGTTTTTCTGGGGCAGGGCGGGCATGTACTGCGTGACTTGCCGGAATTGATGACGCAGATGGCGCTGGACCATCCGGCATTGCGTATCAAAGTTGCCGAGGCCGTGGGCGAGAATGCCGAAGTGCTGGGAGCGATCTCGCGGTATTGCGTTTCGACCGTTGCCTGATCAGGCCGAACGCGAGTAATCGAGCACCGTATCCGTCACTGCTGCAGTCCTGCCGTGGCGCGACGCGAGCGCGTCGCCTACCATTACGAGCACCGGTCCGCTTGCAGGTCCCAATCCGCGTTCCAGGTCCCGCAGGTTGAGACGCCATACGCGCTCATTGTGCCGACTGCAGTTTTCCACCACCACTACCGGCGTGTCCGCCGACCTGCCGGTTTCGAGCAATTGCCGGGCAGTGACGATCGCCTCGCGCCCGCCCATGTACTGCACCAGCGTATCGCATACCGGCAAGGTGGTTTGATCCGGTTTGTCGGGGGCAGTGCTGGAAGTGAAAAAGGCCACGCTGCGTGCGACGCCGCGCATCGTCAGCGGTTGTTTGGTCGACGCCGCGGCTGCCATGGCTGCTGTAATGCCGGGTACAACCTCGACCTCGATACCGTGATTTTCGAGGGCGCGCAGTTCTTCATCGGCGCGGCCGAATAGCATCGGATCGCCACCCTTGAGGCGCACTACCAACCGGTATTTTTTTGCGCAGTCGATCAATTGTTTGTTGATGAATGCCTGCGCTGTCGATAACTGGCCGCAACGTTTGCCAACCCCGATCCTGACTGCCTGCGGACACAGCGCAAGCATCTCGTCGGTCACCAGCGCATCGTGCAGCACGACATCGGCTTGCGCCAGCAAGCGCGCGCCACGCACGGTAATAAGATCGGCCGCACCCGGCCCGGCGCCGATCAGGAAGACCTTGCCGAAATTCGTCACTGTGTTGCCGCCAGTGCTCATGAGGCGCTCCCTGTTCAGTCGTCGATGCGGATCATCGCCGCGGCAACTGTCTGATGCGTGACTTCGTCGATCAGGATAAAGGCGCCGGTGGCACGAATCGCGTCGTAGGCATCGGCTGCCAGCGGCTGTTGCACCGTCAGCGAAATACGGGCGATGTCATTGAGCTTCAAACCTTCGGCCGGACGCCTTTCCTGAGTGTTGATGTCGAGTAGCGTATCGACCTTGGTGATGCGTGCGGCGGTCTGCTTGGTCGTGTGCTTGAGCCAGTATTTGCGACGCATGTCGAGCGGTTCTTCGGACAGCCAGCAAAGATCGGCATTCACAGTCTTGAGCAGTGTCGCAGGTTGCTGTGCCGCGGCGAGCATGTCGCCGCGCGAGATGTCCAGGTATTCGTCCAGCAGGATCGTCACCGACTGCCCGACCACGGCGCTGTCGAGCGAGCCATCGAGTGTCTGGATATCCTTCACCGTCGCGGTCTGGCCACTCGGTTGCACCACCAACTTGTCGCCCTTGCTGACCTTGCCGGCTTCGATGCGGCCCATGTAACCGCGGAAGTCATTGGCTTCGTGGCCATTGTGACGCGCGACCAGCTGCACCGGAAAACGGAACGGCTCGTCATGCGATTCATCGTAGACACTAAGCGACTCCAGCAGCTCGATCAGCGTCGGGCCCTGGTACCACGACAGCTTGTCGCTGGCGGTGACGACGTTGTCGCCTGACAGCGCGGACAGCGGAATCGGCCGGATATCCTTCAAGCCAAGTTTGTGGGCGAATTCCTGATAAGCGCCGATGATGCGGTCATAGACCGTCTGGTCATAATCGACCAAATCCATCTTGTTGACCGCGACGATCACGTGCTCTACCTGCAGCAGATGTGCGATGGTCGAATGGCGTTTGGTCTGGATCAGCAATTCGACGCTGCCGTCGTCACCGAGCTTGACCTTGGAGACATCGATCAGGATGATGACCGCGTCGGCCGTCGAGGCGCCGGTGACCATGTTGCGCGTGTATTGTTCGTGCCCCGGGGTGTCAGCAATGATAAACTTGCGTTTCGGCGTGGCGAAATAGCGATAAGCGACGTCGATGGTGATGCCTTGCTCGCGTTCGGCTTCCAGGCCATCGGTCAGCAGCGACAGATCGATCGTGTCGCCGACCGTGCGCTTGTGCTTGGCGCGCGAAATCGACGCCAGCTGATCGGCGAAAATGCCTTTGCTGTCGAACAGCAGACGGCCGATCAGCGTACTCTTGCCGTCATCTACGGAACCCGCGGTGATGAAGCGCAGCAGACCGCGTTCGACGGTCTTCTTGCCGTCGCCGGCCTTGCCTACCTTGTTTTCTGCAACTACGGCATTCATCAGAAATATCCTTCTTTTTTACGTTTTTCCATCGAGGCTTCCGAGGTCTGGTCATCCATCCGCGTGGCGCCACGCTCGGTGATCTGTGTTACCGCGGTTTCGGCGATGATGGCCTCGACCGTGGTCGCATCCGACGCCACCGGGCAGGTGCACGAAATGTCGCCGACCGTACGAAAGCGCACCATTTGCGTTTCGACGGTCTCACCTTCTTTTGGCGGCGTCAGATCCGTCAACGGCACCAGCAAGCCATTGCGTGGAATAACTTGTCGCTGGTGCGCGAAATAGATTGGCGGCAGTTCCAGTTTTTCGCGGGCGATGTATTGCCAGACGTCGAGCTCGGTCCAGTTCGAGATCGGAAACACGCGCATGTTCTCGCCCGGATGGACGCGGGTGTTATACAGGTCCCACAGTTCGGGACGCTGGGCTTTCGGGTTCCATTGGCCGAATTCGTCGCGGAACGAAAAGATACGTTCCTTGGCGCGGGCTTTTTCTTCATCGCGTCGGGCGCCGCCGATGCAGGCGTCGAACTTGTGTTCGGCGATCGTTTCGAGCAGCGTCACCGCTTGCGCCGCATTGCGTGAATCGGTCTGCGAATTGCGCAGGCGAACGGTGCCGCGCTTGATCGAATCCTCGACCGAACCGACGATCAGGCGTTCGCCCAGTTCGGCCACGCGCTTGTCGCGGAAGGTCATCACTTCGGCAAAATTATGGCCGGTATCGATATGCACCAGCGGGAACGGAAAGGCGCCTGGACGGAAAGCTTTTTCGGCAAGGCGCAACAGCACCACCGAGTCCTTGCCGCCTGAGAATAGCAAAGCAGGGTTGGCGCACTCGGCAGCCACTTCGCGCATGATGTGGATGGCTTCGGATTCGAGCCACTCCAGATGGCGATCACTGGCGCTGTCCAGGAATAATTTTTCGACTGCTGTATTCATAGTGTTCTTTGCTTTGACCGATTTCGTTACGCTACGGATTGTGCTGACTTGATCCGGATGAGCTTGCCGTCGACGATGTGCAATCCGCATTCCTTCGATTCCGGGTTTTCCCACCACCAGCGGCCAGCACGCACGTCTTCTCCGGGCTGGATCGCGCGGGTGCAGGGTTCGCAGCCGATCGACGGATAACCCTTGTCATGCAGCGGGTTGTAGGGAACGTTGTTGCTGCGGATGTAATGCCACACGTCCTCTTCCGACCAGTCGGCCAGCGGATTGAATTTCACCATGCCGTGGGCGTCGTCCTGCTCTTGAATATCGAGTGCGGCGCGGGTGGTTGATTGTGCGCGGCGCTGCCCAGTCACCCAGGCTTTTTTGCCGGCGAGCGCGCGGTTCAGTGGTTCGACCTTACGAATACGGCAGCATTCCTTGCGCATGTCGACGCTGTCGTAGAACGCATTGAGGCCATTCTGGCTGACATAGGCGTCGACTGCTGCCGGCTCCGGACGGTATAGCGCAACATCGTAATCGTAGGTTTCCTTGATACGCGTGATCATGCCCAGTGTTTCGGCATGCAGGCGACCCGTCTCCAATGAAAAGATACCGATGGGCAGGCCGGCGCGCAAGATCAGGTCGGTCAACACCATGTCTTCGGCGGCAAGACTCGATGCAAACACCGCCGGCGAAAAATCGGCGGCAATACGCTCCAGCGTTGCGTTGGTAGCGGCCACGAGCGTGTCGAATTCGTTCATGTCGACGCGACTGGACGCTGGGCCCGACGAAACAAGGGCGTCTTCTGGTCCCATGAGGTTTGATACGCCTCGGAAAAATCAGTCAGGCCCTTGAGCGCGTCATGGATATTGCGATCTTCGCGGGTAGCGAACGCGTCGAAGCCCACCCGGCTCATGTAGAACAACTGGTCGCGCAGCACATCGCCGATGGCGCGCAGTTCGCCTTCGTAACCGAGGCGTGCGCGCAGGTTGTAAGCGATCGAATAGCCACGGCCATCGGCAAATTTTGGAAAGTCGACCGCAACCACCTGAAAGTGCGCCAGATCGTCCTTCAATGCTTCCGGACGATCGCTGCTGGCCAGCCAGACGCCGAGTTCGACGCGTGCTGCGAGTTCTTCGCGCTGGGCCTGCCACACCGCCAGCGGCACGATGACCTTGCCCTCGGGAACGGCGACGGCTTCCGCCAACTCATTCTCGGCTAGCCGCAATACGGTCCAGTCATCGCTGACGACGGCGCGGTTCTTGATGATGTCACGCATACGCGTCTTCTCCTGCAATATGTTGCTTGGTCTTGATCGGGGTGGCGTAGACATGTTCCTTGAACGGCGCCACGCCGAGACGGCGGGTGGTATCGATGAAGCGCTCGTCCTCGATACGGTCGCGCACATACACTTGCAACAGACGTTCGATCACGGTCGGCATTTGCTGCGCCGAAAACGAGGGCCCGATGATCTTGCCGATCGAACTGTCGTTACCCTGCGCGCCGCCGATCGACACTTGATACCACTCGGCGCCATCCTTGTCGACGCCGAGTATGCCGATATTGCCGACATGGTGATGGCCGCAGGCATTGATACAGCCGGAAATATTGAGTTCGATGTCGCCGATGTCGTACTGGAAGTCGAGATTGTCGAACCGCTCTGAAATGGCCGCGGCGATCGGGATCGACTTGGCATTGGCCAACGAGCAGAAATCGCCGCCCGGGCAGCAGATGATGTCGGTCAGCAAACCGATATTCGGCGTTGCCAGCCCGTGCGCCTTGGCTTCCTTGAAGAGTTCGACAAGGTCGCACTGGCGGACGTCGGCCAGCACCAGATTCTGTTCATGCGTGACGCGCACTTCGCCGAAGCTGTAGCGGTCGGCCAGGCCAGCCACGAAATCCATTTGCTCGGCAGTGACGTCGCCCGGCGGTACGCCAGTCTTTTTGAGCGACAGCAGCACGATCGCGTAACCCGGCACTTTGTGGGCGCGTACGTTGCGGCGGGTCCATGCAGCGAACGGCTTGTCCTCCGCCTTGTGGGCTTCGATCGCGACGTCGTCGCCGGCGAAGCTTTCATAGGGATGCGGCGTAAAGTACGACGCCACGCGATCAAATTCTTCCTGCGTCAGCGTGCTCGGGCCATCTTTCAGGTCGGCCCATTCCTGTTCAACCTGCTGGCGGAAATCATCGACGCCGATGGCTTTTACGAGAATCTTGATGCGGGCCTTGTACTTGTTGTCGCGACGGCCGTACTGGTTGTAGACCCGCATGACCGCTTCGGTGTAGGTCAGCATGTGCTGCCATGGCAGGAACTCGCAGATCACGCTGCCGAGGATCGGCGTACGGCCCATGCCGCCACCGACCATCACGCGCAGACCGATTTCACCGGCGTCATTGGTGATGACCGAGTAACCGATGTCATGCACGGCAGTGGCAGCGCGGTCTTCGACAGCACCGTTGTAGGCCAGCTTGAACTTGCGCGGCAGGTAGGCGAATTCGGGGTGGAAGGTGCTCCACTGACGCATGATCTCGGCATACGGACGCGGATCGATCAGCTCGTCTGCGGCGACGCCACAGAATTCATCCGACGTGATGTTACGGATGCAATTGCCCGAAGTCTGGATTGCATGCATTTCGACCGACGCCAGGTCGGCCAGAATTTGTGGCGTGTCTTCCAGATTGATCCAGTTGTACTGGATGTTCTGGCGGGTCGTGAAATGGCCGTAGCCACGATCGTATTTGCGGGCGATGGTGGCAAACATGCGCATTTGCGCGGACGACAGCAAGCCGTACGGCACCGCCACGCGCAGCATGTACGCATGGCGCTGCATGTAAAGGCCGTTTTGCAAGCGCAGCGGCTGGAATTCTTCTTCCAGCAGTTCGCCGCTGAGGCGGCGGCGTACCTGATCAGCGTACTGTGCAATGCGTTCCTTGACGATTTGGTGGTCGTATTGATCGTAGCGATACATCGTGAATCCTTTAAAACATTTCTTAATAAACCAGCTTGATGGCGACGCCGGTCAGCGTCGTGGCGAGCAAACCACGCAAGATCTTGTCCGGTACGGCCTTGGCTGCCAGCGAACCGATGGTAATACCCGGCATCGACCCCAGCAACAAGCTGCCAAGCAGTATCCAGTTGATCGATCCCAGCCACCAGTGGCCCAGCGCCGCAATGGCAGTGAGCGGGACCGCATAGGCGATATCGGTACCGGCGATTTCAGCGGGCGACAGGCGCGGATACAGCAATACCAGCAAGGTCGCACCAATGGCGCCGGCACCGATCGACGAGATCGTCACGAGGATGCCCAGCACTGCACCGGATACCACCGTCGCTATTATAAGATTAGTGCCCTGTAATTGCTTCTCTGGATGGGCATTGATGTAGGCTTGCATACGGCCGCGAAAGAGGATGGCGACAACCGTCAGGATCACCGAGCCGGCAATCGAGTAGCGGATGATCTGGCCGATTTCCTTGTCGAGCGCGCCGAAATG
>JACMQD010000034.1 GCA_014377155.1 Herminiimonas sp.
CTATTGGAATGGACGCGGGGTCCCGGTTGACAAAGCACAAGGCCTCTCCTGGTTTCGCAAAGCTGGCGCTCAGGGCGACGCCGACGCGGTCGGCGCGCTGAAGGAGCCAGACGTGGCAGCGTTTGCAGCCACTCACGCCGTTAAGTGAATGATGCGATCTGGCTTGGTCGGACATTCAGATCTGGGCCGGCATTCCGCTATAAGCCTTCCTCGTCGCAATACTCGAGCCGTCGTACGCATACGACGTGGATGAGCGTCATTGTCGCCGCTTTTGCAGCCGCGCACGGCGACCGCTGGAAGGACTGGCGACCGCGCTTTGCAAGACTGCTCGAGCACCTCCTACCCTGCCCTGGACGCGAATCTTGGTTCGATCTTGGGTGTGCCGTTTTACCCATTCGATAGCCTAACGGACGTGTTCAACTACTCATGATGTTGCAAATTCCACGACCGAAGCTGACGCATCCTCCAGCGTGATGAACGTCGAGCCACAAGAACAAATAACTCCTTGCCACCTCAAACTTCATGACAGCAATTGTAAATTGTTATCTTACGTCACGCATCGTACCGTTAACGAAGATTAAACCACGCTATGCGGCGCAATTTTGCGAGTAAATTTTATGACCATTTTCAAATTTAAAATTTGCGCCGCAACACTCGCGCTGCTGGCATTTCCCGCATCAGCCTCGGCCCAAGCGACGTATCATTTCCGACCGGTGGTGGCAGCTGGTTATTCGGGCAGCGGAGTGCTCGCGGGGATGAAAAATCCATTAACGCTTGATTTTACGATTGCCAACCCACTTGGTGCTAACGACAGTTACAGTTTTGGTGTTACCGGCGTTGAAAATGGAGCTTTTGCGAACTTGCTGGATTTCAGGATTTCGGCAGGCACCGCCTTGACTACTTTCACGCTTGCCGATTTTCATGGCATGAATGAATATTATGGTGGTTATCTTGGGGGCTCGCTGTCACGGTTAGGTGTCAGCACTGACGCCTTGGGCAATATCGATTTCTTTGACATAATTTTTCGGGGTAGGTCTCCCGTCGATCCGCAACTCATTTATGTTTTCAGCACCCAAAGAGACCCAGGCAATTTGGGCGTTTCTGGCCCAGGTATTAGCCTCGATTACGACCCCGCGCTGAATTACCGCACCCCGAGTGCTGGTGGATATGGATGTTACGTCGCCTGCGGACCCATTATCACGTCCTCGATTAGTGGTGTTGGTGGTGGTGTTGGTATTGGGGCGGTTCCAGAACCTGCGAGTTGGTTAATGATGATCGTCGGGTTTGGTTTGATCGGGAGCGCGCTGCGTCGACAAACGCGCAAGCCGATAACAATCGGCGGTTAGCTAGCCGATACGGCAAGGCTAGCACCCCCGCCCAGATTGCGGAGGCGAAAGCGCTTTCAGAGAAGCCGCTCATGCCGATGAAGGATGCGGCCAAGAAGTGCTTGAGCTGATCTGGCCAAACGGTTTCGTTTCTCCTTTAGTAGAAGGCCACCTATACCGATGACAACGCTTCGAAATGCAAAGAATGTTTTTTTATCTGTCTGCCTAATTGCCACTTCGGCTTCGGGTGCACATGCAGAGACGATGGGTAAATGGAACTACATCTCTGCGGATTCGGTTTGCTCGCTTACCACCAACCAAGGTGGAGCAAAGCTCATAATGCTGATCACAAAAACCAGGACCGGCGTTCTCGCGGTGCCGGCAGATCAGTCGACCATCGACATCGGGCATGACTACAAGGTCAACCTCACGATCGACGGCATCGACCTCCCAGAGTCTTCGGCTAGAGCTCTCGAGTTCAGCGGGGCCAAGGTGCTGTATATGGGCCTCAAGGCCACATCGCTCGCGCGTGACATGCCCGACGGCCTCGCGTTTCGTGTGAAGATGAACAGCAAAGTTGTGTTCGACATGGACAAGAGCGGATCACACGATGCCTTTGCGGCATTCGTCGGGTGCAGCAAGAAGTTCGGCGCGTAATCGGCCATGCGCAAATTCGCTCTCTCGCTTGGCCTGCTCTGCGTCGTTCCGGCTTCCGCTTTGGCCCAGGTTCAAAGTGATATGGAGCGGCAAATAGCCCAGGACCGGCAAGCCGCCATTGACCGACGCGAGCAGGCGGCGCGAGCCGACGCGGCGCAGAGGGACAGCGAGGCGCAACGGCAGCGCGCAAGATCGGAAGCGGCGGAAGGGAAGCACGGATTTTACCGCGTTGCACCCGCGACATCCAGCCATCACTGGGAAGTCGGGCACTGGCGGATCTGGGCTGAGCCAGACGGCGTATGCAGGGGGTTCAATCAATGGGACACAACCCGTGTCCGATTCTGGGGTTTCCGCGAGAAAGGATCGCAACTGGAGCTGTTCTTCAGCAGCGACGGACCCGCTCAGCCCCAACGCTTGCAGATGTCGTTCAACGATGGCGGCAAGTTTGATTATGATGCACGGGTCGAGCGCGTAGCCGGAATCGACAGCTACGTTGTTGCCCTTGGCAAGCATTCCACGGCTATTTTCCCCAACAACATTAACTTCGAGGCCTTTGCCGGTGGAACTCAGATTTGGAGCGAGCGCGAGTTCAACATGAGCAAGGTTGACGATGCGATGGCCAAATGTGTGGACTGGCAATATAGTCACTGACGCAAACTACGGCGTTCGGGGTGAATGCGAGGAGGCGGCGTGCTGATCTTCGTTGCTGCCCTCGTGAATGTCGCCGCTGCTCCCTGTCCCGCGGAGCGCGCCATTTATCGGTTGCGCGGCGTTCCTGGCGTCACGGCCGGCTTCACGCGCCAGCGCTACCAGATCAACTTTGCCAGCGATTTGTTCTTCTGGGTCCGAACCGCCGATGGTCGACGATGGTGGTTCTCGATGAACTCGCCGAACGGCTACGGCGGCCCCTTCCTTTCTCCCGATGTCGATGCAACCAAGATCACGAAGGCCGATCGGGAGGCCGATCAATCTTCCTCACCGGGCAGTTCCATTGAGGTCGATTTCGATATGTTCGACCGTAATTACGGCGTTATCACTACACCTCCCCAGGAAGGAGGGCGCGCTCCATCTCACCTATATGCTCGCGGCCTGGGTTCATTGATGTGGTACAATCCAGTAGGCGCTGCAAACGGCGACAAACGAGCAAAGGCTGGGTCGATCCCGATCGCAATGTACGACCTGAAAAGCTGTTTGCTGAAACGCTGAATCGTGAGCGCCTAAACTTAATAGGGTTGGCAAAAGACCGTAATTTTAAGGATTCTAAATGAGGTTTTCTATTCCTTTTCCGCTGACGATTTTCGTCGTTTGTGGTTGCTTTCTCCCAAGCATCGGTGCCGCGCGAGTAGCCAAACCAACGGTTGCTGTGTCAAAGTCACTGGACCGGATCATTCTTGCGCCGGCAGGCATAATGGTCCCGTTCGGGTGCGCTCCTTCTTCAACGATGGTAGATTTTCGCGTTTCCACAACGGGGTTCAGGGGAAAGGATATCGTGAGCGATGTGGTAGTGACCGCCGGGCGCGCAATTATCGGAAAGAACAAATTCCTTTGGGATCTTACAGGGACTAGACCCGGGACTTATCTGGCAATCTTGGATGCCAAGAGTGAACAAGGTGAACTTGCGCGCACGACAGCACAAATCGAAGTCGCTGAATGCAAGTAGCTGCTGCCGTGGTGAAATCCGAAACGGAGTAGCTCCCTCCGCTGCGATGATGATAATCTAAGACTCGGTTTCGAAATTCATGAGAGCCGAGCCAACGTGCGGATCATGAGCATGGCTGCGGCGAAGGTAGCGCGGAGCGACCGACCGGAGCGGTGGCGCAACCGAACGTTTGTGACATTCTCGTCGATGGCGGCTTTGCTGCTGTTCGTACCCGAAAGCGGACCGAGAACTAACCACCCAGTTTAAGCCGTTCGACCGGTGCGCTGATAATGCCAGAAGCGGACCGTATGACTGCGCACCGAAGCGCCCCGTCTAGTCGCTTTCGCCAAGCTTTAACTTGCGGATTGGCGTCACGTTGGTCGCGGCCGCCGCGCCGCTGCTGCAATAAGCCGCCCAATCGTCCATCAAGCGTCGGCGCTTCTCGATCAGGTCGCCGCGACGATAGGCGCGTTCAACCTGATTGCTAATCGCGTGCGCCAACGCCATTTCAGCGACCTCATGGGCATAGCCGGTGCACTCCGCCGCCCAGTCACGAAAACCGGAACGGAAGCCGTGCACGGTAACGTCAACTTTCATGCGCCGGAGCAGCATGTTCATGGCCATGTTGGACAACTTGCCGCCGCCCGTAGCCGAGAAGAGCCAGCCGCTTCCCAGCGCTTGCGTGGTCTTCACGATCTCGACCGCGCGGGGTGACAGCGGAACACGATGCTCCTTGCCTGCCTTCATCCGCACTGCTGGGACCGTCCACAGTGCCTTGTCTAAATCAACCTCGTCCC
>JACMQD010000238.1 GCA_014377155.1 Herminiimonas sp.
ATGCCGGCGATTTCGTTGTAAATATCACGATAGGCGTCGGGTGTCGGGGCGATGCGATGCTTGGCCAGGCGACTGAACGTCTCGCGGGCGATGTCGGCAGGGTTCTGACGCGGCGAAGGAGAGGGCTTGTCTGACATTTTTTTGTGGGTGGGGCAGGGCTGGCTGGATTGAACGGCTGGTTGGGAAGAATTTTATGATTTTACGTTCGGTGATGGTTGAAACTTTCTACTTCGATCATCCCGGCGTTCGCAAATATTGATTAGCTTTGTAACTATGTTTTGCCTTGATAAAAAATAAACGCATGTTTATCTGGCGCGCAAACCGACCAAGCCACATAACCATCCTAATCCTCAACCAAGTGATTCTTGATCGCATAATGCGTCAACTCCGCATTGTGCCGCAATTTCATTTTTACCAGCAGCCGCGAGCGATACATGCTGATCGTCTTCACCGATAATGCCAGGTCGGTAGCGATGTCGCTGACCGTCTTGCCAGATGCAATCAGCGTCAGCGTCTGGTATTCACGATCCGACAACGTTTCATGCGGCGGAATCTCGCGGTCGTCGCCGATCGTGTTGGCCAGTTCCTGCGCCAGTGCCGGACTGATGTACTTGCGGCCGGCTGCGACCTGCCTGATCGCATTGACCAGTTCGGCAGGCGCGCTCTGCTTGTTGAGGTAACCCGCCGCACCTGCTTTCAACGATCGGATCGCATACTGATCCTCGCGATGCATCGACAACATGAGCACGGCAATTGCAGGTGTCTCTTTCCTGACCTGCTTGAGCACTTCGATGCCGCTGCGATCGGGCATCGAGATATCCAGCAGCAGCACATCGCAGTCAATTTCCCGCGTACGCTTGATAGCATCGACGCCATTTTCTGCATGGCCGGCGACGATGATGTCCTTGGTATCGGCCAGGATTTGTTTCAAGCCTTCGCGCACGATCGCATGGTCATCGGCGATCAGCACCCTGATGATGTTCTTACCGGTCATTCTGCTGTCCGAAAAAATGTGAGCGTCATGCGCTGTGCACAGATCGCTGATGAAACCGTCCGTTTCATAACGGGATCCTGATCGCTACGATACTTCCGCCCGATGGTGCCGCCGTAACCGACAGGTCGCCACCGAGCGCGATGGCGCGCTCGACCATGCCGCGGATGCCGAATGATTTCGGCTTCTGGCGGTCGGCGGTGCCGATGCCGCGGCCGTTGTCGGCGATCTCCATGCGTACCGCGCGATTGCTGCGAACCAGCCGCGCGGTGACGCGGGTGGCGTGCGCATGCTTGCTGATGTTGGTCATCGCTTCCTGAAAAATCCGAAACAACGCAGTGGCCTGGTCGGGATGCAGTTCGATGTCCTTCTTATTCGACGTAAATTCGCAGGGGATGCCCCATTGCTTCTCGAACTCGCGCGCCTGCCAGTCGATTGCCGCGACCAGACCGAAATCGAGAATGCTGGGCCGCAGGTCGCCGGCAATACGATGGATTGCCTCGATGGTTCGGTCCACCAGCGAATCGGCGTAGGCTGCTTTTTCGGCAAGGAACCGGTCGCCCTCCGGCAAGCGCTTGGTCAATAACGCCAGCGCCATTTTGATGGCAGTCAGATTGCCGCCCATGTCGTCGTGAATTTCGCGCGCGATACGGGTACGTTCGTTTTCCTTGACCATCTCGACATGCGCAGAGAGTTCGGCTAACTGAGCGCGTGAGCGCTTGATTTCTTCCTGTTCCAGTTTGCTTTCGGTGATATTGGTCATGATGCCTTCCCACTGGACGCTGTCGCCGGCGCGGGTGCGCGGCGTAGCGCGCAGGTTGATCCACTTGATATCTTTCCAGGCCTCGATCCAGATGCGGCCTTCCCAGTTCCAGCCCTTCATTTCCAACGCCGAAGCAGCCATGGCGTCGAGGTAGGATTGCCGGTCCTCGCTCAGGATAAGCTGAAGAAACAGCGAGGAATCGGTATGCAACTGTTCCGCGCTGATGCCCAGTAGCGCATGACACCCTTCGCTGAGATACGGAAACGATACGTCCTGATTACCCTGCAGCCGAAATTGATAGACCAGCCCCGGCGTGTTGGAAACGATCGCCCGGAAGCGTGATTCGCTGGCGCGCAGCGCTTTGGCCGACTCGTGTCGCAGGCTGAGGTCGTTGCCGACTGCAATGAAGACCGGTCTGACCTCGTCATCGATCCGGAACAGGCGAAATTCGATCGGATAGCAGGAGCCGTCCTTGCGCATCTGGGTGGTATCGAACCTGATGTGGTCGACTTCACCATTGCAGAGCGGCGCCACCATCGTTTTCCAGGCGAATGTCGACAGGCCGGGTGCAAGGTCGGAATAGGACATTCCCAACAGGTCGGCAGGGTCATGCTGAAGGCTGGCACCGGCAGCGGCGTTTGCCTCGACGATGGCCAGTGTCTCGCATTCGATCACATAGATCTCGCTGAACGAGCCGTTCATGAGGACGGGCAGCCATTGCGCTTGCATCGATGATTCTTTCTTTTTACGGTATTGTGGTTAGGCGAAGGCGATCGGTCGGCAAAGTTTATATCGGCAACGCTGCAGCAGGCGACACAATTGCCGATTTGTGGTTTATCGGTCGCGTCTTGGCAGGCCGGTGTAGCAAACGTCGTTCAGCCGACAGACGCGGCAGCGGCTGCGGCAACTTCCTTCGATACGTCTTGCGGCGGTGTCCATGCCGCTGCCCAGGCAACCACCTGATCCGCCGGCATCGGTTTGCTCATGAAGTAACCTTGCCCCTGATCGCAGCCCATCTCGACGAGCAAATCCCAGACTGCCTGCGTTTCGATGCCTTCGGCGACCACGCGCAAGCCCATGTTGTGCCCCAGGTCGATGGTGGACAAGACAATTTTTGAATCGTCCGCATCTTTTACCATGTTCATCACGAACGACTTGTCGATCTTGAGTTCATCGACCGGCAGGCGTTTTAGATAGGCCAGCGATGAGTAGCCGGTGCCAAAATCGTCGATCGACAGCTCGATGCCCATTTCATGCAGTCCCTCCAGCGTTTGCAGCGCCCGCACCGGATCGTCCATGATCGCGCTTTCGGTAATCTCCAAACAGAACGACGCGGGGCCGATCTTGTGGCGCGCGAGTATCTCGGCGACCTTTTGCGGCAGGGTCTGGTCCAGCAGGTCGCGTGCCGAAAGGTTGACTGAAATTTTCGGATACAGACCTTGGCTGGCCAGTTCGCTGGACAGCGCGGCAGATCGTTCCAGCACCCACCGTGTCAGTATACGGATGAAGCCGCTTTGTTCCGAGAAAGGAATGAACTCGTCGGGAAAGATCATGCCTTTGACCGGATGCACCCACCGCACCAGCGCTTCAAGTCCGGTCATCTGGCCTGTACCGAGGACGATTTTCGGCTGCACGAAAAGGCGGAATTCGTTATGTTCGGCGGCATGCCGCAAATCGCTCAACAATGACAGACTCTGCTGGCTGCCCTTATCGAATTTCGATTCGTACATGACCGCGTCATTGCCGCTGCGCTTGGCGGCGTACATCGCGATTTCAGCGCGACTGAGGACCGATTCGGCGTCGGCGCCATGTGCCGGAAACCCGGCGATACCGATGCCTGCGCCGAGATCGACGGTCTGGTCTTCCAGCGATATCGGAATTTCCAGCGATTTCAGGATGCGTGCAGCGATTTCCAAAGCGCCACTAGCGTCCGTGCCAGGCAACAGGATCGCAAACTCGTCGCCGCCGAGACGCGCGACATCATTGCCGCCACCGACGACCTGCAACTTCAGACGCGCGGCGACTTGTCCCAGTAAAGCATCGCCGAAGCTATGGCCGAGCACATCGTTGACGTTCTTGAACCGATCCAGGTCCAGTAGCAGGATGTGACACGCTTCATTGCGTTCGCGCGCGTGAGCGATCGCGGCGTCGAGCTGGAGTGCGAATTGCGCCCGGTTTGGCAAATTGGTCAAGGTATCCCAATATGCCAAGCGCCGGATTTCGACCTCGCGCTTGGCGATGTCTTCCCGCATATGGCCGAATGCCTTGGAAAGTTCGCCGATTTCATCATCGCGCCGGATGTCGATACGGGTGTCGTAGTCGCCCGCGCCGAGCCGCTTTGCGACATCACCCAATTCACGTAACGGCCCGGTTATGCGTCGGGCGGTAAACACGCTACCGATTGCTGCGACGCAAATCCCGATGGCCGTCAGAATCAATAAGGTCAGTTGCAATTGCTTGTAAGGCGCGACGGCTTCACTTATCGAGCGTTGCAAAAGCACGATCGCTGCCTGACCACCGCCTTCGGCGAGGGGCAGGATGCGGGTACTGAAGTCAGTGTCACCGATGCGCATTTCTGGCAGGTTCGATTCGCCAGGCGGAAGCTTTCCCAGCATTTCGGCAAGCATGTTGACCGCCGGTTGGTTTAATGTCGATGCCTTCGACACCCAGTTGCCGCGACCGGTACTAGTCAGAATCGATACCTGAAGCGAAGACAGGGCGCGCATCTCCTGCGCCATGCGCTGATCGATCGGAAAGGCCATCGCCACCCAGCCAATGGTGACTGGCGCTTTTACCGGCACGACTACCAACTGATACGGATGGCTATCGACGATGCCGATACCGGTTGCGCCACCGGTTTCTTCCGCTTTATCGATCATTTGTACGATCGACATTTCAAGGGTGCCGGATGACTGGGCAGTGGTGCTTGCCTTGACGGCACGGTCGAGTCCTATCAATAGCGTCAGCGAGGCACCGATGCGTGCGCCATGGTTCGACAGCGCAGAGGCGATGGTCTCGTTGTCGTCACTGCTGATGGCCTGCCGAAAACCGTAGTCCGATGCCAGCAAGCGCGCGCCTTGGGTAAGCGTCTGGGCGTTTTGCGCAAGCAGGCGTTGGAAAACCCGCGTGCCCAGTTCAAGTTCCGTACCGATTGCCGCACGCGAATTTTGTTCGATGCCGATACGGATAGCCAGGAAACCGGCGAGCTGCACTGCCAGAATCAAGATCAGAAAAACGATGACGATGCGGCTTTCAAGGCTGCGGAAGCGCATGGTGGTCCTAAGCGAGCACGCTGGCAAGACGCCAGGTCGGCGCTGTGATGGGTCGAAGGAATGCCTGCCGTCGATGGGTAGCCTGCAGCGCCATCGTTCCGATCAGCGCGCGTTTATAACCACACGAGGCGATGCGAATGGTCGGCATGACGTCTCAATTCGCCAGCGTGCCATTTTTGGCGTTGATTTTAAACGACGCGCTCAGATCGGCGACTGTAATGGCAATGACTTGCTCGGGTACGGACGTCGTCGCAGGCGCCGTGTAATACCAGGCCTTGAGCTTGTAATTGCCCGCAGCCAGTCCGGTCAGTCTGGCCTTTCCGGCAGCGTCCGTCTTTGCAAAAAAGGGCGTCGATACGACATGGATGTACGCCACCATCTGGTCATGGATATTGCACCCGACCACGACCGTGCCAGCCTTGTCGAGCAGCACCGGATTACCCGGTACACCGGAATACAGTTTGATATCGAAAGTTTTTGCTGGCGAAAACGAGTAGACGTGGTGGCGTACCGTGTCGTTGTTCGGAAACGATACGTCGGTTCCGGTCTGGACGACGCTGACCAGTGGCATGAACTTACGGCCTTTTTGTTCGATTTCTGCGGAGCGCGCCGGTTTTTGCAAACTCTGTGCCGACAGGGCCTCGGCATACACCACAGTATCGGCGAGCGGCAGACCTGCCGCGTCGGTCACCTGAATATTTAAAGAAACGGCACAAGCCGCTTCACTAACAATGAACAAGACTGCGCCAGCAGCGGAAAACGCCAGTCGTTTGTTGAGTATCATGCGCTGCCGATCCGATAGGGTAAAAATTGTAATGTCGTAACGTGCTGCTAAATAACCGAGCGATGTTGCTGCAGAGAACGTGTCGCGGATACTTTATCATAAGTCGTTTTACAATTGCGTTGCCGGGCGAGAATAGACCGGCTAAAAGACGGCGAAAGTTGATGGTTCGCGCGAATTGGCACGATGCGTCGGTTTTCGGTACGCTGCAAGCCTTGGCGAACATTCGCCATCCGGCAAGCAGGGCAGGTTGTTACAGGCTTGCCGATACGCGATTCGACGCGTTCGATAAGGGGTTTTCCCAAGGCCTTCCAAAATCGAAACAAGTCGGTTATACTTTCGTTTTTAGCGGCTGTAGCTCAGTTGGATAGAGTACTTGGCTACGAACCAAGGGGTCGTGGGTTCAATTCCTGCCAGCCGCACCAGTAATTCAGTAGCAAAATCAAGGACTTAGCGGCGAAAGCTTCTAAGTCCTTTTTTCTTTGCTGAGTGAGTTTTGAGTGACTCGCTTCATTTTTGCGTCATGTTTCAAACTTTGAAGCGTTGCGTTTTCCCTAGACGACCTTTCTTTTATTTTCTGCAGAGCATCGAAAATTTCGACCAGTTGAGCCACGCTGTAATGCGCTGTCATTGTCCGATTGCTGTGCCATAAAATGGCATCCTGCGTGCGGTCGGCGACGTTCGCTTCCCGCAGTCTCATGCCGACCGTATGCCGAAGATCGTGCACATGAAGATCGCCTAAACACGCTTTTAATCTTGCGTTCTGCCAAGCAGTATTGTTCATGCATTCTATCGGCGCGTACTGCATGGTCGGCTCGAGGTGCGTATTTTTGACGCGTTCTCGTCTATATACGAAAACGTGCGTATCGCTTTTGCCACGCATCGACTCAATAACTGCCTGCGCTGCGTCGTTGCACACGACCACTTGCTCTGTGACATGCTTGTCTTCTCCTTTGACATGCTCAACCGGAACAGTAAAAATCGAGTTTCCGCCAATCGGTTCAATATCTTGCAGCTCCCAAGACCACTGCAGATTGCAGATTACGTCATCGCGCAGCCCGGTATTTAAGCAAAAAAGCGCCATTTTCTGCAGGTGCGAAGGTAGTGCAGACATGAGCCGTTGTTGCTCATCCCATTGTATCGGCCGAGGTTCGCGCGAATCGCTTAGCGGTAGAAGAGTGATCATTGGCGCAGTCGATAGCCAAGTCATGTTGTTTTCATCTCTCCAGTCGCCTGCAGCGAGATTCAAAATGCGACGCACGATCGCCAAAGTATGATTGATCGTCTTGTTTTTGATCCGGCGCTCTTCGTATTGGTCTTTGCCGATTTTTACTCGAACAGTCTGAGCCTTTCGCGCCTGGATGAATTTCTGGAGTGTCCCGTTGTGAATTGCATCGAGCTGCATATGACCGATGAAAGGCATGACCGGCATCAGGTGATATACATCAGTTTTCAAAGAAGTTTTTTTCTCGAAAATTTGCAAATACTTAGTCGCTGCTTCATCAAACGTGTGACTAACATGACGCCCCGGCGTAGTCTTTTCGCGAATTCTCGTTACTGAAGCGCTTAGATACTCTTCTGCATCTTCAAAACTTTTGAAGCCGCGCTGTTGAATGCGCTCTTTTCTGAATTTTTTGTCGACTTTGTATCCGTCACTAAGTTTTTGAATGCCCGGGGTACTTGTGCTCGCCATTTGAAATCCTCCTGAGTTTT
Source organism: Herminiimonas sp. (assembly GCA_014377155.1). The sequence goes on from JACMQD010000238.1 coordinate 7,521, forward strand.
GACAGCCGTGCTTTGATTCGACGCTTTATATGTATCCCAAGCATTATCAACATCTACCCGCTCATAAATAATTGATGTGCCAGAGCGGATTCCACATAATTGCGGCGCAATGTGTTCATCGAAAGATTTTCTCTTCATCGCGAGATAATCGATTGCTTCTGCTTTCGTCAAGTTTCGTTTAAACATGTATCCCCTGTTATTGGCTATCTTCTATGAATACACGTTAATACAAATTTGAATTGAGCTGTGTCGCCGGGCACTGTTTTGAGCGTTTTTTGATAAAAATAATTATTTATTTTGTTGTTAAGACGTTTCTATTGAGCGGGCGTCGATTACTTTCCTCGACTAATAATTTCTTCAATCGCACGTTTAGCAATCCACGACCTACAAATCATTACGCATTCCTCGTCATCGCAGTCTTCTGAATAATCTCTCACAAGCTGCGTGAACTCCGGATCGATGTCTCCGTGCATCGAAGACGCATCAAGCGAAGCCCGCATAATCGACGGAATACCGCAGGAAAACGCCAGTTCGAATCCATGAAGATACGCATATGGATTTGTCTTTAGTGATTCCCGAAATTTCGGAATGCTATCAATCGTAATTTTCCGTTGCCGGCGCGTTCCGATTTCCATTTTTATCAGTCCTCGACAATTTTTTCGATCACGACAATCACGCGCCG
>JACMQD010000239.1 GCA_014377155.1 Herminiimonas sp.
CGGCAGGATCAGCATGAAGGCGAGCATCGACAGGACGGCGGCGATCACCACCGCTTCCCATGCCGCGATCTTGCCGCTGGTAAGCGGGCGCTCGGCGGTACGCTTGACATGGCGGTCGATGTCGCGGTCGGCGAAATCATTGATGGCGCATCCTGCCGAGCGCATCAGCACGGTGCCGATCGTGAAAATAGCCACCAAAAACCACGGCGGCCTACCATCCGACGCGAGCCACAGCGCGGCGAGCGTTGGCCATAGCAGCAGCAGAATGCCGATCGGCTTGTCGAGGCGCACCAGACGAAGGTAAAGTTGAAGTCGGTTCATGTAAAGGCAAAATCCTGGCGGCGAGGTGAGGGCAGGGTGAGAAACCCATATTGCACTGCAAGGCAGAATTATAAGCGCGGCACGGGGGCTTTAAGGTATCGTAACGCCGTCGTCATAAAGCTCGATTACTATAAAAATTTCCAGGAGACACCGCAATGCATTTTCCCTTGAAAGCCCTGCTGGCCACTGGCCTGCTCGCAACCGCTGCCGGATCGGCGCAGGCCGTTACCGAAATCACCTGGTGGCATTCGATGACCGGCGCGCTTGGCGACCGCGTGGTCGGATTGGCTGATGGATTCAACAAAAGCCAGGCAGACTACAAAGTGAACCCGGTTTTCAAGGGCAATTACGAAGAAGCGATGGCGGCCGCCATTGCCGCGTACCGCGCCGGCAATGCGCCGCATGTGCTGCAGGTGTTCGAAGTCGGTACGGCGACGATGATGTATTCCAAGGGCGTGATCGTGCCGGTGTCGGACGTGATGAAGACCGCTGGCGAAAAGTTCGACATGTCGGGCTATGTACCGGCCGTTGCCGGCTACTACACGTCGCCTAAGGGCGACATGGTATCGCTGCCGTTCAACAGCTCGACCACCGTTTTCTACTATAACAAGGACATGTTCGCCAAGGCGGGTCTGGACCCGAACAAGCCGCCGACGACGTGGCAGGAAGTCGTGTCGGCCTCGGCCAAGCTCAAGGCCGGCGGCGAGAAATGCACCTACACCACCGGCTGGCAATCGTGGGTACACCTGGAAAGTTTTTCGGCTTGGCATAACGTCGAATTCGCTTCCAAAAATAATGGTTTCGGCGGCCTCGATGCGCGCCTGAAATTCAACAGCCCGCTGCATGTCCGGCATATCGACAACCTGTCCAAATGGGCCAAGCAAGGTTATTTCACCTATGCCGGTCGCAAGAACGAACCGGAAGCCAAGTTCTATTCCGGCGAATGCGCAATGCTGACATCGTCCAGTTCGGCGTATGCCAACATTTTGAAAAACGCCAAGTTCAAGTTCTCGGTATCGACCATGCCGTACTATTCGGACGTTGCCGGCGCACCGCAAAACACCATCATCGGCGGCGCATCGCTGTGGGCCATGAGCGGCAAGAAGCCGGACGAATACAAGGCGGTAGCCAAGTTGTTCAAGTACCTGTCGCTGCCCGAGCAGCAAGCGAAATGGCATCAGGAAACCGGCTATCTGCCCACCACGACGGCAGCCTACGAGCTGACCAAGAAATCGGGTTTTTATGAAAAAAGCCCGGGCGCCGATGTATCGGTGCAGCAGATGATCGTCAAGACCACGGCCAAATCGCGCGGCATCCGGCTCGGTAATTTCGTGCAGATCCGTACCGTGATCGACGAGGAACTGGAAAACGTCTGGACCGGCAAGAAGACCGCCCAGGAAGCGCTCGACACGGCGGTCAAGCGTGGTGATGAATTGCTGGTGCGGTTCGAGCGGGCGAACAAGTAGTTGCTCAAGGGCTGAAACATTGTGTTCTGCCCTGTACCGCCGAGTCGTCGACCCGTCGACCCATCGCGCATAACAGGCCGGCGCCCTCCCTCGGACTGGGGGAGGGCTATCGAGGGGATCACGCCTTCGACACCTCTTCAACGCACATTGCCACGTTAAAAACCGCAATCCCCAAAAAACTTTATGGAAAAACGCGCCCGCTTCAAATCCCCCTGGCTCCCTTACGCGCTGGTCGCTCCGCAGATACTGGTCACCATCGTGTTCTTCTTCTGGCCGGCCGCGCAAGCGCTGTATCAATCCGTTCTGTTGCAGGATTCTTTCGGCACCAGTTCGCAATTCGTCTGGTTCGAGAATTTCCAGACTCTGTTCAACGATACGTCTTATCTCGAAGCCTTCAAGACCACCGCCCTCTTCTCGATCCTGGTTGCGGTACTCGGCTTGTCGATCTCGCTGGTGCTGGCTGTGTTCGCCGACCGCGTAGTCAAGGGTGCGGCGATTTACAAGACTTTCCTGATCTGGCCGTATGCGGTTTCGCCGGTGGTGGTCGGCGTACTGTGGATGTTCATGATGAGCCCGTCGTTGGGCGTCATTTCCCATACGCTGGGTCGCTTCGGCATCGAATGGAATCACCTGTTGAACGGCAACCAGGCACTGTTGCTGATCGTGATCGCCGCCGTGTGGAAGCAGATCAGCTACAACTTCCTGTTTTTCCTGGCCGGGCTGCAATCGATTCCCAAATCCCTGATCGAAGCCGCTGCCATCGACGGCGCCGGTCCGGTCAAACGTTTCTTCAGCATCGTTTTTCCGCTACTGTCGCCGACCACCTTTTTTCTGCTGGTGGTGAACATGGTGTACGCCTTTTTTGATACCTTCGCCATCGTCGAGGCCACCACCCACGGCGGGCCCGGCAAGGATACCGAAATCCTGGTCTACAAGGTATTTCAGGACGGTTTCAAGGGTGGCGATCTGGGTGGCGCCGCCGCCCAATCGGTGGTGCTGATGGTGATCGTCATCACGCTGACCGTCGTGCAATTCAAATACGTTGAAAAGAAAGTGCAGTACGCATGATCCTCAATCGCAAGGTAAAACCACGCCCATGATCGAACGCCGCCCACTCCTCGACTTCTTCAGCCACCTGGTCCTGATTATCGGCGTGCTGATCGTCGCCTTTCCGATCTACGTCGCCGTCGTCGCCAGCACCCAGACGGCGCAAGAAGCCGCCTCCGCGCCGTTGTCGCTCATGCCTGGCAGCGAATTCATCGCCAACTACGCAGCCGTGCTGGGCAAGGGCGCCACCGGCAATGCCGCCATCGCACCGGTCGGTCGCATGATGTGGGTCAGCCTGGTCACGGCGCTGGTGATCGCCGTCGGCAAGATCACGATTTCGATGCTGTCGGCATTCGCGATGGTGTACTTCCGGTTTCGCTTCCGCAGCACGTTCTTCTGGATGATCTTCATCACGCTGATGCTGCCGGTCGAGGTCCGCATCACGCCCACGTATCAGGTCGTCTCCAATCTCTCCATGCTCAATACCTATGCCGGCCTGACGATTCCGCTGATCGCCTCGGCGACCGCGACGTTTCTGTTCCGGCAGTTCTTTCTGACGGTGCCGGACGAGCTGGCCGAAGCCGCGCGCATCGACGGCGCCGGGCCGCTGCGGTTCTTCAAGGATGTACTGTGGCCGCTGTCGCGCACCAATGTGATTGCGCTGTTCGTCATCATGTTCATCTACGGCTGGAACCAGTACCTGTGGCCGCTGTTGGTATCGACGGAACAGGACATGTACCCGATCGGTATCGGCATCAAGACGCTGATTGCCGGCGGCGACGCGGCGGTTGAATGGAATCTGGTCATGGCCACGCTGATCCTGGCCATGCTGCCGCCGGGGCTGGTCGTCGTCATCATGCAAAAATGGTTCGTAAAAGGTCTGGTCGATTCAGAGAAATGACATGGCACAAGTACACTTGAAAAACATTACCAAAAACTACGGCAACGGCGCCAAATCCGTCGCCGTCCTGCACGGCATTTCGATCGACATCGCCGATGGCGAATTCGTTGTCATGGTGGGTCCGTCCGGTTGCGGCAAGTCGACCCTGTTGCGCATGGTCGCGGGACTAGAGGAGGTCACCGGCGGCGACATCGTCATCGGTGATCGGGTCGTCAACGACCTGGAGCCGAAGGACCGCGATATTGCAATGGTGTTTCAGAATTATGCGTTGTATCCGCACATGAGCGTGTATGAAAACATGGCCTATGGCCTGAAAATCCGCAAGATGTCGAAAGACGAGATCGAAACACGGGTGCAAAAAGCTGCCAGGATCCTCGAACTCGGTCCGCTGCTGGCGCGCACGCCGCGCCAGCTGTCCGGTGGCCAGCGCCAGCGCGTGGCGATGGGCCGCGCGATCGTGCGCGAGCCGGCGGTGTTTCTGTTCGACGAACCACTGTCGAACCTCGACGCCAAGCTGCGGGTGCAGATGCGACTCGAAATCCAGAAGCTGCACCGCACGCTCGGCACCACCAGCCTCTATGTCACCCACGACCAGGTCGAAGCGATGACCCTCGGCCAGCGCATGATCGTCATGAACGCCGGCCGCGCCGAACAGATCGGCACACCCGCCGAAGTCTATGGCAAGCCGGCGACGACCTTCGTGGCCAGCTTCATCGGGTCGCCGCCGATGAACTTGCTGACAGGCCGGTTTGCCGCTGATCGTAATCATTTCGATCTCGGCGACGGCGTGACGATCGCGTTGCCGCCGGCCTCGACCCCGGTCGCGGCGCAGGATTGCGTACTCGGCTTGCGGCCCGAGCATCTGGTACTGGGCCGGCCCGGCTTGCTGGTCGATGTCGAACTGGTCGAAGCGCTCGGCGCGGATTTGCTGGTGCATGCGCGGATAGCCGGACAGTCGCTGGTCATTCGGGCGCCGGCCGGCACGCCGGTCGCGGCGGAACAGCGCGTTGAAGCCGGTTTCGAGCCGTCGGCCATGCACTGGTTCGATGCGGCCACGACGTTGCGACTGGATGTTTGATAGGCACACTGCGTCCCAGTCGATTTTCCGTTGCCTTGACTGGGCAGAACGGTGTCGACCCAGATTCCAGGTTCGGTCACGTTAAGCCGCGACTGCCGGCATCCGCACCACGGGCGCTTCACGAATTGGCAAGTTCACCAACGCCGC
>JACMQD010000240.1 GCA_014377155.1 Herminiimonas sp.
TAGTGCAGCGGCGTTGCCCCGCTCCTGGTGCGGGCGTCGGGATTGGCTGATTCGAGCAACAGTCTGACCAGTCGCAGCTGATCCTGGGACGCTGCGAGGTGCAATGCCGTGACCCCATCGTGCTTGCATGCATCCGGGTCGGCTCTGGTCAGCAGTGCCTGCACTGTTTGAATATGGCCCTGGTCGGTTGCCGCATGGAGTGCGGTCGAACCGTCGGGCGCGGCGATGTCGGGGTCGGCCTGTTCGAGCAAGGCGTTGACGACATCAAGGTTGCCCCTGCTGGCAGCGAGGTAGAGCGGTGTCAAGCCCTGCGCGTCCCGAATATCGGGATCGACGACCGAGAGCAAGGCGTCGACCACGGCTCTGTGGCCCCTCGCCGCGGCCAGGTGAAGCGCCGTTGCGCCGTTACCTGTACACGCCTGCACATTCGATCTGCCAATCAGCGCATTGACAATATGGACATGGCCTCTGTAGGCGGCGATATGCAGTGGCGTGAAGCCGCCGCTGGTGACTTGATTAGGATCGGTGCGCTCAAGCAAGATGTTCATCGCGTCGAGATTGCCGCATCGCGCTGCCATGAACAGCGCCGTATAACCGCCAATGCCGCCGATCGTGCAGTCACAACGCTGCAATAGCGCCGCCACCATGGCCGCATTTCCGATGCATGCGGCAAGGTGCAACGCCGTATTGCCCTGTCGATCGGTAGCGTTCGGATTGGCTTTGCATAGCAGGTCTGGCAGCAGGTCAAGTTGCCCACGGCCGACGCACAGGTGCAAGGCTGGTACACCATTGCCGTCGGCAATATCCGGATCGGCCTTGCGCAGCAAAGCGCGCACCATATCGGCATTACCGGTACCAATCGCTACGTGCAAGGCGGTTGCGCCGTTTGCGTCGGCGGTGTCGGCATCGCCCCTGTCGAGCAACAGATCCACTATTTGCACATGGCCATACAAAGCGGCGGCATGGAGTGCGGTACCGTGCGAACCGTTCGCGCAATTGGGATCGGCTTTTTCGAGCAGAGCAGCGGCGATCTCGGTATTGCCGCGCTCGGCAGCGTCGTACAAAGGCGTGACGCCTTGATCGTCTGGCGCATCGGCGTAAAGACGCGGTGCGCCAATCAACGCTTTTACCATCGCCACATCGCCATTCCTGACTGCCTGATGCAATGGGCGCATGCCATGGCATCCGGGCGGGCTGGCATTCGGATCGATTCGGCTATCTTTCAGCAGACTCTCCACTTTCGCCACATCGCCTTGGGTCGTCATGTTCCAGAGCGGTGACGCCGCGTCGCGCTGCATCCGTACCATGCGGTTGTTGGCACGGACAAGCGTCCTGGCGGCGTTGCGCTCCGCCGGTGAGGATTGGGCCGCTTCGGGCTGCGACACAGGAACATGCGCATTGACACGTGTGACCTCTGAAATTGGCAAGCTAGCTCCCGCTGAAGTTCAGCCGGCAACCGGCATGGTCATAAGTGGCCGAAAGTATCCGAACGGTTCACTCGACGGCAATTTCTCGGGCGGCACCGGGCGGGCAGCGATGCCGGTCTGATGTTTTGGCTTGCGACTGCCAGCGATTTAACGATATTGTCTATACTTGTCAACATTCGACCACTCACCACGCTTATGTCCGCTGAACTCAAAGCTTCACGTCGTGATGCGACACTCATCCTCACGCTGTCGAACCCGGGCGCAAAAAATGCGCTCCACCCCGACATGTATGCCGCCGCCATCGAAACACTGTCGACTGCCGACCGCGACGACTCGATCCGTGCGGTCATTCTGACCGGCGCGGATGATTTTTTCTGCGCCGGCGGAAATCTCAACCGTCTCCTCGACAATCGCGCCAGGGACAAACTGGTACAGGCCGATTCGATCGACAATTTGCATGGCTGGATCGATGCCTTGCGCGATTGCCCCAAACCGGTCATTGCTGCGGTCGACGGCGCTGCAGCAGGTGCGGGATTTTCTCTGGCACTCGCATGCGACCTTATCGTGGCCGGTGCGTCGGCCAAGTTCGTGATGGCCTACGTCAAGGTCGGTTTGACACCGGACGGCGGCGCATCGTGGTTTCTCGCCAATGCACTGCCGCGCCAGCTCGCGACCGAAATCCTGATCGAAGGAAAGCCGGTTCTGGCGCCGCGCCTGCATGACCTGGGCATCGTCAACAAGGTGGTGCCGGATGGCACAGCACTCGACGCTGCGCTGGCTTGGGCCGATGAACTGGCGCAGCAATCGCCGAACGCCGTCGAGCGTATCAAGTCACTCGTACGCGAAGCGAAACAAAATTCGCTGCCCCAGCATTTTGAAGCGGAAAAGCATCACTTCGTGGAGAGCTTGCATCACCGCGACGCCCACGAAGGCATCACCGCATTTTTGGAAAAAAGAAAGCCGATCTACAAATGACCATGGAAACCGCACTGGAAGCCACACCAGAAAATACCAGCGCCGGCCGCCGCCGCATCTACCTGATGCGCCATGGCAGCGTGACCTATTTCGACACGAGCGGCAAGCCGCATACACCGGAGTCGGTTCCGCTGAACGACGAAGGCCGGGCGCAGGCAAGCGCAGCCGGTCGCGTGTTCGCGCAGGACCAGGTACGCTTCGATCGCGTGATCGTCTCCGGCCTGCCGCGCACGGTCGAAACCGCGAACCGCGTCCTGGCAGAAACCGGCCAGCAGATCACGCTTGAACACTGGCCAGAACTGGAAGAAATTCGCGGCGGCAAGTTGGCCAGCATTGCCGATGAAGACCTCAAGCAAGCCTTTTTCGGCGCGTTCGAAGGTGTGGTGGCGGACGACACACAGTTCCTCGGTGGCGAGTCGGTCGGCATGCTGATAGACCGGGTACA